>JBDSEK010000121.1:0-27727 GCA_039920085.1 Devosia sp. | reverse complement strand
GCAGTCGGCGAGTGACGGCGCGCGTACTGATTGTTGACGACATCCCGACCAATGTCCGGTTGCTCGAAGCCCGGCTGACGGCGGAGTATTTCGAGGTCAGGACGGCCGCCTCCGGCGCCGAGGCGCTAGAGCTATGCGCCAGGGGCGACATCGACATCGTCCTGCTCGACGTCATGATGCCCGAAATGGACGGTTTCGAAGTCTGCCGCAGGTTGAAGGCCAGCGCGACGACGATGCATGTGCCGGTGCTGATGATCACCGCGCTCGATCAACCCTCCGACCGCGTCAAAGGGCTTGAAGCCGGGGCCGACGATTTCCTGACCAAGCCCGTCGACGACATTCAGCTTATGGCGCGGGTCAAAAGCCTCGTTCGTCTCAAGGCCCTTACCGACGAATTGCGAGCCCGTGCCCAGACCGGCGAGGATATCGCCATCGAGGATGCCTGGGCCAGCATCGGCCGCGCCGATGCGAAAGGCGGGCATATTTTGCTGGTCGACAGTGATCCCCGCAGTGCGGACCGCGTTCGCGGCTATCTGGCTCCAACACATCGGGTCGATGTGCTGACCGACCCACAGGAAGCGGCGATGCAGGTCGCCAGCGGCGGCTACGAGCTGGCGATCGTCAGCATGGCGCTGGGCGATTTCGATCCGCTGCGCATTTGCTCGCAGATGCGTACGGTGGAACAGACCCGCACGCTGCCGATCCTGCTTGTCGCCGAGGACGCAGATCGAGGGCGGGTGGTGCGCGGGCTTGATCTGGGGGTCAACGATTTCATCATGCGGCCGGTCGAGCGCAACGAGCTTGCGGCGCGCGTCAGGACACAGATCCGGCGGCAGCGCTACGCGGCCGAGCTGCGGCAATCGGTGACCAACACGCTGGCACTGGCCGTGACCGACCAGCTCACCGGGCTTTACAATCGCCGCTATTTCGACCGACATCTGACGCTGATGCTCGACAAGGCGCGCGAGCAGGACCGCGACATGGCGGTGATGCTGATCGACATGGACTTCTTCAAATCGGTCAACGACACGCATGGCCATGATATTGGCGATGCGGTGCTGCGCGAATTTTCGCAAAGGCTGCGGCGGAACATCCGCGGCGTCGACCTCGCCTGCCGCTTTGGCGGTGAGGAGTTCGTCGTGCTGATGCCCGACACCGACTATCAGCAGGCGCAGAGCGTGGCCGAACGCGTCCGCATGTCGGTGGCGGAGCGGACCTTCCAGGCGCCCGGCGACGGCGCATTGTGGGTGACCTGCTCGGTCGGGGTGGCGCTCAACGAGCATATGCTCGACACGCCCGAATCCATCCTCAAGCGGGCTGATGTCGCCCTCTATCGCGCCAAGCGCGAGGGCCGTAACCGGGTCGTCTTCGACGCCGCTTAAGCAATTGATTGCATTTGCTTAAGCTCCGCCGCAGGTAAGGTTACCAATTACCTAAAGCCTTGGTGTTCACTTGAGTTTCGGCCGCCCGGGACTAGGGTCGCGGGTGACGGAAAGCGGCATTTTCCAGCTGTTTTCCCCAAAAGCTCCCTACGGTTCACTCAGGTCCGCCGCAACTCCTGGGTCCGTAGGGCGGCTGGTCCGGTTGCGGAAGAGTGGCCTCTTCGACACCCGCGCCGGACCAGCCACTACTTCCCTTCAGATTTGGCCAGCGGCCCTCCCCACTCGGGGAGGGCATAGTGCAACTAGCCCTCGGAAGGACTGGATTCCTCCGCTTTTGGTTTCTTGGCCTTAGGGCCGGATATAGCCTTGGGCTTGGCCGGACGCGGTGGCGTCGCGATCAGTTCGAGCTTGGCGTCGGGGCCGATACCGACCACGACGACCCTGACCTGGCCGCCATTGACCAGCTCGCCGAACAGCACCTGATCGGCAAGCGGCTTCTTGACATATTCCTGGATGACCCGGCCCAGCGGGCGAGCACCCATGCGCTCGTCGTAGCCCCGGCTCGCCAGCCATTCGGCCGCCTCGGGCGTCAATTCGATAGTAACGCCGCGCTCGGCCAACTGGCCCTCGAGTTGCAACACGAACTTTTCGACCACCTGCCGCACCACTGCGGGAGGTAGCGGACCGAAGGAGATAATTGCATCGAGCCGGTTGCGAAACTCTGGCGTAAACATGCGGTTGACGGCTTCCTCGTCGTCCCCCTGCTCGCGCTTGCGGCCGAAGCCGATCGGCGATTTCTGCAGCTCCATGGCGCCGACATTGGAGGTCATGATTAGAATTACGTTCCGGAAATCGATGGCCTTGCCATTATGGTCGGTGAGCTTGCCGTGATCCATGACCTGCAACAGGATGTTGAACAGGTCCGGATGGGCCTTTTCGATCTCGTCGAGCAGCACGACGCAATGTGGGTGCTGGTCGACGCCGTCCGTCAACAGGCCGCCCTGGTCGAAGCCGACATAGCCCGGAGGCGCGCCGATCAGCCGCGAGACTGTATGACGTTCCATATATTCGGACATATCGAAACGCAGCAGCTCGACGCCGAGCGTGTCGGCGAGTTGTTTTGCCACTTCGGTCTTACCGACGCCGGTCGGGCCGGTGAAGAGGTATGACCCAATTGGCTTTTCGGGTTCGCGCAGCCCGGCCCGCGCCAGCTTGATCGCCGAGGCCAGGGCGGTGATTGCCGCGTCCTGTCCGAACACCACGCGCTTGAGGTTGGTCTCAAGACTCGACAACAGTTCAGTATCCGACTTGCTGACGGATTTGGGCGGGATGCGCGCCATGGTCGCGATGGTCGCCTCGATCTCCGGCACGTCGATCAGCGCTTTGCGCAGATCCGCCGTCAGCAGCATCTGGCTGGCGCCCGTCTCGTCGATCACATCAATCGCTTTATCCGGCAGCTTGCGGTCGTTGATATAGCGGGCCGATAGCTCGACGGCGGCGGTCAGCGCCTCGTCGGTATATTTGAGCTTGTGGAAGTCCTCGAAATAGGGACGCAGACCCCTCACGATCTCGATGGCATCGGGGATAGTAGGTTCGGCTACGTCGATCTTCTGGAAACGCCGGACCAGGGCCCGGTCCTTCTCGAAGAACTGGCGGTACTCCTTATAAGTGGTCGAGCCGATGCAGCGCATATTGCCCGAGGCAAGCGCCGGCTTCAGCAGATTGGAAGCATCGAGCGCACCGCCCGAGGTCGCCCCTGCCCCGATCACCGTGTGGATTTCGTCGATGAACAGGATCGCATCAGGGTGCTTTTCGAGCTCTTTCATCACAGCCTTGAGCCGCTCCTCGAAATCGCCGCGATAACGAGTGCCGGCCAGCAGCGAGCCCATATCGAGGGCGTAGATGGTGGCGCCCTTAAGCACTTCGGGGACGTCGCCTTCGACGATCTTGCGGGCGAGGCCCTCGGCGATGGCGGTCTTGCCGACACCAGCGTCGCCGACATAGATCGGGTTGTTCTTCGAACGCCGGCAAAGCACCTGGATGGTGCGGCGGAGCTCGGCGTCGCGGCCGATCAAGGGGTCGATCTTGCCCGCCTTGGCCTTGGCATTGAGGTCGACGCAGAAATCGGCCAGGGCGGAACTTGCGTTGCTGTTCCCTTGCCGCTCGCCTTCCTCGCCGTGATTGTTCGGCCCACCCTCGGCGCCCCGCACCGGCCGGCTTTCATTGGGGCCGGACTTGGTGATGCCGTGGGAAATGAAATTGACGGCGTCGAGCCGGGTCATGTCCTGCTGCTCGAGGAAGTAGGCAGCGTGGCTCTCGCGCTCGGCGAAGATCGCGACCAGCACATTGGCACCGGTGACCTCTTCCTTGCCCGAGGACTGAACATGGATGACGGCGCGCTGGATGACGCGCTGGAAGGCGGCGGTCGGCCGCGCATCCTGGCCATTGGGCACAACGAGGCTGTCGAGTTCCTCGTTGATGAAGTCCTCGAGGTCGCCCTTCAGGGCCTCGATATCGACATCGCAGCCATTGAGCACGGCGATCGTGTCGCGGTCATCGGTCAAAGCCAGCAGCAGGTGCTCGAGGGTCGCGAACTCATGCGCTCGCTCGCGCGCCAAATTCATCGCCTGGTGTAGAGCCTTTTCCAATCCGCGGGAGAAAGAGGGCATATGATGTTCCTACTGTTTTTCCATAACGCATTGCAGCGGATGCTGGTTCTTGCGTGCTGTGTCCATGACCCTGGTGACCTTGGTTTCGGCCACCTCGTAGGGATAGACGCCGCATTCCCCCACCCCCTTGGTGTGGACATGCAGCATGATCTGAACGGCTTCCTCGCGGGTCTTGTTGAAGACGTCCTGGAGGACGAGAACGACAAATTCCTGCGGGGTGTAGTCGTCGTTGAGCAACAGAACCCGATAGAGGCTCGGCCGCTTGGTCTTGGTCCGCGTTCGGGTAATGGTCGCCGCGTCGCTGCGGCCACTGCCCCCACCGTCGGCGGGACCCTCTTTCCGGCTGGCGCCACGCCACTCGGCCATTGCTGCCGGCCGCAGAAATTTCCACGACGTCCCGGCAGTGAATGGGTGATTTCGGCGCAGCATGGTGAAGCCATTATGTAGGCAAAAGCGCGCCGGTGTTAAGGGGCACGATTTCAGCCCTTCGTGAGCGCCCAATTCGCGCGTGCCGGCAAGCTCTTAACCATGCTGCGGAATGTCTGGCATTTTACGGAATGGTAAGGCCCCGTCCCTATTCTGCCACACGTCAAGGCGATGTCGCGGCAGGGGGAGCTGCGGCTCGAATTGAGTCGCCAATACGGGCCAGAAGGCCCCGAAAAGTTCGGAGTACGGGGTTGGCTTCCCACTATCGGTTGAATGAATTGCGCCTCTCCCTCTGGCGCGCTGCAGCACTTCTGTTCGTCTCGCTTGTGGTGCTTTTGCCCATTGCGGCGGAAGCCAAGGTGCCACGCGCTTTTGCCGGCATCGTCATCGATGCCAAGAGCGGCAAGGTGCTCTATGAGAGCGCCGCGGACGAGTATCGCTATCCCGCCTCGGTCACCAAGGTGATGACGCTTTACGTGCTGTTCCAGGAACTGGCAGCGGGGAACATCAAGCTTTCCGACAAGATGACGGTCAGCAAGTTCGCGGCGTCGGCCGTGCCGACCAAGCTCGGCCTCAAGGCAGGTTCCAAGATCACCGTTGAAAATGCCATCAAGGCCCTGGTGACGCTCAGTGCGAACGACATGGCGCGCGTGATCGCCGAGCACATTGCAGGCAGCGAAAGCGCCTTTGCCAAGCGCATGACTGCCACCGCGAAATCGCTGGGCATGAAGAAGACGAACTACGCCAACGCCTCGGGCCTGCCCGACACCCGCCAGATCACCACAGTGCGCGACCAGGCGCTGCTGGGCATCGCGATTTACGAACATTTTCCGAAGTACTACGCGTATTTCCAGACCAAGAGCTTCAGTTACGGCAAGCGCACTTATGGCAATCACAACAATCTGCTGGGCAAGAACGGCGTCGACGGCATTAAGACCGGCTACACGCAGGCTTCTGGCTATAATCTGCTGACGGCCGCGCGCAGCAATGACCGCCACATCGTCGTGGCGGGCTTTGGCTTCAACAAGGCGGGCACGCGCGACGCTAAGGTGCGCGACCTGGTCAACAAATATCTGCCGAAGGCGCGGAGCGGCGACTACCTCGAAGCAGCGCTTGTACCGCAGCCGGGCCGCAAGGGTTCGGTGGCGCCGGCCAGCGTCCAAGTGGCGTCGAATCCGGTGTTCCCGATGCCGTTGCCGAGCTTCCGGCAGGGCACAGTGGTCGAGGCGCCAGCCGATCCAGAGGTCGGGATCGGCGATGTCGATACCAGCATTGCCGTTGCTTCGATCTCGCCAGAGCCGCGACCGGCTGATCTGGACGACCAGCCGGCTCTGCAGGCGGCCAACGAGTTGGCAGGCAGCGACGATGATCGCGTGCTCGTGACAGATGTGATCGGCGCCTGGCTGAGCGAGAACTATTCACTGGGCGCGGCACCGTCGGCACTCGGCAGCACCCGCCCATCGGCCCCCATCCTGCCGCCGGTCGGGGTCGGCGATGAGGGCGAGCCAATTGATTTGATGACCTCGGGCAGCGTTGAATTGGTGGAAGTCGCCGCCGTCGAACCACAGCCGATGCCGCGCACGCTGCCTTCGGGATGGATCGTGCAGATCGGCGCGGCGCCCACCGAGAATGGCGCTCAATCATTGCTCAGTTCGGCGAACCAGAAAATCGCTTCGCTCGGGGGCTTCGAACCCTATGTGCAACGGTTCGAAAAGGATGGTCAGGTATTCTTCCGGGCAAGGTTCGGTGGCTTCGGCGATCAGGACGATGCCAACGCCATGTGCAAGGAGCTAAAGAAAGCAAAACTGAGCTGTCTCGCGATGCAGAGCTAAGCCGGGTGTTCACCGGCAGCACGACGAGGTAGCCGAACAGAGAAGCGCGTTTGTGGCCTGTGTTTGGAGTAGCCCAAATGAGCGACGTGTCTAGCCTGGTAGAATTGGCCCGCTTCATCGGCAGCGCGGGCTTCGAACTGGAGGGGGCGAACGCACGGGGCGTCGCCGTCAACGGGCCGGCGGTTACCCGCCCCAGCAAGCCGAAGGTCTCGGACCTGCTCTCGGTGGTGCTCTCGCTTTCAGCGCGCACGCGCCGCATGGTGCTGCCCAAAGTCGAAATCGATCTCGACGTATTCGCCCCGGGTGGCAATCGCGCCGTGCGGATCCGCCTGCCGGCCTAAAACGGTCAGGCCCGGCGGCGTTCAGGGAACTCAGTCTCGGTGAGCGCCGGCCGGGGGATAGTCCCCGGTTCCGCGAGGACGACGCGATTGCGGCCCCGCGCCTTGGCCTCATAAACGGCGGCATCGGCCGCAGCCAGCAGCAATTCGAGATCAACCGTGTGATCGGCGGAAGCGACGCCGACGCTGACACTGCTCTGGGCATTGCCCTTGGGTGACGCAATCTCGATCAGTTCGAACCCCTTGCGAATTCGTTCGGCGATCTCGATGGCGCCCCTTTGGTTGGTATCGGGCAGCACGAAACAGAATTCCTCGCCGCCCATGCGGAACAGCTGGTCGGTCGGTCGTACGCTGGCTTCCGCCACCGCCGCGAAAGCGGCAAGCATGCGGTCCCCGGTCTCATGGCCGAAGCGGTCGTTGACAGATTTGAATCGATCGATGTCGAGGACGAGGAGTGAGACCGGCTGATGCCCGCGCCGGCGCGCGCTCCGTTCAGCCTGCGCCGTAAAGGCGCGACGGTTCATCAGCCCGGTCAGCGGGTCGGACATCGCAAAAGTGCGCTGTGTGGCTTCGCGTCGTTCGCGAATCAGCGAGATGAAAAGAAAGGCCGCGAAGGTCGAATGAACGAAGGCGGCCAGCATGAAGCCGCCGAGCCAGATCGGATCGACCGCCTGGGCGCCGAACGGAAACGGGGTGACGCCGGCGAGAGCGGCCCGCAGCAGCATGATGGTGCCGAAGCTCACAAAGACGGCGATCAACGGCGTGCGCGACTGAAGGACTTCCTCGCGGCCGCGCCAGAGTTCGTGGGCGGCGAGGAAGCAGAGAGTTCCGTTGATCAACGAGGCGACAACAACGCGGGACAGCAGATGGTCGGCAAAGCCGGGCATTAGACAGAGCACCATCCAGCCCGATACCGCGACGGCCAGCGGCCAAAGTAGCGGTTTGCGCTCGTGGAAAACCCGTAGGCCTTCCCAAAGGCAGCCGATGGCGAGCATGCGGACGGCGTTACCGAGCGAAATCGAGAGATAGTCGAACTCCCATGTCGGCCGCGCATAGAGCGTCAGGGCAGCGCCGCCAAGGATCAGCGGGATACCCCACCAGAGGAGCGCAGGAGTAGAGCGGTCGCGGACCCAGAAATAGATGTAGGTCAGGCCCAGAAAAATCAGGAACGTGCAGCCAGCGACCAGCACTGTGAAACTATCGAGCTGCAAGTTCGGCGTGCTCCGAAGAACCGGCCAACGCTAGCGCCCGATATCTTTAGCATCGCTGAATCGGGTGACGATTTTTGGAAGCGTCAGCCCGCCATATGATCGAAATGCAGGGCCGCGCCCTCGTTTTCCGACCAGGCGGCGAGCGCGGCCCGTCGGGCGTCGGCGCGCTCGCTCACTGGCAGGCGCAACGCGTCAAGCAACTGGCGGTATTCCTGCCGCGCGCTGAGGTGCGACATCGACGGCAGACCGCCCAGCAAATCTTCGTCGAGGGGATCAAAGACGGTGAGGCCCATGGGAAACAGCGAGCGGAAGATAACGCGCTCGGCGATCCCTTCTGCAACACGGCAGCCGAGCCGGACCGCGATCTTTTCGATGGCCGTCTGCACGAGACGCATTGAGCGCGACGAGAGCATCGAGATGCGGTTGCGCACCAGGATCCAGTCAATGGTGCGGCCGTCGATGGCGAGGCGTTCGGTGCGCGCCCTCTGCACCAGCCGGGCGTAGTGGCTCATTTCCTTGGGGTCGCCCGTCACGGGATCGACATGGGCCATCACGTCGAGGTCGATAACGCTGTCATTGAGCGGGGTGATGAGGGTGTCGGCGAGCGAATGGGCGAGCCGCGTCAGATGCGTGTCGAAGCCGGGTGTGTCGACGATCAGGAAATCAACATTGCCTTCAACCTCGACCACGGCCTGACGAAACAGGTCGAATTCGAGCTTTTGGTTTTCCTTGATCGAATCCGACTTGGTCAGCGGCAAATGGAAATGGGTGGTGTGCGGTAGCTTGAGGTCGCGCGCCTCGGCCCAGTTGCGACGGTTCTTGACGTAATGGGTGAAGGTCTGCTGGCGGCTGTCGACGTCGATCGAAGCGACGCGGAAGCCTTGGTAGAGCAAGTAAATCGCCAGATGAAACGCCGTAGTCGACTTGCCCGAGCCGCCTTTCTCATTGCCCACGACAATGACATGCGTCCCAGTACGACCCATCGGCGACTCCAGACATGCCCCAACCCAGACTGATGCAAAATGGTGATTTGGTTCAAGATGCAGTTTCGCCACAAAGCGGTGAACGAACCCGAATCCCGATGACGTTAGATGAGGCCGAGCCGGGCCAGATCCTCGGCGAGTTCGGCCGAGCCTTCGTCGTGAAAGCCGGCGGCGGATAGGTCGCGCGGCGCGTCCCTGTGTTCCAGATAGCGCCAGCCCTGGAACGGTGACTTCGGGCGGGGCGTCACGCGCACGAGATCGCGCGACATGATGATGTCGCAACAGCCCAGACCCTGCTCGTCGATGGCCTCGGCGAGACGCAGAATCGGCTGCCGGCAGCGCACGACGCCGGAGATCACCCAGTAGATCGAGCCCAGCCCTTCGATTTCCGCGCGGCGCTTGGGCATGCTGCGGGTGCGGTGGAGGTGGACATCGTCCCCATAGTCGGCGCCCCACCAATGCGCCCTCTCCTCGCGATAGGATTCGAGCTCGTCAAGCGTTGCGACCCCGACGCAAAGCTTGATCAGGTGAACCTTGGTTCGGATCATGCCACGCCGCCGAAATAGCGGATCCAGATCGCCGCAAAGCCGAGGAACCCGAAAAAGCCGACAACGTCGGTGACGGTGGTCACAAAGACCGAGGAGGCAATGGCCGGGTCGATCTTGAGCCGGTTCAAGGCGAGCGGAATGAGAATTCCAGCGCTGCCGGCCGCGATCATATTGACGATCATGGCGAGGCCGATAACGAGCCCGAGGCCGGGATTGAAAAACCGAAGCGCCGTCAGCGCGCCGATCAGCAGTGCGAAGATACAGCCGTTGAGAATTCCCACCAGCATCTCGCGAATGATCAGCCGGCGGATTTTTCGGGAATCGAGTTCGCGCATCGCCAGCGCTCGCACGGTGACGGTCATGGTCTGGGTGCCGGCATTGCCACCCATCGAGGCGACCATCGGCATGAGTACGGCGAGAGCCACCATCTGCTCGATCGTTGCGTCGAAGAGGCCGATCACCAGTGAGGCGAGGACCGCCGTCACCAGGTTGACCACCAGCCAGGTGGCGCGGTTGCGCACGGTGGTCCAGACGGTGTCCGAGAGCTCCTCATCGCCGACGCCCGCGAGACGCTGCATATCCTCGGTCGCTTCTTCATGGATGACATCGACAATGTCATCGATCGTCAGGACGCCGACGAGACGTTTGTTCTCATCCACGACCGCCACTTCGACGAGGTCGTAGCGCTGGAAATCGCGGGCTGCCTCTTCCTGGTCTTCGGTCGCTTCGACCTGGATCACATTGGTCTGCATCAAATTCTCGATCTTTACGTTGCGCTTGGCGCGCAAGAATTTGTCGAGTGGGATGATGCCGAGCAGATTGTAGGATGGGTCGACGACGTAAATCTGGAAGAAGTCGTCGGGCAGAGCTTTTTCCTCGCGCAGATAGTCGATGGTCTGTCCAACGGTCCAGAAGGGCGGGATGGCGATGAAGTCGGTCTGCATCAGACGGCCGGCCGAGTCCTCGGGAAAGTCGAGGCTGCGTTTGAGGCTCAGCCGCTCGAAGGCGGGCAGTTGCGCCAGGATTTCTTCGCGCTCGGGCGCGTCGATGTCCTCGAGAATGTAGACGGCATCGTCGCTATCGAGTTCGGCGACGCCACGGGCCACATGGGCGCTGGGCAATTCCTCCAGGATTTCGCTTCGAACGGTGTCATCGACTTCCGTCAGCGCCGAGAAGTCGAATTTGTCGCCCAGCGTATGGACGAGCTTCAGCCGCTCCTCGGCGTCCAGGGCTTCGATGATGTCGCCGAGATCGGCTGCGTGCAGCGGTGCGACGAGATCGATGAGCTCGTGAGTGTCGTCGGCATGGAGCACCGCCCGCAGCCGATCAACCCAGAGCGGGTTGAGGTGATCGTTGGCGTCGCGCAGCGCGTCCGGACCGGGCCCCGGCGCGTCCTCGATGGCGATTTCTGGGGTTTCGGTCATCGGCAACTGCGGAGGATTTGGGGGCTTCGGGCTGGGTGTAGCCAATAGGCCACCAGTGCGCCAGAGTCGCGCGCCTCGCATGCGGCATATTTGGCGGAGTTTCCCAATGGCAAAGGACGGCAAGGAAAAGGCGTTCGGGCGGATCGCGAGGCTGGCGAAGGCGCTCGGGCTCGCCGAGGTTGCGATCGGCACCAACTATGGCGCCCCGGCGCTCAGAGTACGCGGCAAGGCGTTCCTTACCGTCAAGGCCGCAGACACGATGGTGCTCCCCTGCCCGCTGGAGATCAAAGAGGTGCTAATGGAGGGCGCGCCCGGCATCTACTACCAGACGGATCACTACAAGGGCTGGCCGGGCCTGCTGGTGCGGCTGGACGCTATCGACGACGAGGAACTGAGCCTCAGGATAGAAGATGCCTGGCGGTTCAAGGCGCCGAGGGCGCTGGCGGCGCAACGGATGGAGAAGAAAGCCGAATGAGCAGGCCCACAACCTTCCTCTGCCGCCTCATCTCGGGCCGGAATTAAGCCGGCGCAACTCCGGTAGGACGTGGGCGCCGAAGGTCTCGATAAAGTCCCGCTGGTTGCGGCCGATTTGATGGAGGTGGATTTCGGCCGGCTCAAGGTCAAACAGGGCCGCGATCCAATCGAGATGTCGGCGCCAGTCGGCCGAGACCGCCAGGCTCTGCCGGATCTCGTCTTCGCCGACAGATTTGGAAGCCTGGTCGAAATCGGCGGGCCGGCGAAGATCCCATGCGACCTCTCCGCCAATGGCGGCATGCCGCCATTGCTCGAGCGCCATGCTCATCGCGGCCTCTTCGGTCGCGGCCCAACTCAGGGCCGCCTGCAGAATGACGGGCTTGCCATCGCCGCCGCCCTCGCGAAAGGCGTCGACCACTTTCCTGACCGCGTCGAAATCGTCGCCGGCGACGGTCAAAAGCCCATCGGCCCAACGGCCGACCCAGCGCGCCGTCTCACTAGACACCGCAGCTCCATAAACTGGGAGCGGCGAAAGCGGGCGCGTGTAGAGTTTTGCCTCAACGACGCTGACGCGCCCGCGGTGGGTCACCGTCTCGCCCGCTAGAAGCGCCCGTATGATCTCCACGGATTCCAACAGACGGGCGTTGCGCTCGGGTTTGTCGGGCCAAGGCAGGCTAGTGATCGCCTCGTTGAGCGCCTCGCCAGAACCCAGCGCAGCCAGAAGCGTTGTGGGAACATCTCGGCCAGCGTCGCCGCCGCCTGCGCGACGATCGCGGGATGGTAGCGATAGCCCGGGGCGACAATGGTGCCGAAGGGCAAATTTGTTGCCTGCATCGCGGCGCCAAGCCAGGCCCAGGCAAAGCCCGATTGCGCCTGTCGTTCGCTCCAGGGGTGAAAGTGATCGGAGGACTTGGCGGCCTCAAAGCCGGCGTCCGAAGCGAGGCGCACGTATTGCAGCAATTCGCTGGGCGAAAACTGCTCGTGCGACGCGTGATAGCCGATGATGGTCATGACGATTTCGCTTAGTGCCGAGGAAGTCAAACACGCGGGAAGACGATGGAGTTCCAGGGAACCGGAAGCGACGAGCGCAAGTTAGTGAGCGCAGTTCAATAGCCTCGGTCTTGACCATGTCCATTTTGAAAAAATACGGCTTCGCCTGGGTCACGCTGGGCTTTCTGCTGATCTCCCTGGTGGGTCACTGGGTGTTTGGCTGGCTCGCTTATGTCGACGAGCAAAACGCGCACCAAGTGCCGGTGGAAACCAGTGGCTTCGTCATAGAGATGCTGCGCGACACCTTTGAAAACTGGCAGTCGGAATTCCTGCAACTGCTCTGGCAGGTCGTGGGTCTAACGATCCTGCTTTATGTCGGCTCGCCCCAATCGAAGGAGAGTGAGGACAGAAACGAGGCAAAGCTCGACGCCATCCTCAAGCAGGTCGACCCCAAAGGCTGGGAGAAAACGCTAAAAGCTATCGACGCGAAGTATCCGCAAAAATGACCGCGCACATTATTCTCGGCAGGCCACGGTTCGGTCCAGTTCTGGAAGACAACGAAACGACGTTCCAGCTTTGGGCGCCCAGTCTCCAACAGCTCGAGCTTGTGCTCGATGGTCGGGATCCCGTTGCCATGAGGCATGGACGCGATGGCTTCTTCGAAATCACGCTGAGCGATGCCCCACAGGGGACACGATACCGCTTTCGGGGCAATGGTCATGAGTTCCCCGATCTGGCTTCGCGGCAGCAGGAGGGCGACGCGAACGGGTGGAGCGTGGTGCGCGCTCCACTTCCCGCGTCGGCTCGCCGTGGACCGTTGTGCCCGTGGCACGAGACGGTGATTTGCGAGGTGCATATCGGCACCGCGACGTCGGAAGGCACCTTCAACGGTCTACGGGACCGGCTCGAGCACTTCCGCGACGCCGGCTACACCTGCCTCGAGATCATGCCGATCAACGAATTCCCCGGCTCGCGCAACTGGGGCTATGACGGCACGCTGATCTTTGCACCTGAGAGCGCCTATGGCCGGCCCGAAGAGCTCCGCGCTTTGGTCGACAGGGCGCACGAGCTCGGGCTCTGCATGATCCTGGACGTCGTCTACAATCATTTCGGTGAGAACGACAATTGCGTCGAGCTCTACGCGCCGGAATGGTTCGACCCCGAGATCAAAACCCCCTGGGGACCGGGCGTCGACGTGACGCAACCCATGGTCCGCCGATTCTACTACGAGAATGCCCATATGTGGCTGCGCGAATATGATTTCGACGGCCTCAGGTTCGATGCAGTACATGAGATCAAATCGCCTGCGCGGGACACTTTCCTGGGCGAGCTGGCGCTGGTCTGCAAGCAAGCTAAGCCGCACGCCAGGCTGATCCTCGAGAACATGGAGAATTCCGCCCGCTGGCTCGAGCGCAACGATCAGAACGAGCCCATGACCTATACGGCGCAGTGGAACGACGACATGCATCACGTCCTCGATTTCCTCGTCACCGGTGAAGGCCGCAAGACCGGCTATGACGACCCGGCAAAAGATCCCTATGCCGACCTCGAAAAAGGGCTAGTGGATGGCTTTGTTCACGACCCCGGCGAGGGCGGCCAGAGCGATGGGACAACGCGCGGGGGCCCGGCGAGCAATCTGCCGCCCGATAGCTTCGTGACCTATGTGCAAAATCACGACCAGATCGGCAACCGGGCGGACGGCAAACGTCTCCCCGACCGCACCGATGCGCAGCGGCTCGATTTTACGGCGTTCGTCAAATTCCTGGTGCCGCAAATCCCGCTCTGCTTCATGGGCGACGAAGCGTGGATGCGAAGCTCGTTTCCGTTCTTCGTCGATCTGCGGGATGGCCCCGCGCGGAAAAAGCGCGACGAGCGCTACGAACAGATGGCTACAATATTCAACGACCCAGTGCCGGATGGCGCCCTGCCCGAGCCCAACGATCCGGCCACATTCGCCGCTGCAAAAATTCAGTGGGAGCGGTACTCCAACGACGAACAGTGCCGAGCAGCATTGGAGCGCTTCCGCACGCTGGCAGGCTGGCGGCGAGAGTATGTCTGGCCGCTGACGGCGACACCGTGCCTGGATGCAACCAGCGCGCGCCACGGCAACTGCCTCATCGTCAATTGGAAGTTTGAAGCCGGCGTGTTGACGATGGCGCTCAACCCCTGCGGGCACAGCCACGATATCCCCTGCCATATCCTCGGTCATCCGGTATCGACTGGTGACTATTCGCAGCTTGGCGACCTGCTGCGGCTAAGCCCGTGGTCGGCCGTGGCCTGGTCGAGGCCGGCTGCTGACCTTTAGGGGCCTGGGCGCGCGCGGCCGGGCCGGTCAGTCGTTACTCGGCTGCAACCAGGCGCGCGCTCTCGATAATGGCTCGGATCTCCGCGCGGCAGGATCCACAATTGGTGCCGGCCTCGGTCAACGCGCCAACGGCCTCGACAGTGGTGCAGCCGTGGCGCCTGACCGCATCGTCGATAGTCAGGCTGCCGATTTGCATGCAGGCGCAGATGATTGCCCCGATGTCCGGGACGTCCGCGCCTGGGCGCCCGGCGACGATTGCGGCACCATCGACCTTGCTTGGCGCGAGTTCGCCCACCAGCCATTGACGCGCGACGAGGACCGGGTCGGGCGACAGGAACAGGGCGAAGGCCAGTCGGCCCGACTCCACAAGGGCGTAGCTCCGCCGGCCGCTACGGGCATCGATTGCTGAGACCAGATCGGTCGCTTCGGGCAGGCCGAAGGCCGTAGCAATCCATTGCTTCCAATCGGGGGGTTCGACGCCGAAGCCGAGCTCACCGCGTATCCCTTGCTCGGCCTCGGCGACGGCCCAATAGTCGAGGCCGGCCAGAGAAGGCCGCTCGCGAGCAACGAAGAAGCCGTAGATCGCAGTCTTATGCGGAGCGAGGCTGACGAGCGACATCTTCAATGCAGGCTGTCCCGAGACCGGATCGGTGCGGGCGCTCACCAGCGCATCGATGCGGGCGTTTGAAGCGAACTCGTCGGTCCAGTGCATGGGCACGAAAATCTGGCCGGGACGCTGGCGATCTGTGACCAAGGCTCGGACCAGCGCAGAGCCATGCCGGTTCTCGATGCGAACCAGTGCAGCGTCGCGAATGGATTGGGCCGCCGCATCGCGCGGGTGGATTTCGACAAAGGGCTCAGCCAGATGGGCCGACAGCCGCGCCGTCTTCCCGGTGCGCGTCATGGTGTGCCAATGGTCGCGCACCCGGCCGGTATTGAGAATGAACTGGCCGGGCGAAGGTTGGATCGGAGGCGGGGGGGCTATGGGCACAAAATTGGCCCGGCCGTCAGGCGTGAAGAAGCGACCGGCGGTGAACATGCGGGGCGTACCAGTGGCAGTGACAGGCCATTGCACCGGCGTGAGCTGCTCATAGTCGCGACCGGCAAGGCCCGAAAGATCGAAGTCGCGAGTGCCGAGGTTCTCGAACGCTGTGAGCGCCACGTGTTCGGCGAAGATCTCAGCAGCCGACCGATAAGGAAAAGCCTCCGCAAAACCCAATCGGCGCGCGATCTCGGTGACGATCCACCAGTCGGGCCGTGCCTCACCGGGGAGTTCGAGGAAGTGCCGCTGGCGCGAGATGCGACGCTCGGAATTGGTGACGGTGCCGTTCTTTTCGCCCCAGCCTGCCGCGGGCAGGCGCACGTCGGCCTCAAGCATGGTGTCGGCGGTAGCGTGGATATCTGAGACGACGACGAAGGGACAGGCGCGGAGGGCGGCGCGTACGCGATCGGCCTCCGGCATCGAGTCGACGGGATTGGTGGCCATGATCCAGACCGCCTTGATACGGCCCGAGGCAATTGCGTCGAAGAGATCGACGGCCTTGAGACCGGGCGCATGCGCGACACGGTCCGAATGCCAGAACCGCTGCAGGCGCTCGACATTGTCCGGCGCGAAATCCATGTGCGCGGCGAGCATGTTGGCGAGCCCGCCGACTTCGCGACCGCCCATGGCGTTGGGCTGGCCGGTGACCGAAAACGGTCCCATCCCGGGCCGCCCGATACGGCCGGTCGCCAAATGGCAGTTGATGATGGCGTTGACCTTGTCGGTGCCGGTCGCCGATTGATTGACGCCTTGCGAGAAGACGGTGACGACCTTGGAGGTTGTCGCGAACCAGTCATAGAAGCTGGCAATGGCTGCGGGTTCCAGAGCCGTAGCTGCGGCGACGCGTTCAAGCGTCCATGGGGCCGCGATATCCAAGGCAGTGTCGAACCCATTGGTGCTGGCGGCGATGAAATCGGGGTCCAACGCATCGCTGTCGGCCAGCGCTTTCAAGAGCCCGACGAACAATGTGGTATCGCCGTCGGCCCTGATCGGCAAATGCAGATCCGCCTGTTCGGCCGTGTTGGTGCGCCTGGGGTCGATCAGCACGATCCGCATTTGCGGCCGCTCAGCCTTGGCCTTGACGAGCCGCTGATAGAGGACTGGATGGCACCAGGCGAGATTGGACCCGACGAGCACGACAAGGTCGGCGAGCTCCAGATCTTCGTAATTGCCCGGCACGGTGTCGGAACCAAAGGCGCGTTTGTGACCGGCAACCGACGAGGCCATGCAGAGGCGTGAATTGGTGTCGATATTGGCCGAGCCGATGAAGCCCTTCATTAGCTTGTTGGCGACATAGTAGTCCTCGGTGAGCAGCTGGCCCGAGCCGTAGAAGGCGACGGCATCTGGCCCGTGCTCGGCAGTGGCGCGGGCGAAGGTACCGGCGACGAGATCGAGGGCCTCTCCCCACGCCACGCGTTTGCTGTCGATTTCCGGATAGAGCTGGCGTCCGGCCAGCGACAGGGTGTCGCCGAGCGCGGCGCCCTTGGAACAAAGCCGGCCAAAATTGGCCGGGTGGTCCGGATCGCCTACGATCGTCACCGAACCATCCGGCTCGGGTGTCGCAAGGACCCCGCACCCCACGCCACAATAGGGGCAGGTGGTGCGGACCGTGGCAGGGTCGGTCATCTGCCGGCGCCCCTACTCCGCCGCCACCAGCATGGCGCGCGCGAACATGAAAATCCGTCCGTCGACGAGCTTGAGCGGGATGGACGGAACACGGCCTTCGTCGGCGCCCTGAGCCTCACCGGTTTCGAGCGAATAGACCCAGTTGTGGAGTGGGCAAGTAACCTGCGCGCCGTGAACGATCCCCTGGCTGAGCGGGCCGCCCTTATGGGCGCAGCGGTCCTCAAGCGCGAAGACCTGGTCCTCCATGGTGCGGAAGACGGCAATCGGCCCTGAGGCGGTTTTGACGCAGCGCGCGCCGCGACGCGGAATCTGTTCGAGCCGGCCGATTTCGATCCACTGGTCGGTGGCGCTCATTCGGCCGCCTGCGGGATGCCGAACTCGGCCATGGCGGCAAATTCGTGCGCGTCCTTGCCGTTGACCCGCTCCTGCCACGGATCGATCTGCGCGAAGCGCTGCGAGAAGACGAAGCGGTCGTAGTAAGAGCGGCGCTTGTCGATGTCGTCGACGACCTTAGCCTTGATGGAATCGATCCCGACGCGCTTGGCCCATTTGTAGATGCGCTCGAGGTAGCGCCCCTGCTCGCGGTAGAGCTGCACGAGCGCCACGACGATCTCGAGCGCTTCGTCGTCGGTATTGGCGTGGCAGAGGAGTTCCGTGCCTTTGATGTCGAGCCCGGCGGCGCCGGCAAAGTGGATGTCGTAGCCGCTATCGACGCAGATGATCCCGACATCCTTGCAGGTGGCCTCGGCGCAGTTGCGCGGGCAGCCCGAGACCGCCATCTTGACCTTGGCCGGGGTCCAGCTGCCCCACATGAACTTTTCGATGCGCACGCCGAGACCCGTCGAATCCTGGGTGCCGAATCGGCACCATTCCGACCCGACGCAGGTCTTGACGGTGCGGAGCGCCTTGCCGTAGGCGGCGCCCGAAACCATGCCGGCGGCGTTGAGGTCGGCCCATACGGCAGGCAAGTCCTCTTTTTTCACTCCGAGCATGTCGATGCGCTGGCCACCGGTAACCTTGAGGGTCGGGATGGCGAATTTATCGACGACATCAGCAATAGCGCGCAGCTCTGTGGACGAGGTCAGCCCGCCCCACATGCGCGGCACGACGGAATAGGTGCCGTCCTTCTGGATATTGGCGTGGACGCGCTCGTTGATGAAGCGGCTTTGGCCATCGTCCTCGTATTCGCCCGGCCAGTTGGCGAGCAGATAGTAGTTGAGGGCCGGGCGGCATTTGGCGCAGCCGCACGAGGTTTTCCACTCAAGCTCCTGCATTAATTGCGGGATCGATCGCAGCCCTTTGGCGACGATCAGCCGGCGCACGTCGTCGTGGCCGAGATCGGTGCATTTGCACATAGGCTGGACGGCGGAGGGATTGTAGGCATCGCCCAGGGTCAGCAGCAGCAGCTTTTCGACGAGGCCGGTGCACGAGCCGCAGCTGGCCGAGGCTTTCGTGTGGGCGCGAACATCGTCGAGCGAGCTCAGGCCTTTGCCGGCAATGGCGCCGGTGATCTTGGATTTGCAGACGCCGTTGCAACCACAGATCTCTGCCTCATCGGGCAAGGCTGCAACGGCCGCCGTAGGGTCCAGCGGGGCACCACCCTGATAGTTCTGCCCGAAGATCAGCGTGTCGCGCATTTCGCGCGTATCGACGTTGCGCTTGAGCATATCGTAAAACCACGGCCCGTCGCCGGTCTCGCCGTAGAGCACCGTGCCGATGATCTTGTCGTCGCGAAGGACCACCCGCTTGTAGACGCCTGCCGCGGCGTCGCGCAGCACGATCTCCTCGCGGTCATCGCCTTCGCCGAAGTCGCCGGCGGAGTAGAGGTTGATGCCGGTGACCTTGAGCCGGGTGGCGGTCGCGACCGGGGTGAAGCTGGTACTCGTCTCACCGGCAAGTTGGGCGGCCAGCACATTGGCCATGTCGTAGAGCGGTGCCACCAGGCCAAAACATTGGCCGGCGACTTCAACGCATTCGCCGAGTGCGTAAATCGACGGATCGGAGGTGCGCATCTGCGCATCGACCACGATACCACGATTGACCGCGAGGCCGGCCTCCTTGGCGAGAGCCATATTGGGACGAATCCCCACCGCCATCACCACGAGATCGGCCGGGATGATGGTGCCATCGGCGAGTTCGACGCCGCTGACCCGCTTGTCGCCGAGGATCTGTTTGGTGTTGGCCGAAGTCAGTACCTTGACCCCTCGGGCCTGCATCGACTGGCCAAGCAGATAGCCGGCGGCGGGATCGAGCTGGCGTTCCATGAGCGTGGGCATGACATGGACGACGGTCACGTCCATGCCCTGCTCATTGAGGCCGGCGGCCGCTTCGAGCCCGAGCAGTCCGCCGCCGATGATCACCGCCCTGCCCTTGGCGCGCGCTGCAATCATCATGGTGTTGACGTCGTCAAGGTCGCGATAGGTAACAACGCCCGCGAGGTCTTTGCCGGGAACGGGGATAATGAACGGGACTGAGCCGGTGGCGATCACCAGCCGGTCGTAGCGCTCGGAGATGCCGTTGATCGAGTGGACAGTCTTGTTGACGCGGTCGATGCGCTCGACCTTGCAGCCCTTGTAGAGCGTGATGCCATTCTCGATGTACCAGGCATCACCGTGGATGACGATGTCGTCATAGGTCTTTTCGCCCGAGAGCACGGGACTGAGCATGATGCGGTCGTAATTGACGCGCGGCTCGGCATTGAAGATGACGATGTCGAAGCGATCGGGAGCGGTCTCGAGCAGTTTCTCGAGGGCGCGACCCGGCGCCATGCCGTTGCCGACGATGACAAGTTTTTCCTTCATGTCATGCCCTCATGCAGCTTCCACGAAGCGGTGACGCTCGTAGAGGAATTTAAGGACCGTCTGACGGGCGGCGAGATAATGTTTGTCGCCGGCGAGATCGAGCCGCTTGCGGGGCCGCAGCAGATCGACAGTCAGCACCTCGCCTATGGTGGCAGCCGGGCCGTTGGTCATCATGACGATGCGGTCTGAGAGCAGCACCGCTTCGTCGACATCGTGGGTGATCATGACGATGGTGTTGCCAAGGCGGGCATGGATATCCATCACCGAATCCTGCAAATGCGCACGCGTCAGCGCATCGAGGGCGCCGAACGGCTCGTCGAGCAGCAGGATCTTGGGTTCCATGGCGAGAGCCCGGGCGATGCCGACGCGCTGTTTCATGCCGCCCGAGATTTCGGCCGGCCGTTTGTCGCGCGCATGCGCCATCTGCACCAGATCGAGATTTTGCATGATCCAGTCATGCCGTTCGGATTTGGATCGGGACCGCGCGAACACCTTGTCGACCGCGAGCTTGACGTTGTCGTAGACGGTGAGCCAGGGCAGCAGGGAGTGGTTCTGGAAGACCACGGCGCGATCCGGCCCAGGCGTGTTGACTTCGCGGCCCTCGAGCAGCACGACGCCGGTCGTGACGGGTGTGAGTCCGGCGATGAGGTTGAGCAGCGTGGACTTGCCGCATCCCGAATGGCCGATGATCGAGACATATTGTCCTTGCTCGATTTCGAGTTGGATGTCGGTCAGCACTTCGCTTGCCACCGAGCCGCGGTGGAAGGTTTTGTCGATGTGGTCGAGCTTGAGATAGCTGGGCATGTCGGACTCCTATTGCGCCACGGTGCCGCGGGTGACGATCGAGCCGATGGTGGCAACGAGCCGATCGAGTAGGAAGCCGGTGAGCCCGATATAGACGAGAGCCACGATGATGTCGGAGAGGCGCGAGGAGTTCCAAGCGTCCCAGATGAAAAAGCCGATGCCGACGCCGCCGGTCAGCATCTCCGCTGCGACGATGGCGAGCCAAGAAAGTCCTGCTCCGATGCGCAGGCCGGTGAAAATGAAGGGCGCGGCCGCCGGCACCATCAGCTTGAAGAAGAACTCGATGGGGTTGAGTTTGAGGATGCGAGCGACGTTGCGGTAGTCCTGCGGAATGTTGCGGACGCCTACCGCGGTATTGATAATCACCGGCCAAATCGAGGTGATGAAGATGACGAAGATGGCGCTTGGGTGGGAGTCGCGGAACGCGGCCAGCGAGATCGGCAGCCAAGCAAGCGGCGGAACCGTGCGCAGGACCTGAAACAAGGGATCAACGCCACGCATCACCCAGACCGACTGGCCGACGACGGCACCAATGAGCACTCCTACAATCGCCGCAAGGCCGAAGCCGACGGCGACGCGCTGCAGCGACGTCAGCACTCTGAAGCCAAGGCCGATATCCTGCGAGCCATAGACAAAGAACGGATTGAGGATCAGCTCCCGCGCGTCGATCCAGACCTGGGCCGGCGTTGGCAGGCCGGAGCCCGGAGCGCTGAAGGCGAGTTGCCAGATAACGAGAAGCGTAAGCAGAACGAGCAGGGGCGGTACAACAATGGTGAGCGTGCCGACTAGAGCAGCACGCAGCCGAGCCGCTTCGAGCCTGCGAGGTTTGGGCGCGAGCTTGACCACCGAAGGCTTGGAGGAGCGCGAGACTCTTGGACTGGGCACTCGCGTGGGGTTGTCCTTGGTGTTGGCGGCAAGGGACATGGAAACCTTTCGCGGCGAAGGAGTTGGCCGGACCTGAAACGTCAGGCCAGATGCTTAATGGCGAGGCTGTCGAGATAGGCCGTGGGATTGGCCGGATCGAAAGTCTTGCCATCAAAGAAGGTTTCGACACCGCGGCTATCGCCCGCAGGCAGGTCGGCCAGTCCAAGCCCGGCGGCGGCCTCGAGCCAGAGGTCCGAGCGGTTGGTCGCGTCGACCATGCCCTTCACGTCGGTCGTCGCGGCGAATTTGCCCCAGCGGATGTTCTCGGTCATGAACCAGGTATCGAGGCTCTTCCAGGGATAGGAGGTCTCGCCCTTTTCGCCCCAGAACTTCATGTAGAGGTTAGTGCCCTTGGCGACGCGGCCGTTGCCGTAGTTGATATCGCCCTTGATGCGGCCGATGATGTCGGCCACTGGAACGTTGTACCACTGGCGCCGCCCGACGATCTCGGCCATCTCGTCCTTGTTGGCCATCGCGTCGCACCATTGCTGCGCCTCCATGACGGCCATCATGATGGCCTTGGTGGCGTTGGGATGCGCATCAACCCAGTCGGCGCGCATGCCGAGAACCTTCTCGGGATGGCGGAACCAGAGTTCCCCAGTCGTCGCGGCAGTAAAGCCGATGCCCTGATTGACCAGCTGCTCGTTCCAAGGCTCGCCGACGCAGAAAGCTTCCATGTTGCCAACTTTCATGTTGGCGACCATTTGCGGAGGCGGGACGACGATGAGATTGACCTCGCTCGCCGGATCGATACCGCCGGCGGCAAGCCAGTAACGCATCCACAGATCATGCGTGCCGCCCGGGAAGGTGACGGCGACAGGCACTTCCGCGCCGCCGGCTTTCTTTTCGGCGAACACGGCTTTGAGCGGGCTCGAATCGAGGCCGACGCCGGTATCCTTGTAGGCCTGCGTAACCGAGATGGCCTGGCAGTCCTCGTTGAGATTGATGAGCGTATACATCGGCAGCGGCTGCTTGTTCTGCATCACCGCGCCCGAGGAGTAGAGGTGGACCTTGGGCCGGAGGATGTGACCGCCATCGATGCCGCCGCCGGCGCTGCCGAGCGCCATGTTGTCGCGGGTGGCGGCCCATGAGGCCTGCTTTTCCACCGCCATGTCGGGCACGCCGTGCTTGGCGAAGAGCCCCTTCTCCATCGCGATGATCAGGGGGGCGGAATCGGTCAGCGCGATGTAGCCGAGCTTGGTGCCAGTGACTTCAGGGCCAGCTCCTTGCGCGAACGCCCCTGACGGGAACAGGGCCCTTGCCGCGATGAGCGTGGCCGCCGTAGCGGTCGCCGTCTTGAGGAAACTGCGGCGGGTGGTCGTCGAGGTCATGCAATTCTCCATCTGCACCGGCGGAAAACGAAAAGCCGCCAACGGGAGAGCGTTCGGCCGAGACCGAAATGCATCCAGTTGGCGGCGTTGCCTGTAGCGCCCGTCGTTGGACGCGGTAATTTTTGGACGCTGTTGCGCCCTTCGCACTAGTCGCTGCACGAAGCGTGCCAACTTCGGTCTCCCGACGATAGACGATATTTGTCAGTGACTTAGTTAGATGAGCACCAGGACGCATTCACGCTGGCAGGTCAACGTCGCTGCCCAACTTGCAGCCAGTTGCTCAACAATTCATCAGCATTGAGAGTTGCTTACGAAACGCTCAGCGTGTCGGACGCTGGCTCTCGATGTAGCTGTCGAGATCCAACGGATCGAACGCCTTGCCATCGAAGAACAGGTCGGCACCGAGCTCGAGGTCGCCTCCGGCCGCATCGATTGCCGTTGGCGCAACGAGCGTTCCGATCGGGTGGTAGTCGGCGACGGGAATGGCAACGCCTCGACCGGCCAATGCGGTGCGATAGAGGTCAGGTCGGAAGCTGGCGGCAGCCAGAGCGGCGCGCTCAGGGCTATGGGCCACCTGCCCCCACCGGACCATCTGGGTGTAGTACCAGAGGGCGTAGCTTTTCCACGGAAAGTTGGCCGCCCGCTCATAGGGAATGAAGAAGTCGCTGACGCGCTGGAGCCGGCCGGACCCTGTAAGCAGATTCCCGGACAGCGCGCGCTCGACCAAGTCCGGGGGATTATCGAGATAGTCCCGGTGCGCAAGGATACGAGCGGCCTCCGAGTGGTGCGCCGGGTCCGAGCACCACAGAGCGGCGGCATGGAGGGCGCGGGTCAGCGCCGACACAGTCTCGGGCTGCTCGGCGGCCCAATCGGCACGCATGCCGATGACCTTGTCAGGGCTCGACCTCCATATGAATGCCTTGACCGTAGCGATGGTCGCCCCGGCCGTGTCGACACCCACGCTGTTCCAGGGCTCACCCACGCAGTAGCCGTCGATGCTGTGCGACGCGATGGCGTCCGGCAGCAAGCGCGGCGCAAGGACCACGATCTCGACATCCACATCGGGCCGGATGCCGCTCGCGGCCAACCAGTAGCGAAGTTCGTAATTGTGAGACGAGGTCTGGTGGACCACGCCGAACTTAAGCTTTCGCTGCGACGCAGCCACGACCCTTGCCAGCGCAGCCCCGGTCGGGCCGGCGGCAAGGTCCCCCGGGGCGCCTTGTTCCGCCATCTTTTGCCAGAGGCCGGCGCTGACGGTGATGGCGTTATTGCCCAGACCCAGCACCATCGGGGTGACGATCGCTACATCGAGAGGTGTCAGACCAAGGCTCGGGGCTATCGGCATCGGGGCGAGCATCTGCGCAGCATCGAAGTGACCGACGGCGATGCGATCGCGGATGTTGGCCCAGGATGTCTCCTTGATCAGTTGGAGATCGAGCCCCTCCTCCTCGGCAAAACCCTTCTCACGGGCGAGCACAATCAATGCGCTGTCGAGAAGGGGAAGGAAACCGACGGGGACGTGAATGAGTGCCATGTCGTTTCCTAGGAACCCAGGAGATCGGCAGCGGTCACAACGCTCTGGGCGATTTCGACCAGCCGTCTGTTTTGCTGCATCGCCAAGCGACGCATCAGCCCGTGCGCTTCCGGCTCCGAGAGCGAGCGAGACTTCATCAAAATGCCCTTGGCCTGCTCGACGATCTTCCTGTCGTCCAATTCGCTTCGGGCCTGCTGGAGCTCTCGGGTCAGTCGGGAAAACGCGTTGAATCGTGAGATGGCCATGTTGAGAATTGGCCGGACGCGCTCCTTTTTGAGACCGTCCACGATGTAGGCCGAGACTCCTGCCTCGACGGCCTTCTCGATCATGGACTCATCGGAGTGATCAACGAACATTGCTATCGGACGCTGAATGGCGCGGGACAGGGAGAAGAAGTGCTCCAAGGTGTCCCGCTTCGGATTCTCGAGATCAATGACGATCACATCCGGCATGGCCGCTTGGAGGGTTCTGCCGACGTCGCTCACGTCATGAATGACGTTGACCCGGAAATACCCCGCTTCGTGTAGTCCGTCTTCAATGATAGACGCGCGACTTCGGTTCTCGTCGATAATGAGAATGGACAAATCGTGCTTCGGCATCGCAGCGACGATAAGGTGGTCCACTAAAGGGGCACAAGGCGGGCTCCTGCATGGATGCATCCCTTGCCTTGCATGGGTGGAGTAAGCCGGTCGATCTTGGATAGATTTGAAAGTAGGCGAACGAACGCGTGGTGGGTGTGTTGCAGGGTGAGCAGCTGGTAAGCATATCTCTCTGACTTTTCGAGGGGATTGGCCATGATGACAGTGATATTCGGCTCGCAAGGCAATGTCGCCCAGAAGCTCAGGACCATCTTCCCCGATTCATTCGGAGTTGATCAGGTGGAGGGAGCCGATCTCGTCACCTCGATGCAGGACGCCGACTACGATGCCGAGCCACTCAGAAGCCGGCTTGCCGAGGCGGATCTGGTCCTGCACCTGGCTACGTCGCCACGCGTTGATGACCCTGACGAGGTCCACTACCAGGCAGTCATCGACGCTGCCCGCTTGCTCCAGGCCTGCCAAAAAATACCCGTACCGCGGGTGCTTCTGCCTTCTTCGGATTGGGCAGATCCCAAGCGCGGATGGCCGCCGGTCAATACCTATGGCCATTCCAAACGCGTCTTCGAGACGATGGCGACGATGTATCGCTATTCGACCGGCAAGATCTGCGTCGCCCTGCGCTTCGGCTGGGTGGCTCACAACCGCGCCGAGGCAGAAGCGGCCGAACCAAAGTGGCTGCGCGACAATTACTGGGACGAAGAGCGCCTCTTTCGCGAGGTTCGCAGGGCGCTGGACCTTTAGGCAGAGCGCGTCGCATATTTCGTCCGAGGCGACGCGGGCGTCGAGGGCCCGCCAGCATTGGCAACGATGACTTCAACCCCTAGTTCGAGCTCAGATTGAGTGCCCAATTGCAGTCCTGGTTGACGACGGTCCTGTCCTTCTTCGTTGCCCCTGCATCTTTGATCAGAGGCGACATTCAGCTGCTGCCGATTGTGGCGACGCTCGGACTCGCCTGCCTGCTTGTAGGTGTGACCCTGGCTATTGCTTGGCACGTTTCGCAGGCTTGGTGGTTGGTTATCGCGGCTATCGTCGCATCCGTGACGCCGATTACTATCGGCTTTTCCAACTCCGTCCTCGGTTGGATGGGCATGCTGTTCGCGGTGCTGGGCGGTGCGATCTTTTTTCTCGTCAATACCGCAGTCATCGCGAGCGGTTCTGACCGACGCCTTCCGATCTGGCTGATCGGTGTCGCCCTGACAATCTTCGCCTACTATACCGCCGCTATCGCTGGTGCCTTCATTTCACTAACTGGTTGAACCGGGGCGCACACTGCCGCCCGGGCTCGCATCGATGGGCGGTCAGCACATAGGCGCCCAAGACGCCTCTATGCGAGTTACCAGTTCGTCACCGAACCATCGCGCCGCTTCCAGTGCGGGGCCTCCCAGAACTTGAAACTCTGGGCCTGGATCGCCGCCTCGTCGACCTCGATGCCCAGCCCTGGAATATCGCTCACCGGGTAGGTCGTGCCGTCGAGCATAGGGTGCTGGGTGAACATCGATGTATCGTAGAGACCCAGATATGTTTCGGCCGGCGAGGCCCGCGTCTCCAACCAGGCGAAGTTCGCCACGGCGGCGGAAAAATGAATCGTCGCTGCGGTACAGATAGGTCCCAGCGGATTGTGAGGCATCACGTCAACATAGTGCGCCTCGCTCCAGCCGGCGACCTTCATCGCCTCGGTCAGTCCCCCGACATTGCACACATCGATGCGGTTGAACTGGTGAATGCCGCGCTCGATGTAAGGTAAGAACTGCCATTTCGACGCAAACTCCTCGCCGATTGCGAAGGGAATGTCGGTCATTTTGCGGAGCGATTCATAGGCTTCAGGAGTCTCGTCCCGGATCGGCTCCTCGAGGAAGTCGAGCGTACCGGACGGCATCTTCTGGCAAAAGCTCGCAGCCTCAGCGACTGATAACCTGTGGTGGTAGTCGATGCCGAGCACCACGCCATCGCCCAGCGCCTCGCGCGCCTTTACAAGCCACTTGGCGGTTGCGGCAATCGATTCTCGCGGTTCCATCACACCATCGGTATCGGCCGCGGGGAAAAAGCGAACGGCGTTCCAGCCTTGCTCGACTAGCTCCTTAGCCTGCGCAATCATCTCCTCGCCCGGGGGTAACGAAGTCGATGCAAAGGTCGGAATGCGGTCGCGCTGTTTGCCGCCAAGAAGCTGATAGACCGGCACACCAAGCGCCTTGCCCTTGATGTCGTGCAACGCGATGTCGATGGCAGAAATCGCCGCTTGAAGTACGCGACCGCCCTCGAAGTACTGGCTGCGATACATTTCCTGCCATAGCGCGCCAATGGCGAAGGCGTCTCTGCCGACCAGAAACTGCGCGTAGTGCTCGATGGCGCCGATTACCGCTTTCTCTCGCCCGCTGAGGCCACTCTCGCCCCAACCGTAAAGACCTTCGTCTGTTTCGACCTTCACGATCAGTTGGTTACGCGTCCCGATCCAGGCCGGATAGGGCTTTATTGCGCTGATCTTCA
>JBDSEK010000120.1:0-4660 GCA_039920085.1 Devosia sp. | reverse complement strand
TTTCTGGGAGGGACAAACGGGCTCCGAATCAGCGTTGCAACGCCGCGCATGAGGTGTAGCGGATTTGGGGGGTCAATACCCAGCAGAAATGGCGATTTCTGGCCGGATTTCAAGGGATTTGACCGATACCGTCACAGCCGGAAGGCCGGCTCGTAGGGGCTCAGCGGATTGACGTCGTATTCGACCATTTTCATACAGGACTGGGCGCTCGAATGGCTTGTCCCGGCATGCCATGTGCCGGGCCGCAGGCGGGCCTCGAAGACTTCCGTAAGGCGGAGGCATTTCCACTCGCCCGGCTCGCCAATGGGGCCAGCACTTGTGGCGCCGCCAAACTGGAACACCAGCGCTTTTTCCTCGAGACCGGTGCGGCCAAGCAGGATCGGGCAGAGCTCGCGTGGCTGGCCCTGATAGACGCAGACAATCTGCTGGCGCCGCCGCATGGCGGTGAGGAACAGCTCGTAAGTCGCGCTAGGCATCGAGGCGGCCGTCGCGGACGGTGATGCGCTGGGCGCGAGGACCGAGCGCGTCGAACAGCAGAGCGTCGGTGCCGCTCATGAAGCATTGCGTGTCGAGCGCGTCGAGGGCCGCAAAGAGGGCGGCGCGGCGCGCCGGGTCCAGATGCGCCGCGATCTCGTCCAGCAGGAGAAAGGGCGGGATGGCGGTCATCCGTTTCACCAGCCGGGCATGGGCCAGAATCAGCCCAACCAGCAGGGCCTTCTGCTCACCGGTGGAGCCGAGCGCGGCAGGGATGGATTTTTGCGCGTAGGAGACCTCGAAATCGAGGCGATGGGGACCAAAAATAGTGCGGCCCGCCGCGCGGTCGGCGGAGCGTGAGCGGCTCCATGCTTGCTTCAATTCGGCTTCGAGCGCCGAGGAGGAAACCGGCTCGTGCCGGTCCTCGAACAGAGCCGTCATGGCCAGGTGGGCAGCGGGGAAGGATTGATCGCCCAGGCTCTCGGCGATCAGCGCCTCGAGATGAACGATGCAATCGGCGCGGGCGAAGTGGAGAGCCGCGGCATGGGCAGCCATTTCGGTCTCGACGGCATTGATCCAAAGCGGATCGGCATCGTCCTCGAGCAGGCGGTTACGCTGACGCATGGCCGATTCGTACGCCGTAACGGAGCCGGAATGGCCCGGAATGAGCGTCGTCACCAGCCGGTCGAGAAAGCGGCGGCGCTCGGAGGCGGGACCCGTGAATAGCCCATCCATCGCCGGGGTGAGCCAGAGCAGGCGAAGATAGTCGCTCATTTGCTCGACGGTGCGGGCATTGGCGCCATTGATACGGACGCGGCGGGCGGCGTCGCCAGAGGCACTACCGGTACCTATATCGGCGGGGCCATCCTGCGTCTCGATGGTGGCGGCGACGGCCCAGGGCCCTTCGGAGGCGTGATTGGCGAGGCTTTCGAACGCCGCGCGTCTGAGGCCGCGACCTGGGGCGAGCAGCGAGACGGCCTCGAGCAAATTGGTCTTGCCGGCACCATTGGGTCCGGTCAGCACCAGATGGCGGCCGTCGAGGTCGAGGGCAGCCGATTCATAGTTGCGGAAGGCGCTGAGACGGAGGCGAGACAGATAGCGGGACGGCATGGGCGTGGGTTAACACAGATTCCGCCATGCGTGGGAGCGCGAGGCGCTCAGGGGGAAGCCCTCAACCCCGGCGATTATTTAGGCGGCCCGGCGGCCGGCACGCCGTCAGACCCGCATCGGCATCAGCACATAGAGCGCCTTGGCCTGACCGTCTTCCTTGACCAGCGTGGGCGAGCCGGAATCGTTGAACAGGAACACCGCATTGTCGGAGCGGATCTGGGCGACGATGTCGAGGAGGTAGCGCGCGTTGAAGCCGATCTCGAAGCTCTCAGGCTCGAACTCGACGGCGATCTCTTCGGTCGCGGTGCCGTGGTCGGGATTGGTGACGCTGAGCTCGAGATTGCCGTCCTTGACCGACAGCTTCACTGCCTTGCCGCCGCGCTCGGACGCGATGGTCGAGACGCGGTCGACGGCCGTTGCGAACGAGGCGCGGTCAACGCTGAGCTGCTTGTCGTTATTCTTGGGCGTGACGCGATCGTAATCGGGGAAGGTGCCCTCGATCAGCTTCGAGAGAAGCACGACGCCATCGACGGCGAAGCGGATCTTGGTGTCGCTGATTTCGATGGCGATGTCGCCCTCGGCGCCGTCGAGTAGCTTCTGCACTTCGGCGACGGTCTTTTTGGGGATGATGATGCCGGGCATGTCCTTGGCGCCGGCGGGCGCATCGGTCTCGGCCCGGGCCATGCGGTGGCCGTCGGTCGCGACGGCACGCAGGGTCGGCGCTTTATCGACCAGCAGCGTATGGATGTAGATGCCATTGAGATAGTAGCGCGTCTCTTCGTTGGAGATGGCGAATTGCGTACGCTCGATCAGTTCGCGCAACGTCGCCGCGGGCAGTGAGAAAGTGTGGGTGAAATTGCCCGACTTCAAATCGGGGAAGGAATCGGGCGAGAGGCAGGCAAGGTGGAAGCGTGAGCGGCCTGAGCCGATCAGCATCTGCTCGGAGCCGTCGGTTTCGAGCTTGACCTCGGCGCCATCGGCAAGCTTGCGGACGATCTCGTAAAGCGTGTGCGCGGGGACGGTGGTGGTCCCGGCGGTTGCGACCATTGCCGGCACGCTCTCAGTCACCTCGATATCGAGATCGGTGGCGCGCAGTTCGAGCCTGCCGTCGGCGGCTTTGAGCAGCACATTGGCGAGGATCGGATAGGTGTTGCGGCGTTCGACCACGCGATGCACGTGGCCAAGCGATTTGAGCAGATGATTGCGCTCGAGAGTGACTTTCATTTCACCGCATCCCCTGCCCCGCCGAAACCTCGGCGGGGCACAAAACCCTAACAAAACCGGGCCGCGACCTTTGCAAGTCAGGGGGAGGAAGGCAAGGCCCGGAGCCCCGAAAACCGGCCTTTGACTACTCTTCGAGCATACGTTTCAACAATTCGATTTCCTGCGTCAGATCGGCATCGTCCTTCATCATCTGCTCGACCTTGCGGACCGAATGGAGAACCGTGGTGTGATCGCGGCCACCGAAGCGCCGGCCGATCTCGGGCAAGGAGCGCGAGGTCAGCGCTTTGGCCAGATACATGGCGATCTGGCGTGGGCGGACGACATCGCGCGATCGGCGCGCGGAAAGCAATTCGTTGCGCGGCACTTTGTAGTGGCGCGAAACGATGCGGAGGATGTCTTCGATACGGACACGGCGCGCCTCGCGCGCACGGACCAGATCGGCAAGGGTGCGCTCGGCGAGGACGACGCTCACCGGCTCCTGGGTCAGCTGATTGGCGGCGACGAGGCGGTTGACGGCACCATCGAGATCGCGGCCATGGCTGACGACGACGCGGGCGATATAGTCGAGCACGGCAGGCGGAAAGTGCACGCCGAAACGCTGCGCCGCCTGTTCGGCGCGACGCGTGATGATATTGCGGCGCAAATCGAGATCGAAGCCGGTGATCGGCACGACGAGCCCACCCGAGAGGCGCGAGCGCACGCGCTCGTCGAGCATGTCGAGGTCGCGCGGCGCCGCATCGCCGGCGACCACCACCTGCTTGGCGCCGGTAATGAGGGTACCGAGGGTGTGGCCGAATTCGGTCGCGGATTTGCCCTGGAGGAACTGCATATCGTCGATGAGGAGGAGATCGATCCTTCGCAGCCAATCCTTGAGCGCGATGGCCGATTGGCGCTGAATGGCGGTGATGAAATGGTACATGAAGTGGTCGGCCGTCAGATAGACGATGTTACGGCCGGGCTCCGCGGCGCCTGCCGCCCAGGCGATGGCATTGAGCAGATGGGATTTGCCCAGACCGACGGTCGAATGGATGTAGACCGGATTGAAGCTCACCGTGTTGTTGAGAGCGGCGCTCGCCACCTGTTTTGCAACGCCCAGGGCAATTTCATTCGAGGCGCCCGCGACGAATGTGTCGAAGGTCATTTTCGGGTCGAGCGCGGAGCCCGACAGAGCATCGCCGCGTGGTGCGGTGGAGTCGCGCTGCGGCTTTGCCGCTGACGGAGTTGGCGCGGTCTCAGGCTCGAACGCTGCCTCGGGGGGTGGGTTGAGCCGCTGACGCGGCTGACCGGTGACCCGAACCGTGAAATGAAGCCGCGCTATGGCCGGATTTTCGGCCTTGAAAGTGGTGAGGATCTTTTCGGCGTAATTGGACTGGATCCACGAGCTCAGAAAGCGTGTCGGCACCGAAAGGTGAGCGACGTCGTCGACGACTTCCTCTAGCTCGATGCGGGCAAACCAGGAGTTAAAGACGTCCTTGCCCACCGCCGCTTCGAGGCGGGACCTAACTCGCTGGAATTTCTCGCTTTCTTCCCTGCCAATCCCGTCCCCGTCGTCATGCCCCAACACTTTGAGCCTCGCTCCGCTTGCCGCCATCGATGTCGCCTCATGTTTCCCAGCCGGAAGCCTCTGATGGACTTCTCGGAAATTGCTGCTCCGCCCGTCCCGCAAGAGACAGACAATCTCTCCCTGCCGCAGAAGATCTGCGGCCGGTTTGCCAAAACTGTACTTGACTCCGGCGGCTAAACGCCCCGGTGCGCGCCTATAGTTTACGCCAACGCAAGAGGATCACTGTCCACGCTAAACATGCCGCCTCGCATTGGACTTGATCTCGATTGACGCGAACTGCTCTGCAGC
>JBDSEK010000119.1:0-13061 GCA_039920085.1 Devosia sp. | reverse complement strand
GCTCGTAGATCTCCTTGGCCATGAAGTGACGGTAATTGCCCTTGTCGACCAGCAGCGACGAAGCCTGCGACAACAGCATTTCGCGTTGCACGATCGCGTCGGACCCGTCGCGAATGGTGACGCCCTTGGGCGTGATGACCGCCCAGTCGCCATCAAGCAGATAGCTCAGCCGCGATGAGAACGGCGCAAGCGCCATCGCATCCGATCCCAGATACATCTCGGTCTCGCCATAGCCCACCGCGAGCGGCGCACCATGCCGCGCCGCGATCAGCAGCTGATCGTGGCCTTTGAACATGAAGGCAAGAGCGAACGCGCCACGCAGTTTCTTCAGCGTCGCGGCGACGGCCTGATCGGGGTCGAGCCCGCGATCGAGTTCGCGCGTGACCCACAGAGCGACCGATTCCGTATCGGTCTGCGTCTTGGGAAGATAACCATCCCTGGCGAGGTCTTCGAGCAGCTCGCGGAAATTCTCGATGATGCCATTGTGAACAATTGCGACCTTGTCGGTGGCGTGCGGATGGGCATTGCCCTCGGTCGGCGCGCCATGCGTGGCCCAGCGCGTGTGGCCGATGCCGATACTGCCCCCCAGCGGCTCCATCGCGAGCTTGGTCGCGAGATTGCCGAGCTTGCCTTCCGCCCGGCGGCGCGCGATCGACCCGGCTTCGAGCGTCGCAACGCCGGCGCTGTCATAGCCGCGATATTCGAGCCGCCTCAGCGCGTCGACCATGCGGCCAGCGACCGGCTCGACCCCGATGATGCCTACGATGCCGCACATCAGATTTTCCTTTTGCCTGCCTTGATCGCGAGCGCTTTCTCGCGGAGCTTGGGCGCGTCACCCGGCTTGTTCTCCTGCCGCGCCCGCCCGAAGGCAAGGGCGGCAGCCGGAACATCATCGGTGATGACGCTGCCCGAGGCGATATAGGCGCCATCGCCGATGCTGACCGGCGCAACCAGCGACGAGTTCGACCCGACGAAAACGGCATCACCGATGGTGGTTTGCGTCTTGTTTACACCATCGTAATTGCAGGTGATGGTGCCCGCACCGATGTTGGATTTGGCCCCAATCACCGTGTCACCGAGATAGCTCAGATGCATCGCCTTGCTGCCGGCGGCAATTTTTGCATTCTTGGCTTCGACGAAATTGCCCAGATGCACGTCCTCGGCCAGTACGGTCTTGCCGCGCAGGCGAACGAACGGTCCGACCTCTACCCGGTCCGCCAATGTGCTGTCGGTGATGTGCGAAAAGGCAAAGACTTTGGCCCCCTCGCCAATCTTCACGCCCGGGCCGAACACGACATTGGGCTCGACCAGCGTGTCCTTGCCGATCTGGGTGTCCCAGGAGAAATAGACCGAACTCGGATCCTTGAGCGTGACGCCTCCCTGCATCATGTCCTCGCGGCGGAGTTCCTGGAATTGGGCTTCGGCGCGGGCGAGCTGCGAGCGGTCATTGACGCCCATCACATCGGCCTCAGACCCGACGGCGTAGCCGACCTTGTGGCCGGCCTTGTTGGCGAGCTCGACGAGGTCTGTGACGTAGAACTCGCCCTGACTATTGGCGCTCCCGACCCGGTCGATCAGAGTGCGGAACACTTCCGCCCGGAACGCCAGGATGCAGGCATTGCAGAGGCCGATCTTCCGCTCTTCGACGGACGCATCCTTGTGTTCGCGGATCGCCAATAGCTGCTCGCCATCGGTGATGAAGCGGCCATAGCCGGTGGGATCGGCAGGGATAAAGCCGAGGATCGCCGCGTCCATGCCGGCATCGAGCCGGTCGGTCACCAGTTTGAAGATTGGGCCGGTCAGGAGTGGGTGGTCGCCATAGACCACCGCGACATAGCCCGAGGCCCCCTCCCATAGCGGCCGGGCCATGGACGCAGCATGTGCCGTGCCTTTACGTTCGGCCTGTTCGAAGAACTGCACATCCGGGTAGAGCGCCGCGATTTCGGCCCGCAGCCGCTCATGATCCGGCGCCGTGACGACAGCGACACGATTGGAGCCGCCGCTCATGGCCGCGCGGACCACGTGACCGATGATCGGCAGCCCGCCTATGGGGTGCAGAACCTTGGGCGTTGCCGATCGCATGCGGGTGCCCTCACCCGCCGCCAAAATGATCGACAACAACTCTGCCATTCCAGCCCCTTTTCCACCCCAGAACTGGCCGCATTTTATGGCAGCAAGTTGTTGGGAAACCATTACGCCCACTGATGGTAAACTGTGAGCAGAAGCGCCTGATTCGCGGGGCGTTCAGGGGCATGCTTGGCGAAAGCATCCGATCAGATCAGATCGACGGACGTGAGCCTGTGGGGCCTCGTTGCGCTCGTCATGTGGGGCGTAGCGGTACTGGGCGCCAATGTCTCGGCGCTCATCCCCGAAAATGTATTCGCCGGCCTGCACGCGACACGCCTCGAAGGCGCCAGCGTCAATCAGCTCAAGTCCCAGGTCGCGGCGCTCGAGACGGAAACCGGTGCGCTGAAGCTCGAAAACCGTGCTTTGATGCAGCGTGCCATGCTGAGCGAACAGAGCGATGGGGAGGTGACCCGGCGCGTCGGTGCGCTGGAGATGTCGATCCCAAAGCTCCTCGAGGCCATTCCGCAGGACACCCTGGTCGACAATTCGACGCTCACGGCATCTGTCGGCAAGCCGCCCATATTGCTTGAAGCGGAAGGCGGTTCGGTCGCGGTGAGGACCCAGCCCATGGCCCTCGCACCCTCCGGCACCGCCGAAACAGCGCCATCGCAAGCCATGCCTCAGCCCCTGGCGGGGGCCCTCGGCCTCGCTCTGGGGGCGCCCTTCAGCGCTGGCAAAGCGCCGGAAGTCTGGGCCAGTCTCACAACCCGCGCCGGGGTGCTGTTGATTGGTCTCACGCCACTGGTCGGCAACATGGAAGGCATGGCGGCCAAGCGCATCATCGCAGGACCGGTGCGCGAGAGCGAGGCGAGCGGGCTTTGCGGCCGTTTCGCCAAGGCTGGGATCGCCTGCTCGGTCGTTGCCTATGCGGGCGCATCCCTGCCGCCGGCGGTCAACTAAAGTCGCTCAGAACTTTCTTCCAGATCGCCTTCCAACGCTCGATGGAAGCAGCTGAATCGAGCTTTTCGTGGGTGACATTGATCATCGTCTTGCCGGGCCTCGGCTCAAAGGCCACTTGGACCTTGCCACCATCCACGAGCCCGACGCGCCAATAGCTGCGCTTGGGCGTGGTGGAAATCGTCGGCGCTTTGGCCAAGGCGACGCCGCCGAACTCTTTCACCTTCGCCTTGGCCTTGATCCAGCGATCATGCACGGCGGGGACTTCGCCTAGAATCGTTCGATTGACCTGTGTCCGGAACGCGTCGCCAACCTGCCCGGGCGCGCGCCGGCCGATATGCTGCTCGTAGGCGACCGTCAGCATCTGACTCCACCAATTGGGCACTCCCGCCTCGCTGAATCGGATGGCGATTTCGTTATGCGGCAGATCGGCGAGCTTGGCTTTCTTGGCGAATTCCAGCCATTGCGACCAGCTCTTGCCGGTCGGAGCTTCAAACTTGTCGGTGTCGAAAATCTTGGTGGCCATTGGCTCCTTCCCAAACAAACCGGCGATGTCCGGTGGAGGGGATTGGTAGGCCGGGCGGGAATCGAACCCGCGACCATTCGATTAAAAGTCGAATGCTCTACCCCTGAGCTACCGGCCCGCTGGAGCGGGATCGAGAAAAGTTCAGACTTTCCCCGTTCGATCCCGCGACCTCATTTGCAATCCGGCGGAGCGGGCCGCCGGATTGCGGCGGAACATAGCGGCGAACCCTTCCGAGTCAATCAATAAGGCGGCAACCCCGGGCTGTCACAAGCGTTTGGGTTTCCGATACGGCGCGCGCCAACCGGACCCGGCGGAGAAGAGAAACGGCGCGATTTTTCCGGTCTCTCGCGCTGGGCAACGAAATGCCAGACGAGTCTCAGACCCGCCCGCGCCGTATCAGCCCTCTTTGAGTTCGCGATATCGCGCAAGCAGGCCCTTGGTCGAGGAATCATTCCCGTTATTTGCTGCCGCGCCCTCCACTTTAGGCAGAAGGGCTTTCGCCAGCTGCTTGCCGAGCTCGACGCCCCATTGGTCGTAGGAATTGACGTTCCAGATCGTCCCCTGAACGAACACCTTGTGCTCATAAAGCGCCACAAGCATGCCCAGCATGTGCGGCGTAAGCTTGGGATACATCAGCGTGTTGGACGGGCGATTGCCCGGGAACATTTTATGCGGTGTCAGTTCCTTGATACGCGCCTTGTCGAGGCCCTGAGCGGTCAGCTCGGCCACAACTTCCTCCTTGGTCTTTCCCACCATCAGCGCTTCCGACTGCGCGAGGACGTTGGCGACGAGCTTGTCGTGATGCGGCGGCAGCGCCTCGTGCGGCTGGGCGGCGATGAGGAAATCGGCGGGGATCGGGTCGGTCCCCTGATGGATCAGCTGGTAAAACGCGTGCTGGCCGTTGGTGCCCGGCTCGCCCCAGATGATCGGCCCAGTGGGATAGTCGACCGATTTACCGTCGAGTCCGACGGACTTGCCGTTGCTCTCCATGTCCTGCTGCTGGAGATAGGCCGCAAAGCGCGAGAGCCGCTGGTCGTAGGGCAGCACAGCATGGGTCGAAAACCCCCAGGCGTTGCGATACCAGACCCCGAGCAGACCCATGATCACCGGCAGATTCTTTTCGAGCCGGGTCTTGAGGAAATGCTGGTCCATCTCATAGGCGCCGCCGAGGAAGGCTTCGAACTTGTCGAAGCCGACAGCGATGGCGACCGGCAGGCCGATGGCCGACCAGACCGAATAACGCCCGCCCACCCAGTCCCAGAAACCAAAGATGCGCTCGGGCAAAATGCCGAAGGCGTCGCAGGCCTTGAGATTGGTCGAAAGCGCCGCGAAATGGTGCATCACCGAGTTCTCGCCCAGCGCCGAGGCGATCCAGGCACGCGCCGTCGCCGCGTTGGTCATCGTCTCGTCAGTGGTGAAGGTCTTGCTGGCGATGATGAACAGCGTGCGCTTGGGATCGAGCCGCTTCAGTGTGTCGTGCAGATGCGCGCCATCGACGTTCGAGACGTAATGGGCACGCAGGTCCGGTCGGGTGTAGGGTTCGAGCGCCAGCGTCACCATCGCCGGGCCGAGGTCCGAGCCGCCGATGCCGATATTCACTACGTCGGTAAAGGCCTCTCCAGTAGCACCGCGGATGTCACCCGATCGAACGGCCGTCGCGAAGGACTTCATCGCCGCCAGAACGGCCCGAACCTCAGGCATCACATCGCGGCCATCGATCCTGACCGGTTTGTTGCCTTGGTAGCGCAGCGCCATGTGCTCAACCGCGCGATCCTCGGTGATGTTGATGTGCTCGCCCTTCCACATGGCGCCACGCCGTTGCTCGACACCGGTGGAACGCGCCAGATCAAACAGCGCCGCCATCGCCTTGTCGTCGATGCGGTTCTTGGAATAGTCGAGCAGCAGATCGCCGGTGGAGACCGAGAAGCGCTTGAAGCGGGCTTTGTCCTCGGCGAACAATTGCCGCATCGGCTTTTTGTCGAGCCGGGCCCGATGCTTCATCATGGAATTGAGCAGCGATTTGCGCTTGGTGGCCATCGGTTCGTCCTCTACAGCGGTGGCAGATCGCCCCGCGCCCAGCCTTCGCGCGTTTGTGCCGCATAGGCCGCGAATGCGCCAGCCTCGATCGCGCGCTGCGCACCGTGGACCACCTCCTGATAGGTGTGAAGATTGATCTGGCTGAGGATCATGGCGCCGAGCATCTCTTCGGTCCGGATCAAATGATGGAGATAGGCGCGCGAGAAGCGCCGGCAATTGGGGTTAGGTGACTCAGCGTCGAGGGGCCGCGGATCGTCTCTATGACGGGAGTTCTTCAGATTGATGACGCCGAAGCGCGTATAGGCGTGACCATGCCGTCCGGCGCGCGTCGGATGCACGCAGTCGAACATGTCGATGCCGCGCTCGATGGCGCCGAGAATGTCGTCGGGCTTGCCCACACCCATCAAATAGCGCGGCCTCTCCGCGGGAAGTTCGGGCGTGATGTCGCCGATGATGCGAAACATCGTTTCCTGCGGCTCGCCCACGGCCAGACCGCCGATGGCATAGCCATCAAAGCCGATGGATCTGAGGTCCGTTGCCGATCTCGAACGCAGTTCCAGATTGTCGCCGCCTTGATTAATGCCAAAAAGCGCACGCTGCGGCTGGGCGCCAAACGCGTCCTTGCTGCGCTGAGCCCAGCGCAGCGAGAGCTCCATGGCGCGCTCGATTTCAGCGCGCTCGGACGGCAAGGCGATGCACTCGTCGAGCTGCATGATGATGTCGCTATCGAGCAGTATCTGGATCTCGATCGAGCGCTCGGGCGTCAACTCATGGGCCGAGCCGTCGATATGCGAGCGAAACGTTACGCCCCGCTCGGTGAGCTTTCTGAGCTTGGCCAGTGACATGACCTGAAAGCCGCCGCTATCGGTGAGGATAGGCCGCGCCCAATCCATGAATTGGTGCAGGCCGCCCAAAGCAGCAACGCGCTCTGCGCCGGGACGGAGCATCAAATGGTAGGTGTTACCGAGCAGGATGTCCGCGCCGGTGTCGCGCACCTGCTCGGGATACATGGCTTTGACGGTTCCGACTGTCCCGACCGGCATAAAGGCCGGGGTCTCGACCGGGCCGCGATGCGTGTCGATCCGTCCCCGGCGGGCCGCGCCATCGGTGTGGGTCAAAGTGTAGGAGAAGTCCGTCATCGCGGGCGCTATAGCGGCCAAAGCCGGGAATGGCTACTCCTCGTCCGCGTCCACCGCTTTCCGGAACAGCAGGCTCGCATCGCCATACGAATAGAACCGGTATTTGAACCGGATCGCGTGCGCGTAGGCCGACTTCATTACGTCGAGGCCGCTGAAGGCGCTGACCAGCATGAACAGTGTCGAGCGCGGCAGATGGAAATTAGTCATCAGCACGTCCACTGCGAGGAAGCGGAAGCCGGGAGTGATGAAGATATCGGTATCGCCCATGAATGGGCGGAGCTCACCGGTACCCCGGGCGGCGGTTTCGAGCAGGCGCAGGCTGGTCGTGCCGACGGCGACGATGCGCCCGCCCCTAGCCTTGGCGGCCAATAGACGATGGACGACGGCTTCGGGCAGTTCACCCCATTCGGCGTGCATGGCGTGGTCGGTCGTATCGTCGACCTTCATCGGCAGGAAGGTCCCTGCCCCGACATGCAGCGTCACGCGCTCCACGCCGACGCCCTTGTCCGCGAGCCTTTGCAGCAGCGCCTCGGTGAAATGGAGGCCGGCGGTCGGGGCCGCCACGGCGCCATCCACGGCGGCATAGACCGTCTGGTAGTCGGTGCGGTCGCGATCCTCGGTGCTCCGCTTCGTTCCAATATAGGGCGGCAAGGGCATCGCGCCATGCGCCTTGATCGCCTCATCGAGCTCGGCTCCCCGCAGATCGAAGCTCAGCGTCACTTCGCCGGTGTCGCCTTTGCCCGAGACAGTTGCCAATAAGGAGCCATTGTCGCCAAGCTCGAGCCGATCCAGAATTCGCAGGCGCTTAGCCGGACGCGCGAAGGCCCGCCACGTCTGCGCGTCGACGCGCTTGTGCAGGTTGAATGAAACGCTCGCCCGGCTCTCGCCACGGATGCGGGTGCCCCTGAGTTCAGCGGGCAGCACGCGGGTGTCGTTGACCACCAGTACGTCGCCCGGCCGAAGAATTTCGAACAGGTCAGGCACATGAGCGTCGGTCAGCGCTTGTCCGGGGCGGACGACCAGCATCCGGGCGCTGTCGCGCGGCTCGGCCGGGTGAAGCGCGATCCGGTCTTCGGGCAGATCGAAATCGAATTCGGAAACCAGCATTGCGCGGCACTAGCGCGCCAGCCCGACGGAGGTCAAATGGCGCTCCGCATCGCGGGTTGCGACACCCGTCCGTGGGCGCTAGCCTGATCGCAATGAATTTGGCCAGATCGATCAGGGATTTCGCCCGGCGACGCATCCATGCGGGCCGCTACGCCCCCGATATCCACGGCAATGCCGGTATCCTCGCCCGCCGGCTCGGCGACGGGGAATTTCCGGTGATCTACACCACTATTGGCGACCGCTATCCACTCGGCGCGGCCAATTACGTCGGCAGGATCATTGGCGACAGACCGGCGCTGTTCCTCCCATTCTTTACCTGGGCTTCGCACGGCAAGCCGGCCGTGGAGCGCTCGCGGAGGGCGATTTCGGTTTATCGAAACCGGCGCCCGCAGCATCGCTTCGTCTTCGCGTGCAACTCGGAAAGCGAGCGGGCAGCACATGCGGCCGCCGGGCTGGACGCAATCCTCTGCAACCACAATGCCTTCGTCGACGAAGCAATCTTCACCGCGGGCGATGCGCCGATACTCTACGACGCCGTCTACAACGCAGGAATGGTCGGCTGGAAACGGCGCGAGCTGAGTGAGCTCGTCGCCTCCTGCGCGCATATCACCTACTGGGCGTCCGGCCTGACGTCCGCCGAGGCCCTCGACCTTCTCTCTGAGTTCCGGCGCCGAATGCCGCATCACCATTTTGCAAACCCTGTCATCGACGGCCAGATCATTCAATTGCAGGCCGTAGATGTGGCTGCAATCCTTAGCCAATGCCGATGCGGCCTCGCTTTGTCGGCGGTCGAAGGCGCGATGTTTGCAAGCATTGAGTACCTACTCGCCGGTCTGCCCGTTGTATCGACCCCCTCTGTCGGCGGTCGCGAGGAATTTGCCGATCCCGACTATTGGCTCACGGTGCCCGCGGAGGCGAAGGCGGTCGCCGCCGGGGTGAGCGAGATGATCAGCCGAGGAATTTCGCGCGAAGACATTCACAACCGCACGGTCGAGCGCATGAAGGAGCATCGGAGGCGGCTGCGCGACACGGTGGCGCAATCAACCGACGGAGCAGTGCTCCTGCCTGCCGATTTGGGCGACACGACCTATCGTTTCATGACGGACATTGTACCGTGGCCAAGGGCGGCAGACCTAGAAAATCTTCTTGGACTTCGCGGATTGCGTCAAAACCGGTAGCCGAAGAGGTCGATATCCTTGGCGTAAACCCCAGCCACGATTTGGCGTGTCGCCGCGTCATAGTAGCCTTCGTAATGCCCGCGCTCGGTCCGGTTGAGCACCGGCAGAGTTGGGTGGACGCCGAGGCGGGCGGCAACGGCCTGGAAATCCGCCGCCAATGTTTCGAACCGTCCAAGGAAATCGACCACAAGCCTACCCGAGGTATCCGCGACAAAGTAGTGCTGCGACCGGAAATGCGGAAAGCTCAGGGCGACGTTTTTCTCGGTGACCCAGTCGCGTACGAATTCGTCGAACGTCGAGTATGACCCGAGGTTTGCCTCGGCCCATCGGCGGTCCATCTCGTTGGCGCCCCCCTTGCGGAGGTAAAAGTAGGTCGAGACCAGCCGATCCCAGGGATTGCGAACAAAGGCAAACTTGAAGTAGCGCCGGAATTTTCCCGGGTTTGCCCGCTGGTACTCAAAGTAGGGAATGTGACCGCACTCTCGGCCAAACAGGGCGCTTGAAATGCTCAAGCCAGCAGTCTTGGGCACGTGGATGAACACACACCCAAAGCTGTCAGCAACGCCGGAATAAGGTCCGCGTCCAAGCAGGTCCAACAGCCGCGCCGACAGCCTAAGTCGCATCGCATTCGCTACCCTGGACTTGGCCGCTCACGGCCCTCACTCGCAAAAAACCGACCACCGGGAATTCAGCGGCGGAAGGCGGAATCAGGGGCCTTCGCACGAAACGGCCCAGGCGCCGTAGCCAGGAATGCGAAGCGTGCCGGCATAGACGAACACATCTCCCTCGCTCGCCTTGAACAGGCGAAGCTCGGCGATCTTTTGCGAGATGGCCTCGTCCATGGCGTCGATGCGGATGGTCTGAGTATCCTCGAACGCCTGGCCGACCTCCACGGGGTCACCGGGGCCATAAGCGACGTCGCTGGCCCACACCTTATCGCCGACCGAGACGTTGAGGCCGGCGATGGCGAGGATATCGAGCGAGCTGACGAGGAAGTCGAAGCTCGCCTCGCCGCCCGGCGCCGCGCAACTAATCCACTCCGTGGCAAGCGCAGGCGAGCTGAGGGCGACGCCCAGCGCAGCGATGGCGGCAAGCTTTTTCACGTTGCGTCTGCCGCGACCTTGACCGAAACCATCTTGTCGGGATCGCGCACCGGCTCGCCGCGCTTGATCTTGTCGACATTGTCCATGCCCGAAACGACCTTGCCCCAAACGGTATATTGCCGGTCGAGGAAGCGGGCATCGTCGAAGACAATGAAGAATTGCGAATTGGCGCTGTTGGGGTCGGTGGAGCGCGCCATCGACGCAACGCCCCGCACATGTGGCTCGGCGCTAAATTCCTGCTTGAGATTGGGGTAGGACGACCCGCCGGTGCCGGCACGCGAAACATTGTCGCCCTTGCCGAATTTCACATCGCCCGTCTGCGCCATGAAGCCATCGATCACGCGGTGGAATACGACCCCATCATAGGCGCCCTCGCGCGCCAGCTTCTTGATGTGCGCGACATGGTTGGGGGCGAGGTCGGGGCGCATCTCGATGACCACTTCTCCGTGGGTGGTTTCGATCAGCAGGGTATTTTCCGGGTCCTTGAATTCGGCCATTGGCGGCTGTCCTTATTTGTATTCGATCTTGGCGGAAATGATCTTGTCGGGCGCCGGCGGCGGCTCGCCCTTGGCGATATTGTCGACGAACTCCATCCCAGCAACGACCTTGCCGAAGACGGTGTATTGGCCATCGAGGAAGGAGGCGTCGGCAAAGACGATGAAGAACTGCGAATTGAACGTGTTGGGATCCTGCGTGCGGGCCGCACCGACCACGCCCCGCTGAAACGATTCCGCGTTGAACTCGGCGACGACGTCGGGCAGGTCCGAGCCGCCTGCCCCGGTGCCGGTCGGGTCGCCCGTCTGGGCCATGAAGCCGTCGATCACGCGGTGAAACACGATGCCGTCGTAAAAGCCCTGGCCCGCCAACGTCACAATCCGCTCGACATGCTTCGGTGCGATTTCAGGAAGCAGCTGGATGTCGACGACGCCATCCTTGAGCGTCAGGATCAAATGTGGTGTGCCTTGCGCCAATGCGGGTGTGGCAAGAGCACCAAACATTATTGCGGCAAAGGCCATTCCAGCGCCGAAGAGCGCGGCGGCACGCTTGAGATGAGCGATCATGCTTTCTTGAGAGCCTTTAGAACATTGGCGGGAACGAAGGCGGAGATGTCGCCTCCCATTTCGGCGATCTGCCGCACCAGCGTGGCCGAGATGTGGCGGACGAAGGGCGACGATGGCAGGAACACCGTCTGCAGATCAGGCGCCATCTGGGCGTTCATACCCACCAGCTGCATCTCGAAATTGTAGTCGGTGGTGTCGCGCAGGCCGCGAATAATCAGCTTGGCGCCGTGCGACCGCGCCGCATTGACCATCAGCCCGTTGAACTCGACGATCTTGAATTCGGTCTCGGTGCGTTCGCCCACCGGCTCGAGCGTTTGCTTGAGAAGCTCCATGCGGTCCTGGTGCGAAAACAGTGGCTTCTTGGCATGGTGCGTACCCACTGCCACCACCAGCGTATCGACCAGTTTGCAGGCTCGCTCGATTACGTCGAGATGGCCGTTGGTCAGCGGATCGAACGAGCCGGGATAGAAACCGACTAGCCGTACCATACCCCCTCCTTTGCACCGGCGCGGAATGGGCGGCGTTCTGTCACGGCCCTGCAGGCAAGGCAAGCGCTCCGGCTTCCCACTTTAGTGCTGCTGCAGCGCCAGCCAGATCGCCGCTCCGATCAGGATGACACCTGCGACACGATTGATCCATTGCGCGCCGGCCCCGCTCAGCATGCCCCGGGCGCGTGAAGCCAAAAGGATATAGCCGGTGTCGGTGATGATCGCCGCCGCCATTTCGATCAGCCCCAGCACCACCACCTGGGGCGCGATCGGGTAAGAGCGGTCAACAAAAAGCGGCAGGAAGGCGCCAAAGAATAGCAGCGCCTTGGGATTGCCCCACAGCACCAGAAAACCGCTGAGAACCTGCCGAGCCGGGGTCTCCGCCGTGCTTGCACTTTCGAGACTGAGACCATGGCGGGAGGTCAAATAGCCGACCCCCAGCCACACGAGGTAAGTCGCGCCGGCATATTTCATGATCTCGAAGACAGCGCTCACCAGATTGGTCACCGTTTCCAGCGCCACAGCAACGACGAGGACCATGGTGAAGCGGGCGATTGTGGCACCCAGCTCTAGCCAGAGCCCGCCACGGAGGCCACGAGCGAGAGCCGTGCTTACCACCGCGGAGACCGTGATGCCGGGCACGATCACCACCACGAATGCGGCGATAGTAAATTGGATCAAATTTGCGATGTCGGGCAGGTAAACGGCAAACCCCTCAGGCGCGCTTCTGCAGCGCGAGCCAGATCCCGCCGGCCATCAGAACCACGCCGGAGATCCGGCTCAGCAGCCGCACTCGTGCCGCCGACAGCAGCCCGCGCGCGCTTCCCGCCAGCACCGCATAGACCGAGTCCGACGCGCCCGCGATCACCATGAAGAACAATCCAAGCACGAGCACCTGCGGGAAAGCAGCACTCTCGGACACAACGAACTGCGGCAAAAAGGCGCCGAGAAAAATCAGGGCCTTCGGATTGGACCAGATGACCAGAAAGCCGTCGAGGACCAGCCGCCTGTACGACTTACTTTCCACCGCCGCCTGGCCGAGCTCGCCGCGCGAGCGCACCATGTTGAAGCCGAGCCAGATCAGATAGGCCGCGCCAGCAAGTTTGATCCAGTCGAACGCAAAACCCATGAAGCCGATCACCGCCTGGAGACCGAGCGCCACAACCAGGATCATGCCGACCAACCCGAGCTGCGTTCCCAGGACGATCGATAGCCCGGCAAGCGTGCCGCGGGCGAGCGAATTGGCGAGGATCACGGTCACCGTCGGCCCGGGCACGATAGCGAGCAGAAAGCAGGCGGCGAGGTAGGGCAGAAGGGTCGAGAGCGAAAACATGGCGGGCCCCGCGAATATGACTGCAATTTATTCGACCAAGGCCGATGCGGCTAGCTGTGTCGCGG
>JBDSEK010000118.1:0-7763 GCA_039920085.1 Devosia sp. | reverse complement strand
TTCATCGCCTCGTCCACATCGCCGCTCTCGAGAAAGCCGGCCTCGAACTCGCCCTTGGCCCAGGCGCCGGCGAAGCAATCGGCCTGCAGCTCGACCCGCACCGAATAGGCATTGGCCTCTTCCTGGCTCATCGCTTGCCGCCGCTGGTTGAACTCGGGCAGCACCCCGGTCAGATTCTGCACGTGATGGCCGACCTCATGGGCAATCACATAGGCCTGCGCGAAATCACCTGGCGCGCCGAACTGCCGGTGCAGCTGATCGTAAAAGCCCAGGTCGATATAAACCTTCTGGTCGTTGGGGCAGTAGAACGGCCCGCTTGAGGCTTCGGCGACGCCGCAGGCCGATTCCGTCTGCGAGGTGAACAGGACCACCTGCGGGGCGGCGTAGGTCTCGCCTTGCGCGCGAAAATATTGGGTCCAATAGTCTTCAGTATCGGCGACCATGACGCCGACGAAATGCTTCAGTTCGTCCTGGCTCGCATTGGTCGAGGGCAGGCCCGAATCGCCCAATTGCGAGCCGCTGTCTGTCTGCCCGGTCAGGATAGAGAGCGGATTGATGCCCAGCACCAGCATGATGATGACGACGACGACGATGAGGCCGATTCCACCGAGCCCGCCTCCGGCGCGACCCATCGGGATGCGCATCCCGCCGCCCGTGCCAAACGGGTTCGAACCGAGCCCGCCCCCGCCAAGTCCGCCGCCCTGCCCGCGCCGGTCCTCGATATTGGAGCTTTCCCGCCGTCCCTGCCACTTGACCATCGACGCCTCCTCTTTGGGACCGAAACTATCTCGTCGCGCTGGCCAATGACAGGGCGACCCTGACCTGCAACGTCCAGACCTGTCGTTCGATCCGTCAATCCTATTGACATGAAGCCGTCCAACGCTTTGTTCTCCCGCAATTCGGGGGAACGGCGAGTTTAGTGACGATGAGTGAGAAAGACCGGATCATCGGCCTGCTCTCAGACGCAGGCGTTCGGGTCAATGGACCCGATGCGTGGGACATGCAAATCAACAGCGAAGAAACCTGGACGCGAGTCTTCGCCCAGGGTTCGCTCGGGCTCGGCGAAGCCTATATGGACGGGCTGTGGGATGTCGGCGACATGGCGGAGTTCTTCAACCGCGTGCTGCGCGCCGATCTCGGGAGCAAGTTGCGGTTAACGCCCAATCTGCTTTGGCAGATCGCCCAGGCCAAGCTTCTCAACATGCAGAGCGTTTCACGCTCGCAGCGTGTCGCTAAGATTCACTACAGCGAGACCGACGCCTACCGCGCCTCGCTCGACAGGCGAATGACCGGCTCGTGCGGCTACTGGCCGGAGGGCGTCACCAATGTCGATCAGGCGCAGGAAGCCAAGCTCGATCTCGTCTGCCGCAAGATCGGACTGAAGCCGGGCCAGAAGGTGTGGGACATTGGTTGCGGCTGGGGCGCCTTCATGGGCTTTGCCGCCGAGAAATATGGCGCCCAATGCGTCGGGGTCACCGTCTCGCCGGATCAGGCCGCCTATGGCCGCGAGCGCTACAAGGATCTGCCGATCGAGTTTCAGGTCAAGGACTACCGCCAGTTCGAAGGAAAGTCCGACCATGTGGTTTCGATGGGAATGTTCGAGCATGTCGGCCACAAGAACTTCCGCACCTATTTCACCAAGGCGCGCGAGGTCATCAAGGATGATGGCCTGTTCATGATGCATACCATCGGTCAGGACTATTCGTCCGACACGATCGAACCCTGGATCGAAAAGTACATCTTCCCCGGTGGCGTCATCCCCTCGATGGCTCAGATCGGCAAAGCCATAGACGGGCTCTGGGCGGTGGTCGACGTGCACAATATCGGCCCCCACTACGACAAGACGCTCTGCGCCTGGTACGACAATTTCGAGAAGAACTGGCCGCGCTCCAACACGCCCGAAGGCGAGCGCTTCTACCGGATGTGGAAATACTATCTATTGTGCTGCGCCGGTGGTTTCCGCGCCCGTGTGCTGCAAGTGTGGCAGTTCGTACTGTCGCCGACCGGCGTACCCGAGGGATATGTGTTCCAGCGATGACTTCAGCAGTTGGCCGAGGGCTGAAGCGCGCTAGCGCGCGTAGCCGCTCGGACAGAGCAAGAAGAGAAACCGCGGTTGGCCCAGCGGCTAAAGCGCGTCGGCGCGGAGGCGCTGGGACAGAGCGAAAAAAGAGCAACGCAAACGAAAAGGGCGGCCGCCTGAGCGCGCCACCCTTTTCCGTTCAGACGTGACTTTTATTGCCCATCGGGCGTCACATCTACGGTGACTCTCGGCACGTCGATGTCGATTGCTCTTGACCCGCCGCCGGCACCAAAAAACACAAAGAAGCCGACAACCAGCATTGCCACGACCATGAACCCTGCGACAACCGCAGCAGCCCCGCCGTCTCCGGTCTCGATGATCGTCTCGCGGTCAGCCATTTCTGGTCTGCCTTCTTTTATTGTCATAGCGGCTAACGCGGGCGCCGTTGCGAGGTTCCGTGCGGGAAATCTTAACCGAAACCCTTCATCCGCCCTCAACCGCTCGCCACTAGTGTCCGGCCGACGCAGCGCCGGAGCCGCCCCCGATGTCCGAACCCCTTTTTGCCCTAGACATTCAGGGGCTTAACAAGAGCTTTGACCGCCCGGTGGTGAAAGACCTTCATCTGCGCGTGAAGGCCGGCGAGTTTTATGCGCTTCTTGGCCCCAACGGCGCTGGCAAGACGACGATCCTGCGCATGGTAGCGGGGCTGCTCCAACCCGAGGCGGGATCGATCTCGGTGTTCGGCACCGATACCCGCGCCGATCCGCTTAAGGCCAAGTCAATCGTCGCTTGGGTGTCTGATGAACCAATGGTCTATGACCGCCTTACGCCCTACGAATATCTCGAATTCGTCGCGGGACTTTGGCAGGTCGAGCCGAAGGCAGCCCAAGCGCGCGCTGCCGAGCTGATCGGCTGGCTCGGGCTCGCCCCGCATGCCCACGAGCGTTGCGGCGGCTTCAGCAAGGGCATGCTGCAAAAGGTCGCCCTGGCCGGCGCCCTCGTCCATGATCCGCGCCTTATCATTCTCGACGAGCCGCTCACTGGTCTCGATGCGGGCTCCGCCCGGCAGGTGAAGCAAGTGCTGCTCGACAAGGTGAGGCAAGGCGTCACCGTCATCATGACGACGCACATTCTCGAAGTCGCCGAACGCATGGCCGAACGCATCGGCGTCATCAATCATGGCCGCCTCATTGCCGAAGGCACGCTCGCCGAGTTGCGCGCCCGCATCGGCCGCGAGACGACGCTCGAGGAAATCTTCCTCGACCTTGTGGCCCAGAAGGAAATGGACGGCAGCGAAGCGGCGGCCGCCGCCTGATGGCCATGCTTGCCTTCACCCCCGCCACCCTGCCCTGGTTCGCCGCCCATGAATGGCGCCTGATGTGGCGTGACGGCATCGCCATGATGACGGGCGGCTATCCGGCCCGCCGCATCGCGCTGATCGTCGTCCTGGTTATCGCGGCGCTGCTGCTGCATTTGCTCGCCAATGCCATCGTCGCGCCCTGGGTCGCTGCCGGCATCGTCGCCGACAAATCCACACTCGTTGTCATCACCGGCAGCGGCTTGCTGTTTTGGACCGTGATGCTGAGCCAGGCCTTGGAATCGATCACGCGCGCCTATTATTCGCGCTCCGATCTTGATCTGATCCTGAGCTCTCCAGCCTCTTCGCGCACCGTCTTTGCCGTCCGTACCAGCATCACCGCCGTTACCACGCTGCTGCTGGCCTGCCTCCTTGCAAGCCCGGTCATCAATGTCCTTGTCCTCCATGATGGGCCGCACTGGCTGACCGCCTACCTGGTGCTCGCCGCGCTCTCGGCACTCTCGACCGCCATCGCCGTGCTCATTACCATCGGCCTCTTCCGCATCGCCGGGCCACGCCGCACCCGCCTCCTCGCGCAGATCATAGCCGCCATAATCGGCGCCGGCTTCGTTATCGGCATCCAGGCCATCGCCATTCTCCACTTCGGCAATATGGCGTCGCGGATCTCTTTGTTCAGCGATCCGGCGTTCGTCGGCGCCATGCCCGATTTGTCGAGTCCGGTCTGGGCCCCGGCTCGCGCGGCGCTCGGCGACCTCCCCGCTTTGATCGGCGTCGCCTTCACGGGCTTCGCCGCCCTCGGCGGCACCATCGCGCTCGCCGCTTCGGGCTTTGGCCGCAACGCCATCGCCGCCGCGGGTGTGGGGCTGCAGCGCAAGGTGCAGCGCAACGCCACAGTCGACTTCCGTCCGCGCAGTCAAAAACAGCAGTTGCGGATCAAGGAGTGGAAGCTCCTCGCTCGCGACCCATGGCTCTTGAGCCAGACCCTGATGCAGGTGTTCTACCTCGTGCCGCCGGCGATTTATCTCTGGATCAGTTATGGCCAGAGCGCCGGCACCTATGTCGTCGTGATTCCGGTTCTCGTCATGGCCATCGGCCAGCTCTCGGGCGGCCTCGCTTGGCTCGCCATTTCCGGCGAAGACGCGCACGATCTCGTCGTCACCGCTCCCGTCAGCGCCGATACCGTGCTGCAGGCCAAGATCGAAGCTATCGCCACAGTTGTGCTCGTGGTCCTCACCCCGATTATCGGCCTGATGCTAATGGCTTCGCTTGAGCTAGCCGCGACCACGGCGGTCTTTGCGGCCATCTCCTCGGGCTCGGCCACCGCCATCCAGCTCTGGTTCCGCCAGCCGATGCGGCGCGCCATGTTCCGCCGCCGCCAGGTCGCCTCGCGCGTCTCGACCATTGCCGAAGCGCTTTGCTCGATCTTCTGGGCCGGCACTGCGGTGCTTGTTGCCGGCGACCAATACTGGTTCGCGCTCATTCCGGGCACGCTAGCCTCGGTCAGCCTGTTCGTCGCCTGGACCCTCAGTCCCAAGGGCAAGCGGGTCTAACGCTGCAGCAACATATCGGTCGACGCAACCGCCGCGCCGAGCACGATTAGTCCGCACGCGACCAGCAGCACATGGCTGTATGCCGCAAAGCCCGCGGCGACCAGCAGGCCGGTCGAGGCGAGCGGCGTCAACTACGATGCGGCACCCAGCGCCTGGATATCGCCTTGCTTGACGGCAATATCCCACACATAGAACGCCACTCCAACAGGACCTAAGCCGAGCCCAATGATCACCAGCCATTGCGGCAGGCTCGCCGGCCACGCCGTCGTCTCAAGCAACAGGTGGCACGGCAAGGCCAGCGCCGCGGTCGCGAGGCAAAACCCCGCAATCGCATCGCTGCTCACAGACGCCAAGCGCCGCGAGAGCACTGAGTAGACCGACCAGCTGATGGCGGCGACCAGCGCCGCAGCATAGCCCGGCACGTAGGCCGCCGCGAAGCTGAAGCCGCGACCACCGGTCACCGCCAACGCCGCTCCTGCAAGGGCCAGGAGGCACCCGACAATATGCTGCCATTTGAGCCGCTCGCCGGGCAGCAGGGCCGAGAACAATACGGTCAGTGTTGGCCAGAGATAATTGATCAGCCCCGCCTCAACCGGAGGTGCATTGCGAAGCGCGACGAAATAGGCCGCGTGATAGGCAAACAGCCCCCCGACGCCCGCGAGCCAAACCCGCCAATCCTGCCGCAGCGCCGCAATCGCCCCCGGCCGCACCGCGAACAGCACAGCAGCACCGATCGCGAACGTCACCGCCAGCAACTGAAATGGCGGCATCGCGCCACTGGCTGCTGTCAGCACCGCCAGCGACGACCAGAGTGCGATGGCGATCGCGCCGGTCAGCGTTGCAGCGCGACGAGAAAGCTTCATGCCGCGTCCCTAGCGGATTTGCCGCAGCAAGGGAAATTGCCTGCTTCGCGCCCCCTTATTAGATTAGGGCATGGCCTATGATTTGCCTGATCGCGCCGCGATCGATCGCTATTCCGCCGCTGCCTTCGCCGGCGTCAAGGAGGAGATGCTCGCCGAGCGCGCCGCTTCGGTCGGCCATCACGGCCGGCAGGTGGAAACCGCCCTCGCCGCGCTCCGCGCCTTCGATCCAGCGACCGGCACGCCAGAGCATCGGCTTGCCTTGGTCCGGAAGGCCGCCCGCGAAGTCTGGGCCTTTCTCGTCCAGCGCGAACTTTGCGGCCTCCGCGACCAGAAGCAGATCATCAAGGACTACGCTATTCCCGGCGAAGTCGTCGTCCGCCTCGGCGCAATCGAGCCTCACAGATAAAGCTTGAAGCCCTCGTGGCTGCGCTCGAAGCCGAGCCGTTCATAGAAGCGATGCGCGTCGCGCCGCTGCTTGTTCGAGGTCAACTGCACCATGCCGCAGCCGCGCGCTCTGGCTTCCGCGATCGCCCAGGCCATCATCTCGGCGCCCAGGCCCTTGCCGCGCTCCGCCGACGCGATGTGCACCTGCTCGACCAGTAGCCGCCACATGCCCCGCCGCATGATGCCCGGTATGAAAGTCAGTTGGATCGTTCCTACGGGCTCACCGTCGCATTCGGCGACGACAAGCCGGTTGTTCGGGTCGGCCGCGATGGCCGCCAGCGCATCCCGGTAAGGCCCCTCCAGCGCCCGCTCCGGATCGTCGCCCGTTTCGACGACAAGGGCCGCGGCGACCAGCCCGACGATGAAGGGCAGATCGGCCTCCTTGGCATCGCGGAAGCTCAGCATCGCCTTACCCTCGATCCGCGACACGCTAGAAGCTGTGATCGGCCGTCGCCGGATCCGAGCCGACTCGTCCGGCCGCGCCGCGATCCAGCGCCCTTAGCGCCGTCATGTCGGCCTCATCGAGTTCGAAATCGAACACATCGATATTTTCCTTGATGCGTTCGGCATGGATAGATTTGGGGATGACGATGAGCCCCTCCTGCAAATGCCAGCGGATGATAACCTGCGCGATCGAGCGGTCGTGCTTGTTGGCGATCATGCCCGCCGCCGGATCGTCGAGCATGCGTCCCGAGCCGAGCGGGCTCCAGCTTTCGATCTTGATCTCGTGCTTGGCGTGATAGTTCCGCTTGTCGCGCTGCTGAAACCGCGGATGGAGTTCGATCTGGTTGACTACCGGCGCCACCCCCGTCTCGCCGATAATGTGTTCGAGATGATCATTGTTGAAATTTGAGACACCGATCGAGCGGACTCGGCCCTCTTTCTGCAGCTCGACCAGCACCTTCCAGGCTTCCACATATTTGCCCTGTATCGGGCGTGGCCAGTGAATCAGGAACAGATCGAGCTGCTCGATGCCGAGCTTTTTCATTGTGTCATCGAAGCAGCGCCGTGCCGCGTCGCGCTGATGGCCGCCATTGCGGAGCTTGGAGGTGATGAACAATTGTTCGCGGCCGACCTCGCTGCGGCGGATCGCATCGCCGACCCCCTCCTCATTGTTGTAGCCCTCGGCCGTGTCGATCGACCTGTACCCCGCACGGATGCCGTCGAGCACCACCCGTGCCGTGATGCCGGGATCGACCTGCCAGACGCCAAGGCCGAGCTGCGGGATTTGGTTTCCGTCATTGAGCATTATCGCTGGCACTTGAGCCAATTCAGTCTCCGTAATGTTGAGGGCGACCTATAGCGGCGACTGGCACAAAGGCCGCGTCGCGATGGACGATTTCGCAGTCGGTTCAGCCGAGCTGGGTGAGTCTCGCCGCGAAATGGCTAGCGTCGACCTTCACCATGGTTGCCGAATTATTGCAGTGGTGTGACCGATTTCTGCCCGATGGTATTGACCCGCCTGCCCTTTTCCTTGTTTTCCCCGGCCCTCCTGCTATTTTACGCCCAATTGTACCGCTATGGCGAGGACGCGGACGATGAACTCCGCATGGGGCGCTCGGTTGCGA
>JBDSEK010000117.1:0-3295 GCA_039920085.1 Devosia sp. | reverse complement strand
CGTTGCGGCGGAGGTCGCCCTCGACGACATAGTCGCGATCGATCGCTTCGCGGATCTGGATGACCTCGGCGTCGGTCAATTCATTGACGCGGCGCGCGGCCGGGATGTTGACCTTCTTGCAGATATCCTGGGCAAACTTGTCGCCGATGCCGTGGATGTACTGCAGCGCAATCACTACGCGCTTATTGGTCGGGATATTGACGCCAGCGATACGAGCCAATGAAGCTCTCCTTAGTGCCGGCGCCCGATTGAGGTGCCGATTTCATACAACAAGGGACCGGAATCCGCTCCCTCACCCAATAGAGGAACCGAATCCAGCCCAAGCGATCTTTGAGACTGGCGCGGTTCTATTGGCCGACTCCGGCAGAGTCAACAGCCGGAAGGCCCGAAATTCGGTTCGTGCTATGCCCCCACCGCATGGCGAATGGCGGCCGTCACCTCGGCAACCGGAGCCATGCCATCCACAGACTTCAGCAAGCCCTTCCCGCGGTAATAGGCTACCAGCGGCTCGGTCAGTTCGCGATAGACATTGAGCCGGTTGCGGACCACTTCAGCATTGTCGTCGGGCCGCGCCGCACCCGTTTCCCGAGCGCGGTTGGCGACCCGGGCAACCAGCGTTTCGGCATCGGCGGTAATTTCAACCACTGCCTCCAGCTTGAGGCCCTTTTGTTCGAGCATCGCACCCAGGGCGTCCGCCTGCGGGATGGTGCGCGGAAATCCATCGAGGATGAACCCTCTGGCGCAGTCTGGCTGATCGATCCGTTCGGAGACGATGCCGTTGACGATCTCGTCGGAGACCAGATCGCCCCGTTCCATCACTTCCTTTGCCGCAAGTCCCATCGGCGTTTTGGCGGCGATGGCGGCACGCAGGATGTCGCCGGTCGAGAGCTGGGGGATGCCCAGCTCCTCGACCAGAATCTTGGCCTGGGTGCCCTTACCGACGCCGGGCGGTCCGAGCAGGATCAGCCTCACCGCTTGCGGCCCCCGAGCCGCGAACGCTTTACCAGCCCCTCATATTGCTGGGCGACGAGGTGGCTCTGGACCTGACTGATCGTGTCGAGCGTGACCGTCACCATGATCAGCAGGGACGTGCCGCCGATGAACTGGCTGACATTGAGCTGGCTGTGGATCAGTTCTGGGATAAGCGCCACGACCGTCAGATAGAGAGCGCCGATAACGGTGATGCGGGAGAGGACATAGTCGATGTGCTGGGCGGTCCGCTCTCCGGGGCGGATGCCCGGAATGAAGCCGCCGGAGCGCTTGAGGTTGTCCGCGGTGTCGGTCGGGTTGAAAACGATCGACGTGTAAAAGAAGGCAAAGAAGATGATCAGCACCGCAAAGAGGATCAGATAAAGCGGCTGGCCGCGGCCGAGAAGTGCTGCGGTGACCGACAGCCATTGCGGGGCGTTACCCTGTGCGGCGAAGGAGGCGAAGGTCGCGGGCAGAAGCAGCAGCGACGAGCCGAAGATCACCGGGATCACGCCCGAGGTGTTGAGCTTGAGCGGCAGATGCGAGGTGTCGCCCTGGAACATTTTGTTCCCGACCTGGCGCTTGGGATATTGGATCAGCAACCGGCGTTGAGCCCGCTCGAAGAAGACGATGATTGCGATCACGGCCAGGGCAATCACCAACAGACCAAAAAGCCAGATGGTCGAAAGCGCGCCGGTGCGGCTCAGCTCCAGGGTCTGAACGATCGTTGTTGGCAGATTGGCGACGATGCCGGCGAAGATAATGAGCGATATGCCGTTGCCGACGCCGCGCGAGGTGATCTGTTCGCCCAGCCACATCAGGAACATGGTGCCACCGACCAGGGTGACCACGGTCGAGACGCGGAAGAAAATGCCGGGGTCGAGCACCACGCCCTGGCTGCCTTCAAGCCCGATGGCGATGCCGTAGGCCTGCACGGCGCAGAACACCACGGCGAGATAGCGCGTATATTGATTGAGCTTCCGCCGGCCCGCCTCGCCTTCCTTACGCATCGCCTCAAGGCGCGGCGAGGCAGTCGAGATCACCTGGATGACGATCGAGGCCGTGATGTAGGGGATCAGATTGAGCGCAAAGATCGCCATGCGGTGCACGGCACCGCCGGCGAACATGTCGAACATGCCGAAAATGCCCTGCGCAGCCCCCTGTTCAAACGTCTTTCGGAAGGCTTCAGGATCGATGCCGGGGACCGGGATATAGGTGCCGAGCCGGTAAACGAGCAGCGCGCCAAGCGTAAACCAGATGCGTTGCTGGAGGGCCTTGGCCTTCGAAAAGGTCGCAAAGTTCAGGTTCTTGGCAAGCTGCTCGGCTGCGGACGCCATGTCTGCTCCCTAATCTCGGGGCTCGGCGCGATTAGGCGTCGGCTTTGGTTTCTTCGGCCTTGGGCATATCGATCTTGCCGCCCAAAGCTTCAATAGCCGCCACCACACCTGCCGAAGCGTGGGTGACCTTGAACGTCACCTTCTTGGCGGTGAAATCGGCCTTGCCCTTGACCAGACGCACGCCGTCGAGGACGCGGCGAATGACGCCGGCCTTGACCAGGGCTTCGGCGTCGATGACGCCCTTATGGTCGAGCTTGCCGCTGTCGATATAGTCCTGAATGCGGTCGAGCCGTACAGCGTTGTAAGTCTTGACGTTTGGCACGTTGAAGCCGCGCTTGGGCATGCGCATGTGGAGCGGCATTTGGCCGCCTTCAAAGCCGTTGATGGCAACGCCCGAGCGCGCCGTCTGGCCCTTGCCGCCGCGGCCGCCGGTCTTGCCCTTGCCCGAGCCAATGCCGCGGCCGACACGGGTGCGGAGCTTGTTGGCTCCCGGATTGTCGCGCAATTCGTTGAGACGGGTCATCGCATTAGTCCTTCGTTTCCTGCGCTCTGTCTCGTCGACGCCAAACGGCGCCTCCGATCCAACCGCTATAGTCCTTCGTTTCCTGCGCTCTGTCTCGTCGACGCAAAGAGGCGCCTCCGGTCCAACCGCTGTTATTTCGCGCCAACGACGCGGACGAGATGCGGGATCTTGTTGATCATGCCGCGCACTTCGGGGGTGTCTTTTAGGGTCCGCTGCTTGCGGATCTTGTTGAGGCCGAGCCCAACCAGGGTCGCTCGCTGATCGGCCTGACGGCGCGCGGGAGAAGCGATCTGCTCGACGGTTACGGTCTTGTCAGCCATTTACGCCTCCACAGACTCTTGGCCGCGGCGGGCCTGGAGTTCACTGACCTTGAGGCCGCGGCGCGCCGCGACCGAGCGCGGGCTGTCGACCTGCTTGAGCGCATCGAAGGTGGCGCGAACCATGTTGTAGGGGTTGGACGTGCCCT
>JBDSEK010000116.1:0-9341 GCA_039920085.1 Devosia sp. | reverse complement strand
GAGGCGGCTCACGCCGTCGCCGCTATTGTCATCGGTCATCGCGGCGCATTGGTGCCGCAGGCACAAATCGGCGTCAGCACTTCTTCCACGATAGCTTGAACAGCATCGCGGCCTTGACGTTGGCTTTCGCCACGGACGCACTGGCGGACTTGTTCTGGCTCGTAGTGACACGGATCGACGAATTGGTGCGCAGATTGACGTCAGTGCCGCAGGCCGACCAGACGGTTGCCGCCTGAGTGAGCTTGTTGCTGATCAGATAGGGACCGGAGTTTGGACCGCTATAGTCCTTCTTGAAGATCGGGCCCTGCCCACCGGCGAAGAAGTATTCGACCTGGAAGGTGGACTTCGCGCCCGAGGGCAGATTGTTGTAGCCGCGATAGTCAATGGCGAGCACCGAGACGCTGTAGCCCTGCGGCACGTGGACTGGGATGGTCAGGCTGCAGGCTTTGCGGTCAAAGGTTTTGCCGGTGCTGCCGCCCGCCTTAACCGAATATTGGCTGAACTGAACGCTCAGCGATTTTGTGTCGCCACTGAGGCTGATGGATGCCGTGCCCTGCGGACAGCCGGGGCCGCCATAGGTAGGTATGCCGAGCTTGATGCTGTCGGCATTGGCCGGGGAGGCGGCCAAGAGGGAAAGAGCGGCGAAAAGGGTGGCGAGAGCGGTTTTCATCTCAACCTTCCTGGTTAGAGATCGAGTCGCACTTTCTTACTCCCCGCAACCTGTCGGCAATCTGAACGAAATCAAACGAGCAGCGATTGCGCTCCGTCGATCCAGATCGGGGTGCCGGTAATATGCCGGCTTCGGTCCGACGCGAGAAACAGCGCGAGGTCCGCCACGTCCTGGCTGGTCCCCGCTTTCCCGCCTGTCAGCGGCACGGTGCCCTTGGCAAACTTGGCGGGCACTTTCGCCCGCGCCGTCGCCCGCTTCTTGGTGTTGTCGTCGATCTCGGTGCCGATGGCGCCAGGACAGATCACGTTGACGCGAATGCGGTAGCGGGCAGGTTCCAGCGCCAGCATCTGGCCGAGCGCCAATTGACCCGCCTTGGTGGTCGAATAGGCGCTGGCGCCGGCGGTAGTGAAGGTGCGTGTCCCATTAATCGAGGCTGTGATGGCGATGGAGCCGCCCTTTGCCTTCATCAACGGCACTGCGTGATGGATGGTGAGGTAGGTGCCGCGTAGGTTGACGCGGATGGTTTCGTCCCATTCGGCCGGCTTCAGCTCATCGATTGGCGCCCAGACGCCATTGATGCCGGCATTGGCAAAGACGAAATCGAGCCGGCCGAATTTGCGGGCGATGCGCTGGAACAGACGCGCAATTGCCTTTTCATCGGCAATGTCAGCGGTTACCGGCAGGGCCTTGCGCCCCATGCTCTCGATCGACGCCCCGACCTTGGCGATTTCGTCCTCGGTGCGGCTCACGACCACCAGATCGGCGCCCTGCCCGGCCAGCGTCAGCGCCGTCGCCGCGCCAATACCGCTACCGGCACCGGTCACCAGTGCGATCCTGCCTTCGAGTTCCATACGATGCTCCTCGGTGCAGAAGCCGAATGCATGGCGAGGGCGGGCGGTTCCTCTGGACACCCGTCCCTTGACTTGGCCGTTGACGCTTCCTTTGCGAAGCTTGGACATCATAGAGGGAGCAAGGTGGTGTCCGATGAAGCTGATCAAGTTCGAAAGCCCCGACGGGCCGGTCTACATTAATCCGGAGCACGTCGTGGCGGTGCGCAAAGGCATGAAGGATACAAGGGTCGAAACCGTTTCGGGACCGCAGATCGTCAAGGAAGAGGTGGAGATCGTGGCACGCCTGCTCGGCGCCGACGAGATTGCGCGGGACGTTACCCCCGCGCTGCCGAAGCTGCTCGATCTCTAAGCGGTCACTATTTTCACGAGGTTTCCCGACGGGTCGCGGGCCTCGATACCGCCGGCGATCTCGGTGAAGCTGTAACCGTTAGCGCTGAGCCGCGCCTCAACATCGCTCAAGGTCTCGCGGACCGGCACCACGATGGTGAACCAGCGCAACCCCGCCGAGCCTGCCGGAGCCTGCGTGGCATTCGGGCCCGACCACAGATTGAACGCCAGAGCGTGGGGCATGTAGTCCAGCCCGACATCGCCCATGCCAAAGCGGCGGTCGAGGAAGAACCCGCCGAACCCGACGCCGTCGCGGTAGAACCGCATGCTGTCTTCAAGGCTGTTTACATGCACGTGGACATGGCCAATACGCGTGCCGGGGGGCATCGAGGCGACAAACGCCGGGCTGGGACCGAGCTCTCCCAAGAGGTTCTGAACATCGATCGGTTCCAGGCCCGAATGCGGCTTGCCGTCGGCCGTCGTCGCGTAAACGCCGGCGTCGGGACTGCCAAGCGTGCCTCGCCAGGGCGTCTCGAAGGTGATCTCAATGCCGTTCCGATCGTGGTCCCACAAATAGATGGCTTCCGAGACCAAATGGTCGGTCGGCGAAACGCGGACTCCAGCCTGCACGGCGCGTAGGAGAAATTGCGCCAAATCGGTCCGCTTGGGCACGTGGATCGCAACGTGATAGAGACCGGTGCTGCGCGGCACCACTGGTCGCACAGCGCCGGTTTCGAGTACGATCAGCACCTTGCCGCCGGCACCCAGGCTCAGTTCATTGCCGTCTTCGGCAATGAGGTCGAGGCCGACCACGTCACGCCAGATCGGTAGCGCCTCATCCTTGGTCGTAACGGCAATGTGGACCGGACCAAGGGTGGTGGAGAGCGGCAAAGCGGGCGCGCTGCGCACACTAGTTTGGGATTCGACGGGGTAGATCATGTTCGTCTCCATGCGACGCCACGCATGTAGGAGCGTGAGGCCCGGCGCGAAATAGCGCGGGGTTCAGCGGCGGCGAAGGCATCGTTCGCAATCGGCTACCCAATTGGGCACCCGAGCCGTCCCGGTAGATCCCCCGGTCTCAGGCGATACGCCGCCGCCGATATTCGCTCGCAGCCCACAGGATTGCCATCGTAACAAGCAGGCCGGTGCCCATATCGATCCAGTCGACTTTCGCCAATAGCCGGCCAATGAAGTCGGATGCGCTGAACGGATGGAAGCCAACAATCAGGCTGCCATAGTCCGTCTCGTCGAGACCGAACTCCAGCCTGTGGCTCAGATACTCCCAGATGTATCCGCCGCGCGGGCCGCTGCCGAAGAGCAGGATGTTTTCGACGACAATGGCGAGACCGGGAATAAGAAAGGCCAGCACCAGACTCCAGCGCCCGAAAACGGCGGAAAGGCCGCCGACCCAAGCGAGGAATGGCGCAAACCAGAGCAGCGACAGGACCATGTGGACGAGTACGAAAGCGGAGATTTGGAGGAAACTCCAGAGCGCCACCAGTGGCTCAGGGATCAAGAGGTTCGGCACGACCAGTACCGCCAGATTGACGAGAGCGAAGTGCAACAGGCCCGAGACCAGGATCACGAGGAACATGAGAGCTGGAAACAGCAGCGTGCCGGTCAGGAACTTTGAGACGAGGATTTTGAGATCGCTGACCGGCATCGACTTCCAGAAGAACATCGCATTGTTCCGCTTGTCGGCGCTGAAGGCGTCGCCGAAATAGAAGAAGGCTGCGACCACCATGTAGGCGAGCCAAAGTGCGGCCAGCATCAGATAGCCCAGCTCGAAAACCTTGAGGGTTGTGGGCGTCGTTATGTCGAGCATGATGCGCGTGCGATTGAAGGCCAACGCAGAGCCAGCGGCCAGCGCCAACAGCGCCAGAATGCCGAGCGGAAAGTACACGAACGCCATACGGTGCTCGAGATATTCGCGGTTGAGCAGCGCGGTCCAGGATTTCAGCGGCTTCATTTGTGGTCTCCCGGCTCGCGCTGCATCAGCGCCACGAACAGATCGGACAGGGTCGGTGTCGACACCGTGCCGAACGCCTCAAGATCGGAGCGATTGGCGCCATCGAATACCATCACCGTCTGGCCGAAGCGCGTCTCCGAAAAGATCGGCTTGAGCGAGGCGGCCGTGGTGAGTTTGTCGGGGCTGACAACGAGCTGCGTATAGCGCGTTGAGACCGTCTCCATAGGCATGTGAAGCACGAGGTCGCCATCGCGGATGAACATGATATCGGAGAGCATAAACTCGATCTCATCCACCTGGTGGGTGGTAATCAACAGGGTGCGCTCCTCGGTCATGTAGTCCTCGAGCAGTCGGCGGTAGAACCGCTTTCTGTAAGTGATGTCGAGGCCAAGCGTCGGCTCGTCGAGAACCAGCAGCTTGGCGTCGATCGCCATGACCACCGCCAGATGCAGCTGGGCGATCATGCCCTTGCTCAAATGGCCGATCAGAGCGCCGGGCTTGACGTCGGTGCCCTCGAGGAATTTCTGCGCCTTGTCCTGGCGGAAATTGGGGTGAACATTGGTGAGCAGTGCGAACAGCTCTCGCACCCGCATGAAGCGCGGCAGGCTGGCGACATCGGAGATGAAGGCGACATCCTTCATCAATTCCGAACGTTGCGCATACGGGTCCTGCCCCAGGACGCGGACGGTGCCCTGGTAGGACGTGAGCCCAAGCAAGGCATTGAGCGTGGTGGTCTTACCGGCGCCATTGTGGCCGATCAGGCCGTAAATGCGGCCGGCAGGGATATCGAAGTCGAGGCCATGCAGGATTTCGGTCGAGCCGAAGCGCTTGCGCAAGCCGCGCGCGGTGACAATCGGTGCGAGCGCGACCGTGGGAGTTGCGTCAACAGCGTTGGGGGCTGTGTCCGTCATTTCTTCGCCCCTTCATTCAGCAAACTCGCCAGATCGAGCCCGAGTGCGTCGATCTGGGTCCGGATGCGAGGCCATTCCTCGGCCAGGAATTTTTCGCGCTCATGTTTGAGCAGTTTCGTCCGGGCGCCCGCGGCGACAAACATGCCCATGCCGCGGCGGCTCTCGACGACGCCCAAATCGACCAGCGCTTCATAGGCGCGGGTCACGGTGAGAGGGTTGACGGAGAGGTCGGCGGCGATGGAGCGGACAGAGGGCAGCGCCTCGCCATCCTTGACGGTATCGCTGAGGATCATATTGGCAATCCTTTGCCGGATCTGGACGAAGATCGGCTGGGTCTCATTGAAGGGGTTCATGGGGTCCGTCCGAGTTAGTGTGTTAGATATGTAGCACACTATACCGTCGCGTCAAGCGTCTTAAGCTTGCCATGTGTCCGCTTGCCTTCCATCCCGAAGCCGCCATTATGCGATGCTCTGTCAAGCCATTGCTGTAATTTCGGTTTTCGGGGACGCTATGATTGCGCGCAGTGTATTGAGCCGCCGGATGCGGCTGCTCTTGGCGTTTGCACCGATCTGCTTTCTGGGCGCGATGGTACCCGGCAGCGCACAGGCCGAGAACTACGCTCTCCTCGTCGCTGCGACCGAATATCCCAATCTGGCTGAAAAATACTGGCTCAAGGGTCCAGCAAACGACGCGATACTGGTTTCCGATTACCTGCTCAACGCAGCACCTGTGAAGTTCCAGCCGGCCAATGTCGAGGTCCTGGCCACGGCGCCCGGCCATGACAATCCGACCAAAGCCAACATTCTCGCGGGACTTGCCAGGATCGCCGAGACGGTGGGCGACGGCGACTTCGTCTATCTGCACTTTTCGGGCCACGGCACCTACCAGCCGGCGATCGACGATCCGAGCGAGCCCGATGGCAAGGACGAAGTGTTCCTCGCCTCCGATGTGATGATGGCGCCGCCCGGCGAGAAGGCGATGCCGAACGCCGTCACCGACAATGAACTTGGCGATGCCATCACCAAGATCCGCGACAAGGGCGCGTTCGTCTGGGCCATTTTCGACAATTGCCATTCGGGCACGGTGACGCGCGCCGCGCTCGAAGAAGGCGATCTGGTCGAGCGCAAGATCGAGCCGGCGGATCTCGGCATCCCTGACAGTGCTTTCCCAGAGCCCAAGGACGATGAGACGGCGCAGCGCGTTGCACCGGTCACCGAGGGCGATGAGGCGGTGGAAGCCTCGCAGCCCAAGGGCGGGCTGGTGGCGTTCTTCGCGGCGCAATCCACCGAGACCACGCCCGAAAAGAATTTCCCGGTGGAGCAGGCCGACGGTTCGATCAAAGACATAAAATACGGAGTCTTCACCTACACGATCTTTTCGGCGCTGGCGAAGAACCCCAGCCAGAGCTACCGGCAGTTAGCGCAAAGCGTTTTGCAGGAATACGCGGCCCGCAACACCCTCAAGCCAACGCCTTTGTTCGAAGGTCAACTCGACGCCCCGGTGTTCGGCAGCAACGAGGTCGCCGCGTCGCAGCAATGGGCAACCAGCGTCGACACCGCCGATGGTTCGATCGGCATCACCGCCGGCCAGTTGCACGGCCTTGGCAAGGGCACGAAACTGCTGCTGCTCGCAAGCCCCGCCGATCCGGACGACAAGGCCATTGGGCTGATGGAGGTCGTGAGCGCCGAGACGCTACGCTCCAAGCTTGAGCCGATTGCCGACGGGACGCACGCGCTGATCGCCAAAGGCGATATCCCAAAGGGCGCCTATGTCCGGCTTGCCGAACAGAACTTTACGTTCGCGCTGACCGTGGCGCGGCCCGACCCCGCATCGGCCAACGCCGACGAAGTGGCGCGCGTCAACCAAGCGCTCGACGCCATCCTAGCCGAAACAGAGTCCGACGACCGTCAAACGCCGCTGCGAATGAAGCTTGTTGAGCCGGGCCAGGAAGCCGATCTTCGTCTCGCGGTCTATTCCGACCGACAGGTCGCGGCACTCAGCAATGATCCGCGCCAGCAATCGGCGGTCGTGGATGCCAGCCCTGCGTTGTGGCTGATGCCACCAAACGGCGATATTTCGTTGTTGCCCAGCACCCGCACGCCCGCCCTCTCGCTCGCGGACACGGGTTTGAATGAGACCTTCGAGACGACACTGACCAACAATCTCGTCACTATCTTTCGGGCCACCAGCCTGTCGCGACTCTCCCAGGCCAATACCTACAAGCCCACCGCCTTCCAGCTCGGCTTTGGCCTGCAAAAAGCGGGCAGCGACACTATCGCTGCGCTTGATCTCGAGAACACGCCCATCGTCCAGCAGGGGGATTGGCTCCATATCGATCTCAACAACAAGTCCGGCAAGCCGATGGATCTAAACGTTCTTTACATCGATCACGGCTACGCCATCACCCAGCTCTGCAAGGTCCACCTGGCGGCCGGCGATCATCTGTTCGCGCCGTTGGCGGGCCTCAACACCACTGACATGGGAGCAGAGCGGATCATTGTCGTCCTCAACGAGAACCTCAAGGAAGTGACGACCGATCTCAGCTATCTGTCACAGCCGGCGATCACCCGGACCCGCGACGCTGGCGATGACAGCCTGATGGGCATGATCGCCGACCTTGGTGCCGGCGATTCGACGCGGGGACCCACCGCCGTCGCCACCAAGACCTCAACCGCTCCAAAGGCCGCGGTGATCATGGTGCCGCTCGAGGTACAGGCGGCAGGCGACAATTACGAGGAGCCCGGTTCGGCGCCGCCGCCCTTCACTGATGCGCGCGACGGACGGGAATCGTGCTGGGACAATGACTAGTTCGCTCGCCGCGCGCTGAGCGCAAACAAAGGCCCCGCGCCAGTAGCGCGGGGCCAATGCTATTCGCCAGTTCGGTTGGACCTATTGGTAGTACTGCGAGAGCCAGTTGAAGTTGGCCTCGTTGATCTCGGTCGCGTAGTTGCGCTCCTGATCCTCGGCGACATTGACGCCGTTAACATAGGGCAGATCCTGGTCATCGAGTTCCCAGATTGAGGAGCCGGACGAACCCGAATAGGTGTCGCAAGCATGCCAGAAGTTGTTGCCCGTCTCGACCGGCAGCAGGCCCCCATAGTTCTTGTCGGTGATGGCGCATTTGGCGAACCACATCGTGCCTTCCGGCTTGTCGGCCGGGTAGCCGAGGATGCCCGCATTCCAGTTGCCGTGATTGTCAATCTGGAAGCCGAGCCAGCCCAGCGTATCGCCAGCCGGTTCGATCAAATTGATGACGGCCAGATCCCAAGGCATGACCGAATCATAAGTCTCGCCGTCATAGTTCGAGATGTAGCCCTGAAGAATATGAACGCTGTCCCAGTCGAACACGCCGAAGGGCGCCGTTTCGGCGTCGGTGGCACCGGGCACAAACATCAGCTGCTTCATCCACCCGCCGTTCCAGTGGTCGTAGACGCAATGGGCAGCGGTGATGACGGTCTTGGGGCCGATCAGCGCCGCCGAGCATGTTGCCCAGCCGTCCGACTGGTTTTGCCCAAACAGCCAACCGATCGCTGTGAAGGGATAGGTGCTGGAATCGGTGATCTGCAGACGGTCGTCGGCGCCGACCGTCAATTGGCCCGCCTTTTCACCTGGCGCCGGCGGCGTCGAGCTCTCGACAATGGCGCGCAACGAATCCGAGGCTTCCGTTTCCGTGACGGAGCCATCGCGGCTCAGGGTGACGGTGCCGTAGCTGTCGGCACCGGCCGCGCCGTCGAGGGCGCGGCTGGCCTTTTCAGGATCGACCTGCGGCGTCGGAAGCGGCTTGGCGTCGGGGAGCGACACCGGAGCGTCGCGGTTCGCTTCGACTTCGCCCGAGCCCTTGGACGGGGCGCCGGCCTGGGCAAAGGCCGAGCCTGACAGCGCGACCCCCGCGAGCAGCGCGGCGAGCGTCGTAAGTGTTGATAGTTTCATTGTTTCCTCTCTGGTGATCGGCTTTTGACCGTGAATGAAGCTTGCTTTTCCTGTCGCGTCAACGGTTCCACCCGTGAACGGCGGTTCGCCAGTCCTTGCGGCGGCAGCGCGTACTGCCAAATATTGTCGCCATGTGAACTCAGAAGGGCACGGGCTAGCAGGGCGATCTCATGACCGCAATTCACTCTGACGATGCAGTTACATTTTCTGAAGGCGATGATTTGTTCGCGGCGCGGCGATTTGGGGCGTAGCTAGCCGGCCCAAGAATCGGCTTTTCATACGTGGCTGCCGCGGCTTAGGTTCCCCTCCATGGAAAAGGACGATCCTGCACTGTCGCTGACCGCCAAGGCCCGCTTCGAAGCGGCGGAGCGAATGAGCCTTGCAGGCCAGGGAATTCTGAAGCCGGCCGGGGCGCCGGTGTATGTTGCCCCGGCCTCCAGCGACGCCGGTGCGGGGCTATTCGAGAATACCGCCCAGCCGGTCCATGTCGTCGATCCCTATGGCAAGCTGCACCGTACCGACGAGGTCTTCGCGGTGCTGCTCAAATTCGTCACCATCTGCGCGTTGCTGTTCGGCGTCATTCAATACGACCGGCAAAGGGCCGATGGGCGGGTTTCGGAATCGCTGAAGCTCGTCGAGCAGTGGGGCACGCAAGGCTTTCAGGATGCCTATGCGCGGATCAA
>JBDSEK010000115.1:0-3901 GCA_039920085.1 Devosia sp. | reverse complement strand
GGCCATTCTCGGCAAAATCATGGAAGGATGTGAGCGAGGCCGAGCGCATCGCGACCGTCGATCCCGCCGCCGACCCGGCGACGCGCGCCACCACTTCCTGCTGCCAGCCGAGCAGCGTTGTCGCGATAGCGTTGAGCTGGCCGGTATCGAGCGCATTGAGCGGCGTGCGCTTGGTGCGAATGTCCCAGCCGCGCTCGACGAATAATTGCTCGACCAGGCCAAACATGTCGCCCGCGGCGACCGGATAGGTGCGCGAGCGGGCGTTGGGAAACGCCGCTTCGATGCGGGCCCGTTCCACCGCTCCCATGAATCGCGCGGGCACGAAATTGACCAGCGCCGGCGGATTGGCAAAATCGGTGCTGACATCGAGCGTCGCGGGGAGCCGCATTGCCTCGAGCGCGAGATAGGCGGCGGGTGCGAGGCAGGCCGCGCCGAAGACGAAGCCGAACGCTGCCTTGCCCCATCCCTGGTCGCCGGTAAACCAGAGCCGGACAATAGCGACGGTCCCCGCGACAAAGGCGATCGCGGCGATGCCGAGAGCCACCGCTTCGATGGTCTCGAAGGTTTCGCTCGGGATCATGCGGCCGCGATGCAGCAGGATCGGGAGCACCGCCAGCGGCAGCGCCAGGGCGCCGAAGCGCCTCGCCCATATGGCCCATTTCGATGTCCGCACCAGGATCCGCATCAGGGGGCGGGGGTGACGATGGGCGGCAGCGGCGGTGGCGCGGGCGGCTTGCACATAGAGCGGATCGCTGCCCATTCGACCGAGTCGAAAGCCGGGCGGGGATTGGCGATCGGCGCCTCCATGGCCTCAAGCACCTTGCGGCGCTCTTCGGTCAGCGGGTGGCTCGCGAACAGCGCCAGCGCGCGCGAGAATTCATCGTCCTTGGCGACCCGGTCGAGCAGATCGACGAGGCCCTTCGGGCTGAAGCCCAGCCGCTGCGCCGTGGCGGCCGCGAATTCATCGGCCTGCCGCTCGGCCTCGCGCGAGAAGCGGTTGTCGATCAGCGACGAGCCGACGGCGCCGGCGACCGACAGGCCGGTCATGTCGCCGAGCACGAACCCGACAAGCAGACCCGTGGCCGATGTGGCGATCAGGGTTTCCATGCTGTGCCGGTAATAGACATGGCCCAGCTCATGGGCGAGCACGCCGGCGAATTCCTCGGGCGTCTGGCTCGCCTGCAGCAATTCCGACAAATAGTAAGCCTGCCCACCGGGCAGTGCGAAGGCGTTGGGGATGCTGGAGCGGACCACCGCGACCCTGGGGGTGAAGGGCGAGCCCAGCCCATTGAAGGTCTCGCCGACAAAGCGGGCGATGGCGCGATTGGCGGGAGAGTCGGTATCGGGGTCGCAGAGGACGAAGCCTTTGCCCTCGGTCAGCGCCGCCTCGATCTGGCTGGCCGCGGCTTGGCCCAGCTGCTCTTCCCATTCGGGCGGGATCAGCCAGACCAGCCGGCCGGCGAGCAGCGGCACGCCGTAGATATAAGCGACGATCACCGACAGCAGAGCGAGCGTCGAGAGCCCGGCGATACGGACCTGACGGAAAGTATAGCGCCGGTGGTGCTGCTGCAGCGAAGGCAAGAGGGCGCGGGCCTTGCGGATATCATCGATGCTGCTGACCACCAGCCGTGCGCCCGCCGCCTTGCCCATGGCGCTGAGGCGCAATTCGCGCGCGCCGGAATGGACCGCCATCACGTCAGGCGAGGGCCAGCGATCGAGCTCCTCGCGGGTCGCGGCATCGACGATCGCGAGCATAATCGGCTGGCTCGCGAGATCGACGACACAGACCACGTCGCGGAGGTCGGCGACCACGCCGTCCTGATAGCGGGCAAGAAACTCCATCAATAGGCCCCCACATTGAGGGCATCGGCGAGCCCCTCGCCGATCAGCGAGCGATCCTCCGGGGCAGCGCGCACGCTGCGGAGCGTGCCGGAATTGACGATGATGGTGCCGCGCGCGAGGAGCTTCCACCATCCCACCGAAAGGATGATCTCGTTCAAGAGCCCGAAGGTGCCGAGGACGAGGAGATAGGCGCCCGCCAGCATCGCCACGTTGAGCGTGCCCGACTGGAAGAAGCTCATCACTGCAGCCGGGTCGGGGCCGTCGCCGCTGGCGGTGGCAGCAGCGACGATGCTTCCCGCCGCGATGAGGGCGATGATACCGAGCAGCAGCACCAGGCCGACAAGGGCCGCGGCGTAGCCGATATATTGGCCGAAGAGGTCGCGCGCGCGTACGCGAACCTGGAGTGCCGCCTCGCCGATAGTAATGCTCGAGAGCAGGCGCGATGCGGCGCGGGCGCGGTAGAAGGCGATGCTGCCGGTGAGGACGATCAGCTCGCCAATCGAGAGCAGCACCGTCATCGGGCCCGGTATGGCGCGGCCCTCATATTGCACGAAGTCGCGGGTGACGATGGCGTAGCCGATGATGCCGCCAATGAGCAGGGCATTGAGGAAGTAGCCGCCGTAATAGGGCAGAGCGAGATGGCGCCAGCTGGCGCTGGTCGTAAAGGGCCGGTCGCCGAACCAGGTATTGTTGGTGCGAAAGCGCCAAAGGCTCGCCGCCATGAAGGGGTAGGCGAGCCCCAGCGTCACGAGCGCCAGCAGCGACCAGAGAAAACGGCGTAGCGCATAGGCCCAACCATTGCCGCGCATGTCGAAGCGAACGCCGCGCCACAGGGTGCGCGACAGGCGGAAGTCGCGGCCACGATAAAGGGCATAGCCGGAGAGAAACCAGAGTACTGCTCCGATAGCGCCGTAGCCGATCAGCGCGAGCTCGGAGAGCCGGGTCGAAAGATAAAAGAAGGCGACGTAAACCGGCAGGAAAAATCCCAGCGCGAAGAGGAAGCCGATCAGCAGCTGACTCGCGTGGCCGGTATATTCGAGCGGGTCGCCATCGAGCAGCGTGTGCTGCCAGTAGAAACGTCGCTTCCACGTCACCTGCCAGAAGCGGGCGATGCCGATTGTTGGCACCATCAGCAGATAGCCGCGCAGGATGACGCCCGTAAGCTCCCAGCGCGAGCCATTGAAGCCGACGCGGCCCCAGCCCGCCATTGCCGAATCTGTCGTCATCTCGCCCAGCACCCTATTGCGGAAGGTGTTTCACGGGCTCGATAGCCCGGCAAGCCGGTCACGGATAGAGCCGCTGCCTCGTCCACGGCAAATCGACGCCGGCGCGGGAGAACCGCACCCGGTCGTGCAGACGGAACGCGCCGTCCTGCCAGAATTCGATTTCCATCGGCACGAGCCGAAAGCCAGACCAGTGGGCCGGGCGGGGCACCGGTTCATTGTCGGGCAGCGAGGCTTTGAGCGTCTCGACCCGCTCCATCAGCATGGCCTTGGTCTCGAGCGGACGCGACTGGCGCGAGGCGTGGGCGCCCAGCTGGGAAACACGCGCCCGCGTGGCGAAATAGGCGTCGGCCTCGCTGTCAGCGACGATGTCCACCGGCCCTCGCGCCCGGATCTGCCGCCGCAGCGACTTCCAGTAAAAGAGGATTGCCGCTTTGGGATCAGCAAGCAGTTGTTCGGCCTTGCGGCTTTCAAAATTGGTGAAAAAAGCAAAGCCGCGATGGTCGCGAGCATTCATCAGGACGGCCCGGATATCGGGAAGGCCGGTCGCATCGACCGTGGCGAGCGCCATAGCGTGCGGATCATTGGGCTCGGCCCCCTGCGCCGCTGCGAACCATTCCTCGAACAGCGAAAAAGGATCGATCTCGCCCTTATCGGTATCCTCGAAAATGCGGTCGGAAAGCGTCAGGCCGGGGCTCATCTTCGCACATTTCGAAAGGATCGGCCGGTCTGGACAAGGCCGGAGGGCGTGGCCATATAGGACACGAAACCGCGGTTTTTCAACCGCCACACCCGAATCGAAGCCGATGCGCGACCCGTATGCCGTGCTCGGGGTG
>JBDSEK010000114.1:0-19067 GCA_039920085.1 Devosia sp. | reverse complement strand
GCTCCCCGCGTGATGGCCATTCCTCTGCGATCCTGCGTTGCCGCGGACCTTGAGCAACCAACCCGGATGACGGGCCTCGAAACCGGCTGGGTTTCCCCATGTCATCCCTATTTGGTCTTGCTCCCGGTGGGGTTTGCCGTGCCGGTCCTGTCGCCAGGCCCGCGGTGCGCTCTTACCGCACCCTTTCATCCTTACCCACCCGAAGGCAGGCGGTTTGCTTTCTGTGGCACTTTCCCTAGGGTCGCCCCCGGCGGCTGTTAGCCGTCACCGTATTTCGATGGAGCCCGGACTTTCCTCTCCCGAAGGAGCGGCCACCCGGTCAACTGGCCCGGGCTATGTGCGGGCGATCGCAGGCGGCGTCAAGCCGGAGGTGGCAGCTTGATGATCTTGTTGTAGGCTTGGTTGATGGCTTGCATGCGGGCCGTCGCCACATCGATCAGCTCCTCGGGCACGCCTTTGGCGATCAGACGGTCGGGATGATGCTCGGCCACCAGCAGCCGGTAGACCCGCTTCACCTCCCCTGGATCGGCGCCGCTCGCAAGGCCGAGGACCGTATAGGGATCGATCTTGGCATCGAGAAACACATGCTGGGCGGCGAGCTGCTCGAAACGGGCATCGTCGAAGCCGAAAATGTCGCTCACGTGCTTCAAATAGTCGAGCTCGGCTTCATGCACCATGCCGTCGGCCGAAGCGATGAAGAAAAGGCCGTCGAGGACGTGTTCGAGCGTTTCGGGCTCAGCCGAGAAAAAGCGGCCGATTTTCCGGGCATAGGCCTCGTAGCCGGCGACATCCTGCTGCGCGAGGCGGAACAGCCGGTCGACCTGCTGCTCGATCCCGGCCGGGATTTCCACCGTGCGCTGGAAGGCGCGCCATTCGGACGGGGTCACGACGCCGTCCGAGACAGCCATTTTTGCCGACAGCGCGATCAGCGCCAAAGTGAACGCGGCGTCCTTGCCGCCGGGCAGCCAATTGTCGGGATCGAAGGCATTGGCGAGCGAACCGGCAAAGCCGGTGCGCGCGGTCCACGATCCGACAAAATCCCCCAGACGCTGCCAGACGGACGCCATGTGGGCCGCTCCTTCGCGGCGCACAATAGTAGCCGAGCCGCAAATGGGAAGCGGCGATTTCGCCGCGCCGCCCTGCGTCAGAAGAAGAGGAAGCTTCCGTCCTCGTCCTCGTCTGAGAAATCGTCCCCGTCATTATTGGGGCCGTCGCTGAGATAGAATCCGTCCTCATCGAATCCGGCATCGACCTCCTCTGCGGCGGCGGCGTTGACGTCGATGCCGCTGTTCTCCCCGTCGTCGAACAGGCCCTTCACGATCAGAAATTGGCGAAGCGATTCGGGATCCGAGAAGAAGTCGTCGTCTTCGATACCTTTGGGCGGCACTGGGCCGTGCGGTTCGGCCGTAGCGACGTCCTCAGGGAGGAAGATGGAGTCGTCCTCGACGGCGGAGTCCTCGTCTGATGCCGCCGGCTGCTCTTCGGCTTCGGTCGCTGGCGGATGCGGCCGCTGCGACAGTGGCGCGGGGAACGGCGCGGTCTTGGGTGCCGGCGCGACCGACGCCACCTTGGCTTTGGCGGGCGTCGCTTCCGGCTTCATTGCTGGCTCTGCAACGACCGTAGGGATCGGCGTCAATCCTGGACTGGCCGGCGCAAGCTCGATCTTTCGTGGGGCCGCTGTGATGACCGGGGTGTCAACGATTGGCGTCACCGACGCAGTTTGGACCGGGTCGGTATCGGATGTGACGACAGCGGCGGAAGGCGTGGCGCCGGTGAAGAAATCAGCGGAAGGAACCGCGATCACGAGAGCGAGGCCGGCCCAAGCCAGACCCCAGGAAAGCTTCGAATTGAGTCTCATTCTGCCGCCTCACGCATGCGCCCCCTCCCCATCCGCTTGGAGGCGAAAAACATGGCCACACTGTGGATGGCCAACGCTGACAGGATGCTGACGAATTGCACCTGAATGGCCGCTGAATGACGCCGCCGCATTTTCGCCTTTAGTCGGGCCGGACGCCGAGCAGACGGGCCAGCGCCAAGACGAGCGACGAGCGGTTCAGGGTGAGGAAATGAAACTCGGTCACACCGTGGTCGATGAGTTCCAATACCTGCTCGGCTGCGACCGCTGAAGCCACGAGCGCATGCGTCTCCGGATCCTCGTCCAGACCTTCAAAGCGCTCAGCCAGCCAGCCTGGTATCGTCGCGCCGCATTTGGCCGCGAAACCTGCGACCTGCTTGAAGCTATGGATCGGCTGAATACCTGGCACGATGGGGGCCTCGATACCTGCTGCACGCACGCGGTCAAGGAAGCGGAAGTAATCGTCGTTGTCGAAGAACATCTGGGTAATGGCCCGACTAGCCCCAGCATCGAGCTTGCGCTTGAGATTGTCGATTTCGGTGGCCCAGTCAGGGCTTTGCGGATGCTTTTCAGGGTAGGCCGCGACCGAAATATCGAAACTTCCAATTCGGCAAATGCCTGCCACTAACTCGGCGGCATTTCGGTAGCCTTGCGGATGGGCGACAAACGGCTTGCCGACCCCCTCCGGCGGATCGCCCCTCAGTGCGATGATGCGCCCAATGCCAGCATCTCGGTAGCCGGCGACGACCGCATCCACGTCCGTTCGCGATGCGCCTACGCATGTCAGATGGGCAGCAACGTCGACCCCGGTGCGAGCCTTGACTTCAGACACCATGCGCAGCGTCCGCTCGCGGGTCGAACCGCCGGCGCCATAAGTGACCGAGACAAACCGCGGATGAAGCGGCGCGAGCTTATGCACCGATTCCCAGAACCGCTCTTCCATCGCATCGGTCTTTGGCGGGAAGAACTCGAACGACACCTGGTGCGGGGGCTTCTCATCGCCGAACTGACGTGAAGCGCGAGGGGTCGGGGGGATACTCATCTGGAATCCTGTTCGTCTTTGAGCCGCCAGAGGCAGACAGTGAGCCCATCGGCGCCCTTTGCGGGTCGGAGCTTGGCGAGCGGCCTGACGGCAAGCCCGGCGCCGCGTGCCCACGCCTCCATCTGCGCGTCCGACACGCCGAGGCGGCGATGCGCGTGCTCGCTCCGGAGGAACTCCAAATCATGCGGCGCGAAATCGACAATCAGCATCTCGCCGCCGGGTTCTAGCGCCTTGCGCGCCTGCACCAGCACGCGGCCCGGATCGTCGAAATAATGCAGCACCTGATGGATGACGATGATTTCGGCAAGCCCGATGCTGCTGTCGAGATCGGCGATATCGAGGAGCCTGACCTGCGCATGGCCGATCGATTGGCTCGCGAGCTTGGCGCGTGCCACCGCGATCATCGCGCGGCTCGCATCGATGCCGATGCCGCGCCGGTAGTTCTGCTGCAACAATTCCAGCATCCGCCCCGTGCCGGTGCCGAGGTCAATCAACAAATCCGCGACGCGACCTTTGAGCGATTTGAGGATGGCGGCCTCGACGGCTTCCTCGGGCACATGCAGCTGGCGCAACTCGTCCCAGCGCCCCGCCACCTTGGCGAAATAGGCGGCGGCCTGTGCCTGCTGCGCCGATCGTACTGCTTCGAGCCGCTGCCGGTCTTGGCCGCGATAGGGATCGGTGTCATCGAGCCGCGCCACCAGCCAACGCCCGAGCTCGGCAGCGACCGCCCCATCGGCCAGGCGGTAATAGGCCCAGGCCCCTTCCGCATTGCGCGTGACCAGACCCGCATCGGCGAGGAGCTTCAAATGCCGGGAAATTCGCGGCTGACTTTGGCCCAGAATCTCGGTGATATCCTTGACCGAGTGCTCGCCCTCCGCGAGAAGCGCCAGCAGCCGCAGCCGGGTCGTCTCCCCCGCCGCGCGCAACGCTCCCACCAATGTCACGGCGTCCGCCATCATCGCTCCGGGATATAAAGATATCTTTATATGTGGTTTGAGACGGGTGCAAGGAAGGGCACGTCCCGACTGGCAGAATGGTGAGCCCCCCGTCCGGGGTGTAAGGCTCGCTGGCGCTGGTCAATCGCGCCAGTGAAACTGTGGCGGCGCCGGGCGCCGGCGAACTCCCAAGCCCCGTGTTTCCTTCCCTGCGTGAGGGAACCGGAGTTATGAGTGAAGCGAATGGCGCAGCCGAGTTGGGTAAGTTCGGGGTTGCTCGCCCCAAAAAAAGAGCGGCCCTTGCGGGCCGCTGCTGAGTTTGGAGGTAGAACGGTGATTCAGGCGACGCGTTCTTCGGCCTGCGAGCGCTTGCGGAAGGCATGGGCACGCCAGAGCTCGAAGATGCCAGTCGCTTCCTCGCGCGTCAGCGCTTCGAAGCGGCGGCGGATATTGGTCTTATCGGCTTCCGTCGGCAGATCGCGCCAGGGCATCGAGGCAACCATCGCCTCGAATAGATCTGGCTGAACGCCCAGGGCGCGGAGCGCCACGGTGATCGCCACATAATCCTGCATGGCGAGCCATTTGACGAACACTTCCGGCCCAACCTTGAGCATCACCGTCAGCGCCGCCGCCGTGTGGTGGCCATAGCCGAAGCGGGCAAAGCGGGTCAGCGCGCGATCGTCGAGTTGCTTCCTGTCATAGAGGGCCTTGACCTGGTTGTAGGCGACCTTCCATTCCTGCGATGAGAACCCGGCACGGTTGCGCATGCGGTTATAGACGACGGCATTGACCTTGCCCGCGGTGACCGGGTCGAGCGGCTTGGCCGCTCCGCCGATCGATTCCAGTACTTTCTCGCCGGCCTCGGCGATCTCGGTCCTCAGCGTCTTCCAGTCGATATCGTTGCGGCCGCGAAGATCGGCGGCGAGCGACTCGTCCTTGCGCGCAAAGGCCACGAGCTTTTCGATAGTGTCGCGGCCAAGCTCGGCGTTGGAATTCTTGACGAGGCGCGTCACCGACGGGCTGCCGCCATGCTCGACGATCGCTTCACCCACCCGCTCGGGCACCATGACGCGGCCGGCAATGGCAACGCGGTGCGCTTCGGACTGCTTGCTGGCAATCTCGATGAGATCGTCATCGCTCAGCACATTGGAGAATTCGAGCAGCGGCGCCGCGACATCGATATGGTCATTAGCGAGCTTGACTACCACATTGCCGGGCGCACGTTCGAGCGGCGCCAGCAATTTGGCGACATGCGAGCGGGCCTCGACTTCGACCAGCTCCGCGAGCTGGCAGAGCACTTCGTCATATTGCGCGACCTGCTCGTCGTCGCACCGGTCGGAAACGTAAGAATAAAGCTGCGCCATATTGCGGAACAGCTGGTCTCTTTCGACGATATTGGCGTCCCCATTGAGAACACGGAACGTCGAGAAGGCCCGCTGGCCGTCTTCAAGTTCTTGAGACATGTCTGCACTCCCCGGCTTCTGCCGCTACAGGTGCACTCTGACACCGAGGCAAGGCCGCGCTCTGAAAGGGAAGGCCTGGATTTAGTTCAAATTGCTTGCATCGGCGCCGCGCCCTTGGCGGCGGGCCTTTTTGGGGACCGGCGGAGGACCGCTTCTAGAGCCCTTTTGCCCGTCAAGGAGCGTAAAGGGCCTGCTCCCAGATGCGGATTTTGGCGATGTCGCCGCGCCGAATCTCGCCCTCGCGTTCGACCCAGCCGACAAGGCCGCGCTTGTGCTCGGCGGCTTTGACGAAGGCGAATTCGAGCTTGGGGTCACCGGGGTAGTGACTGGCAATCGAGCGTCCCGAAATACGGCAGGGTCCATTGTCGCCATCGATCCGCACGGCAGCGCCCGAGGGAAACCTCAGCAGCGTTCGCGGCGGCAGGCGGCTCAATCGCGGAATGCCCGAAAAAACGATGTTGCCACCGATCCATGCGGGCTCGACGCGATCGATGCCCATGTCGATCGCGACCTCAGCCAACTCCTCCGCCGACAGGACCGAGAGCTGCCGCTCGTTGCGCATCGAGGTGCCGCGCGAATACCAGGGCTCGCGCGAGTTGGAGGGACGGGTAAGTCCCGAATGCTTGTCACCGGGAATGCCAGCGTAAGTCAGCGTAAGCACATCGGTCGGCGTGCCAACGAAGCTGTCGCCTAGGGCGTGGAACAGACCATCGACAGTGCCATTGATCGTCTGCGCGGCAATCGTGTCATCCATCATGCCGGCACCCTGCCTCGACGCACCACCGAGTCGGTGGTGTAAATGACGAGTGAAAGCCAGATCAACCCGAAGCTCAACAGCCGCACCCCGTTGAGCGGTTCGCCGAACAGCGTAATGGCGATGACGAAGGTGATCGAGGGCGCGATATATTGCAGCATGCCCACGGTGGTGAGCCGCAGCCGCTGCACGGCGTACGCAAAGAGCAGCAGCGGCGTCGCGGTAGCCGGCCCGGTTGCCATTAGCAACAGGAGATGGGCGGGGTCGGCGTGAAGGCCGATGCCGCCATCACGGATGAAGGTGTAGCCGAGATAGGCGAGCGCCACCGGCACCAACACTAGAGTTTCGACAAACAACCCCGTGGCCGAGCCGACCTTGGCGGTCTTGCGGAAGAAGCCGTAAAAACCGAAAGACAGGGCAAGGCCGAGAGCGATGAAGGGGAAGCGGCCGAGCCCCGCGCCCTGGAGCGCGATGGCAACCGCGGCGACGACGATAGACACGGTCTGCCAACGGTTCTGCCGCTCGCCGAGCAGCACCATGCCGATGGCGATATTGACCAGCGGGTTGATAAAATAGCCGAAGGTCGCCTCGAGCACCTGGCCGGTTTCAACTGACCACACAAACAGCAGCCAATTGCCCCCTAGGAGCACCGACGAAATCGCCATGCTGCGCAGCGTCGCCGCATTTCGGAGGGCCGCAGCGACCTCGGGCAAGCGGCGCCTCGCGTAGAGGATCAACCCCACCACCACGAGCGTCCAGACGGTCCGATTAGCGACGATGGTGGTCGAGTTTACGTCCACGAGCGCACGGAACAACAGAGGCAGGAAGCCCCAAACTACATAGCAGGCGACGCCGACGATGAGGCCGGAACGGGCATTCTGCTCCGCTTGCGATTGTTCGGCGGGGGCTTCGGGTAGGTCGGTCAAAAAGATACAACCGCGATGCGGTCCCTCGATGGGCGGCTTGTAGCCGCGGCCGTCCGGCCCGGCCAATCATTCTTTTTAGTCCGCCAGCGGCCAATTGGTGATGGAGGGCCAACCAATCGCCGGGCTTGGGCGTTGAGCACATGGAGCAAGGAGCTAGCCATGAAACCGATCGTCACCTGGATCGTCATCGCCGACGGAGCGCAGGCCAAGATTTTCGAGCATCAGGGGCCCGGCAAGGGCCTGCATGCGCTCAAGGACCTCAGCGCCGAGCAGGACCATCTGCAGGCCCGCGAAATCATGTCCGACAAGCCCGGCCGCGCTTCATCCGGCGCCGGACCAAACGGCCGCTCGGCGATGGAATATCACACCGATCCGGTAGCAGTGCGTGAGCGCCGTTTCGTAGAAGACTTGCCCGAGATGCTGGACCGCAAGCACCAGGAAGGCGCCTTTCAGCGCCTCGTCATCGCCGCCGCCCCCAACGCCCTCGGCGATTTGCGCCCAGCACTGTCCGAGCGGGTTAAGCAGACGAGTTTGGCCGAGTTGCCCAAGGATTTGACCAACATCCCGGTACCGCGATTGGCGGAACATTTCGACGGGCTGATCGCCGTCTAGGAAAAGCGCTAGTGCTCCCGTCCCTCGCGTCTCCGTGCCGCACCGACGGACTGACGCCGCCGATCAGCTGCCCATCTTGATCGTGCCTGCGAACATGCCGGCCTTCCATGCTGCCGAGGTCGCCATGCTGGTAAGGCTGTAGCCGAGGATCTGCACCGAGCCAAAACCGGGCTGGGTATAGTAGAAATTCTGAAAGGTCAGCGGAGAGCCCTGATACTGCACTTCGTATTCGACGACGTTCCAGGCCTTACCGTCGATCGTCTCGACCCGCTCGCCGACAACTTTCACCAGGCTCGCATCGCCACCATTGCCGGTGATGGCGTTCTGGACAATCGCGTCGCGGAACGTGGAGGCGGTAAACACCTCCTTCTCTGTGATCACCATTAGGCCGAAATTGCCATCGGCGGTGTTGTACGAAAACTCCTGCGCGCCGGTCGCCTCGGCCTGCTGCCATTCTTCGGAAACGCAGGCGGTCATCGGTACCGTGGCGCTAGAAATGTTCGTGCAAGCGGCTGCCGGCGCTACAGCAAGTAGCAAGGCGCCAACACCGGCAAACAATGATTTGAGCATGCGAACCCCCAGATTGGATGTGGGCCAGCTTGGCTGGACGGTCAATGATTTGGCAAGACCACCGATTTCGCTTGCACATAACTGACCAGTCGGTTATTAACTAGATGACCGATAGGTCAGTTGGGTCACGCGGGGGCGTAGCAAGGAGATCGAAATGACTTCCACAAGCGAAACTCGCGGCAGCGTCGCTCGCAGCCTCAGAACCACAATCATCCGCACCCACGCCACGCTATTGGCGGCGCTTGGCACCGCTCTCGGCTTCGGCGCCATCGCGGGCGGCTTATGGGGCGGAGGGATGTACCCCTTCCTCGTCACCAACCACATCGGCGCGGTGGGCTTGCTGCAGGCCTATTTCCTGATGGCGCTGCTCGGCATCGCCGCATGGGTCGCGACACTCACCGCAAAGCCCCTGCCCAGCGCCTGGCACTGGCTGATGATCGCCGCCCACTGCGTGCCGCTGTTGGCGGTCGCGCTATTCGTCGGCAGCACCGCCGAAATGACCATCAACTTTGTCCTCATGAGCCTAGCCATCCATGCGGTGGGGATCACGTCCGAACTGGTCGCGGTGACCCGGCGAGACTAGCGCGGAGCGTCGGCCTCGTCCTATCGCCAACCGAGCGCCGGCGCGATCAGCGTCACGACCGACTCAATCACATGCGCGTTGTAGGCGACGCCGAGCTGGTTGGGGACGGTGAGAAGGATCGTGTCGGCCTCCTGAATTCCCTCGTCGCCGCGCAGCTGCTCGATTAGCCGTTCTGGCGTGCCTGCATAGGAGCGGCCGAAAGCGGCGCGCTTGGTCGGCTCGATATAACCGAAATGGTCCTCGCTGCGGTCGTTGCCAAAATAGGCACGGTCCATATCGTTGACCAAGGGGAAGATCGAGCGGCTGACCGAGACGCGCGGCGTCCGCGTGTGGCCGGCTTCCGCCCAAGCCGCCTTGAAGGCGCGGATCTGTTCTGCCTGCTGAACGTGGAACGGCTTTCCGGTTTCGTCGAACACCAGGGTCGAACTCTGCAGGTTCATCCCCATCTTGCCCGTCCACTGCGCCGTGGGTGTCGACGCCGCGCCCCACCAAATGCGCTCGCGCAAGCGTTCCGAATAGGGCTCGAGGCGCAGCAGCCCCGGCGGATTGGGAAACATTGGGCGTGGATTGGGCTGCGCAAAGCCCTCTCCCTTGAGCAGTTCGAGAAACACCTCGGCGTGTTTTCGCGCCATGTCGGCATCGGTTTCGCCTTCTGCCGGAACATGGCCGAAATGCCTGTAACCATCGATCACCTGTTCGGGTGAGCCGCGCGAGATGCCGAGTTGCAGCCGCCCGCCCGCGATGAGATCGGCGGCACCCGCATCCTCGACCATGTAGAACGGATTTTCATAGCGCATGTCGATGACGGCGGTGCCGAGCTCGATCCGGCTGGTCTTGGCGCCAGCGGCCGCGAGCAGTGGAAAGGGCGAGCCCAGTTGCCGGGCAAAATGATGCACCCGGAAATAGGCCCCATCGGCCCCCGCCTCCTCGGCCGCGACCGCCAGATCAATCGATTGAAGCAGCGCATCGCCAGCCGATCGTGTGCCCGAGTGCGGCGACGGGTTCCAATGCCCGAAGGAGAGAAAGCCGATATGTTTCATGCAAAGAGGTCTCGGAATGTGGGTGCGAGCTCGTCATACGCGAATGGCCGTCGCTCGGAAACGGCCTGAATGCTCGTGACGTCGGTGCGCTTGCTCAGGCGACCGGCCATCTGGCGCCGTCTCCCCCAGCAACAGCGAACGGTCGGCGGCGATTTCGGCCGCGACGAAATCGATGACCCTGGCCCTATATCGGGTCCAGCTACCGCTCCGAGCAGTGCGCGTTGGATTACCCCGGCCTAAGGGCTCGAAGCGCGGCCTGAAAATCCTCCTCGAAACTCGCAAGCTCTTTGAGGACGGCATCGCAGTCTTCGGTCGTGTCGGCTTCGACCTCCGGAAAGAACTGGCCGTCTTTGAGCGTCACGGTCGAGATCGTGATGGTCATGTGCCCCGGCCGCCCCCTGGCGGGTCGGCACGCTTGCGAGGAGGCCTAGTCGAAGCAATCCGTTTCTCCCATCACGGATTGATGCGCGCCCCGTTTGGCCGTGCGCCAAATCTTTTCGAGCTGCTCGGACGAAACGTGGCGGCAGACGGGAGATGCCACCGCAGCACTGGCGACCATCAACGGCAAGAGCAGGGCCAAACAGCAAAGCCATGGCGTCGCGATCCCCTTGTCACCCCTAAGGCCCGAACGGCCGAGCGCAGCTGTCCATGATCACTCCACCTCGTTTGTTGCGCGCAAGCCTAAGTGGTCTCACCGCTCAAGTGGCTTATACGTCGCACGCTTCGGGTTGACGCTGTCCGGCCCCAGCCTTCTCACCTTGTCGGCCTCGTAGTCAGCGAAATTGCCCTCGAACCATTCGACATGGCTGTCGCCTTCGAAGGCCAGCATGTGCGTGGCCAGCCGATCGAGGAACATGCGGTCGTGGCTGATGATCACGGCGCAGCCGGCGAATTCTTCGAGCGCCTCCTCGAGCGCCGCGAGTGTCTCGGTATCGAGATCGTTGGTGGGCTCGTCGAGCAGCAGCACATTGGCGCCGCTCTTCAACATCTTGGCCAGATGCACGCGGTTGCGCTGGCCACCGCTCAAATTGCCGACTTTCTGCTGCTGGTCGGTGCCCTTGAAGTTGAAGGTCGAAGTGTAGGCACGGGCGTTCATCTCGCGCTTGCCGAGCAGTAGAATCTCGTTCCCGCCGGAGATTTCTTCATACACGGTCTTGTTGGCGTTAAGCGTGTCGCGGCTCTGGTCGACGTAACCCAGATGTACGCTTTCGGCCACGGTGATCTTGCCCTTGTCGGGCGTTTCCTGGCCGGTGAGCATGCGGAACAATGTTGTTTTGCCGACGCCGTTGGGACCGATGACGCCGACAATGCCGCCCGGCGGAAGCTTGAACGTGAGATCGTCGATCAGCACCCGGTCGCCATAAGATTTGCTGAGGCCCTCGATGTCGATCACATTTTGCCCGAGCCGCTCGCCGGGCGGAATGATGATCTGCGCCGAGGACGACATGGTGCGCGCCTCGTTGACCTTGACCAACTCGTCATAGGCGCGAAGGCGCGCCTTGGATTTGGATTGCCTGGCCTGCGGGGATTGGCCGAGCCATTCCTTTTCGCGCTCCAACACTTTCTGGCGCGCCGTGTCCTCGGATTTCTCCTGCGCGAAGCGCTTGGCCTTGGCAGTGAGATAGGCGGAATAATTGCCCTCATAAGGCACGCCCCGGCCGCGATCGAGTTCGAGGATCCAGCCGGTGACATTGTCGAGGAAATAGCGGTCATGGGTGATGATCAGCACGGCGCCCGCAAACTCGCGCAAGTGCTTTTCGAGCCACGCCGTGGTCTCCGCATCGAGGTGGTTGGTGGGCTCGTCGAGCAGCAGCAGATCGGGCTTCGCCAAGAGCAGCGCGCAGAGCGCCACGCGCCGCCGCTCGCCGCCCGAGAGCTTGTCGATCGAGGCATCTCCGGGCGGGCAGCCCAAGGCTTCCATGGCTACGCCGACCTGCGCTTCAAGGTCCCACAGATTCTGGCTGTCGATAAGGTCCTGGAGCTTGGTGGCCTCATCGGCGGTCGCGTCGGAATAGTTCATCATCAGCTCGTTGTAGCGATCGACGATGTCCCGCTTTTCCTTGACCCCGGTCATCACATTGCCGAGCACATTGAGCGCCGGATCAAGCTGCGGCTCCTGGCTGAGATAACCAATCTTGGCGCCCTTGGCGGGCCAGGCCTCCCCGGTAAATTCGGTATCGGCGCCGGCCATGATGCGCAGCAGCGTCGATTTACCCGAGCCATTGGGACCCAAAACGCCGATCTTGGCGTCCGGATAGAAGCTCAGATGGATGTTGTCGAGCACCTTCTTGCCGCCGGCATAGGCCTTCGACATGCCGTGCATATGAAAAATGAATTCGCGCGCCATGAGGCGTTTCCCCGCCGCTAGAGGTTTGATTTGAGCTGTATCTAGGGGAAGCGCAGCGACGCGGCAACGGGTGAGCTCATCAGGTAATATGTCGGGTATCAGCGACACCAGGAACGTTTTTTCGTTCTCCGTGTCGTAGTTACTTGACATCAAGTCCCCTCAAGCATACATCGCCGCCATCAACTCGGAATGGGGACGACAAATGTCGAGCAAGGAAATCAGTGCCGTGGTGATGGTGATCGGCGCCATCGTGGTGTCGGCCTGGGTGGCGTGGGACGCGCGCAATGGCGGAATAGCGACGAGCCTTTCCGATGCCGCTTGGAAGATGCTTTGGACGATCGGCTACGCCATCGTCTTCAACGTCATTGCGGTGATCGTCGCAGTGATCGTCGTGTCGATCGCCCAGCGCGAAGAGGTCAAGGACGAGCGTGCCGACGAGCGCGACAGGCAGGTCAACAACAAGGCCATGCGCAATGCCTATTTCGTCCTCTCGCTGGGCGTATTGGGTGTGCTGATCGCGCAGGCGACGGGCCTCGATGCAGTCCTCGGGCCCTATGCGCTGTTCGCCATCTCGATGCTGGCGGGCGCGGTGTTCGGCGCCTCGCAGTTCCTCTACTACCGGCGAGGTTGAGGCGATGGGGAAAGGTCAGGCACAGATCAGCAACACCATCCGGGCCCTGCGCTTCCACGCCGGCGAGATGACGCAGGCGGCGCTGGCCGAAAAGGTCGGCGTCACCCGCCAGACGGTCGTCGCCATCGAGCAAGGACGTTACTCGCCCTCGCTGGAAGTCGCGTTCCGCATCGCGCGCGTCTTCGGCACGCCGCTCGAGCAGGTGTTCAGCTACGGCGAAGACGGCCCGGGGGGCCACCCGGTATGATGCGACAGCGGCGCCAACTCGGCCCAGGCCTTGAGCGCCACCTCCGCGAAGTCCGGCGCGAGCACCGCGTCGGCCGGAAGCGGCAGGTGACCCCAGAGGCTTTCATAGAGCAGATATTCGGCCCGGGGCGCATCCTTGTCATAGCCCTTGGGCACGCTTTTACGGCTGGGATAGCCCACCTGATAGCGACCGATGCCGTTGATCTTCGCGATAGTCGCGACCAGCGCCCCGCCTGAGCGATCGGCGACGATTGCGTCCCTGAAGTGCGGCAGCATTGGATAGACGATGTGCATCATCCCCGTCGCGATCCACACACCTTCGGTCGTGAGGCGGAGAAAGAAGCCCGGTTGGTCCCAGCCCTTCTTGTCACCATGCCAGAACCACAGATCGAAATTGTCACGATAGGGCAGCTTGTTCTTGCCCAGCCGCGTATCGCGATTGACCCGCGGCAGCGTGGCGCCGATCTTTGCCTCATACTGCACGCTGGGCGAAATCGCCCGCAGCCCAGGTCCCACCGCCTCGACGAAATCCCTGGCGGCCGCGATCGTCAAATCCCAGCCCGAGCGATTGGCGGTGAACCACTCTTTGCTGTTGTTGGCCGCGATGCCGCTGAGAAAGCCGAGTGTCTCGGCCGGAAAACCGCTGAACACCATCGGAGCTAGCCGCCGCTGACTTCCGCCAGCAGCCATTCGCCGATCGGCCAAGTAGCCTTGAAATGCTCGAGGCAGGCCTCGACGAAATCGGTCTCGGCCGCCGCCTTGCCCGGCAAATTCACCGTCGCATAGAGCCCTTCATGGAGGAGGTATTCGGCACGATCGGCCTCCGCCTCGTAGCCGCGCGGCATGAGCTTACGTGTCTTGCCGCCGATCTCAGCACCCGCCTTGCCTGCCTTGGCGATGGCCGCGAGCAGGGCCTTGCCGGAGCGTGGGTGAATGACCGACTGGCGATAGGCCTCGAGCAATTCGCCTTCGAGCCCGTGGATGCCCGTTCCCAGATAAACGCTCTGATGCGTCAGCCGGACATAAAAGCCCGGTTGGTCCCAGCCCTTCTTGTCGCCATGCCAGAACCACAGATCGAGATGGTCCTTATAGGGCCGCTTGTCCTTCGAAAACCGGATGTCGCGATTGATGCGGCCGATCGATCCGTTGATCTTGGGATCGAACTGCACGCCAGACGAGATCTTGCGCAGCTTCGGACCGAGCGCCTCGACGAACATCCGGGCCGGCGCGACATAGCCTGCCTCGTAGAGATCGCGATGCGCCTCGAACCACGCCTTGTCATTGTTCTTGCTGATGCTCTCAAGGAAAGTGAAGGTCTCTTTGGGAAAGCCGGCGAAGCTCATGTCGCGGCACCCTCGATCCACACCGGTACCGATTTGAACGCCGGCGTCTTGCTACGCGGGTCGACCGCGGTGCCGGTCAGTACATTGGCTTCGGGATAGTAAGCCAGCACCGAGCCGCGCGGCAGATCGAAGGCGGTGACGACGCCCTCGTAGCGGCCGGCGTCCGAAGCCAGTGTCACCCGCCCGCCTTCGCTGAGACCGAAATCATCGATGTCCGCGCGGCTCAAAAACACGGCGTCGCGCGGCGCCTTGTAGCGATAAGTGTCGTGCTCCTCATAGATAATGGTGTTGAACTGCCCCTCGGAGCGCACCGTCGCGAGGGTAAGCTTCTGCCGTTCCCGCGCTGGCAGCGGCGTTGTGACGAAATGCGCCTTGCCGTCCACCGTGCCGAATTTGGGTTCGTGCAGCACGCGATTGGCGATGTGGAATTCGCGCTTGGCCACATCGATATCGGCGAGCTGTTCCAGACCCGGCACCACGGCGGCGATCACCTGGCGCACCTCGCGGTGCTCCTTGAACCGCGCAAACGGGATCGGCGAATCCGGCAGCAGCCGTGCTGCGAGATCGCAGAGGATCACCGTTTCCGGCCGCACATTGTCGAGCCGCTCGATGCCGCCATCCGACAGGCGGACGAAATTGAACATCGATTCCTGTGTCGTCGGCGACCATTCCTCGTCCCGCGCCGTGACCGGCAGGACCAAGACCTCGCCCTCCCCTAGGCCGTGCACATGACCGCGATTGAGCGTGGTAGTGAGGAACAGCTTGAAGCCGATGGCGCCCATGGCGCGCGTCGCGAACGCCGTGTCCGGTGTCGCGCCCCAGAGATTGCCGCCCATGATCACAGCGGCATCGATCTCGCCGCGCTCAGCCGCTTCGAGCCCGGCCATGGTGTCATAGCCCTTGTGGCGCGGTAACGTTACGCCGAACGCCCGTTCCATCGCCACGAACACGTCTTCCGAGACCACCGGCTTGACCCCGATCGTACCGATACCCTGCACATTGGAATGGCCGCGCAGCGGCAACAGGCCTGCGAAGCGCTTGCCGATCATGCCGCGCAGGAGCGCCAGATTGGCGATGGCTTCGACATTGGCGACGCCGTGCAAATGATGCGTCATCCCCATGCCCCAGGCGAAGACGACATTGCTCCGTTGGGCGTAAATGCCCGCGACCCGATTGATGTCGTCGCGTGTGACGCCACACGCGGCAACGATCGCGTCCCAGCTCAGCCCATCGAGATCGGCTCGGAACGCCTCAAAGCCATCCGCATGTCGCGCGAGAAAGCCAATGTCCTCGGCGCCCATTTCGAGCACCGCTTTGGCGAGCCCCTTGAACAGCGCGATATCGGAACCGATGCGCGGCTGCAGCCAGTCTGAGGCGATCTCGTCGCCGCCCTTCAGCATGGAGCTCGGACTCTTGGGCACCGCGAATTTGATCAGCCCGGGCTCTCTCGCCGGATTGATGACGATGACGTCGCCTCCGCGATCGCGACAATGCTTCAGCATGTGCATGAAGCGTGGATGATTGGAGGCGGGGTTGGCGCCGATGACGAAGATCAAATCGGCGCCGGTGAGGTCGGCCAACTCGATGCTCGACGTGCCCTTGCCGATTGTCGTCGCCAAACCCTCGCTCGTCGCTTGGTGGCAATAGTAAGAGCAATTGTTGACATTGTTGGTGCCCCAGGCCCGGGCCAAGAGCTGGAATACGAAGCCCGCTTCGTTGGACGAGCGGCCCGAGGAATAAAAGAAGCTGCGGCTCGGCTGCGCCGCGCCCAGCCGTTCCCCCGCGATGGCGATCGCGCGGTCCCAACTGATCGGCCGATAGTGGGTCGCGCCGCGCTCGCGAAACAGCGGCGTATTGAGCCGGCCGAGCTTTTCCATCTCGCGGCCGGACAATTGCGCAATATGCGCGATAGAGTGATCGAAGATCGCGTGCGGGATGCCCGGCTGGATGTCAGTCGATTGCGCCTGCACCGATTTGTTGCAGACCGAAGGGAATTCGCCGAGCTCATTGGTCATGCCGCCCAGCTGCCCGCCCATGCCATAGGCACAGGCCTTGCAGGTGTTCTTGGCGGTGAGCGCCTTAGCAGATTTACCGATGCCCATCCTTAAAATGGTATCCGCGGCATAGAGCAGCTTCTTGGCGCCACCTCCGACTGGCCGCTTGCGCCCGATATCCAAAGCCATCCCGTTCCTCCGGCGCAAGGTCTAGCCGAGACCGGGGCAAAGAGCGAGGCGCGGACTGTTGAGCCCGCGCCCCATCATCGTCTACTGCATAAGGATCAGGACGTGAGCCTTTCCTAGATCACATAGACGATCAGCGTGTTGCCGTTGCGGTCGACTGCCACTACGTCGCCAATCTGGTGGCCACGGGCTGCCAGAACGTCACGGATCGTGGTCTGCGTCGCAATGAAGTTTTGCAGCCGCATGATGTTGTTGTTGGCGGCGGTAATTTCCGCGAGCTTGAGCGCCGCTTCGTCGCAGAGCCCGACCTCGACGATCTTAACGTCCGTCGCGCCCTGCCAGGACGAGACTGTCGCGTGATCGTAGACGTGCCGGTTCACCAGCGTCGCGATCTGGTTGGCATTGGGCACGAAGCAGGCCTTGGTGTCATTGTCACCAAGCGAGGCAACACGCACCCCGCCATTGCCGCCGCCGGCACTGTTGCCGCCGGCACTGCCATTGCCGCCACTGCCACCATTGCCGCCAGCTGAGCCGTTGCCACCGGCCGAGCCGCCCGTGCCATTGCCCGATCCGCTGCCATTGCCGGATCCAGCGCCGCCGGAGCCACTGCCACCGTTGCCGCCATTGCCGCCCGCACCGCCCGCCGCGCCGCTACCGAAGAGATCGAGCACGCCGCCGCCCAGGATATTGAGGCCGCTGAGATCGAGGTGGCTGAGATCGAGCGCGACATCGCCGACAAGGCCATTGCCGACGCCGGTACCGTCGCCAAACACATCGACGAGATCGCCACCGCTCAGCACGTCGATATCGCCGATATTGAGCAGCCCGTTCGAGTCCGCATCCAGATCGACCAGTTGGCCGATATCAGCCAAGTCCGAAATATCGCCGATACCACCGACACCGCCAACACCACCGATGCCATCTGTATCGTTGAGCAAGTTGAGATCGACCACGGCGTCAACATCGGGATCGCCATTCAGGTCGACCAGCGTATCCGTGTTACCCAGAATGCTGCCGGTAGAGTCTACATCGATAAGCGCGTCGACATCGGGGTCACCATTGAGATCGACCAGCGTGTCGACGGCGCCATCGCCATTTCCGAACAAATCGAGCAATAGCCCGTCATCGTCGCCGGTGCCGAGGTCGACAATGCCATCGAGCCCCAGGGCACCGCCGGCCCCCTCATCGCCGTCGAGATCGACGCCGAGGCCGCTTGTCACGCCCCCATTTTCGCTGTCGCCGCCCAGCACATTATTGGTCTCGACATTGACCAGCGCATTGCTTTGTTGGCTCGCGCCGCCATTGATGCTGACCACGCCTCCGCTGCCATTGCCCAGGTTGAGCGACAGCGCGCTCGCCGGGTACGACGAGAGCATCGTCGCCAGCAATGCCGCTGAGGTAATCTTCGCCAAATTGCTCACTTGCTTCTCCTCTGTTGGGAGTCGCTCCCGGTGCGGTCGGTTGCCGCACGCCGGCCGGCGACTGGCACACCAACACGCCCCCCGAACGCAGGTTTCGGCTGTTCTGGGAGCACGGTTGCGCGAGACTGAAGAGCAAAGACGCAAATTGAAGCGATAAGAAATCGCGTCGCGAAATTTCCGAGAGCGGCGTTCTACTTAGGAGAAAGCTGACGGATCGCTGACACGCCAAACGGGCTTGCCATCAGCCTAAAGCAGGAAGGCGCGGGACCGAAGTCCCGCGCCCCCTCGGTGACTTGCCTACGAGGGAGCGTCAGCCCTCGTAAACGTCAACCGACCCGTCCGCCGCAACATCGATCGCAATGACCGAGTCGAGGTCGATATTGTTGGTTTCCAGCCAGGCGCTGAGATCGGCATTGGCCGAGATGGCCGCCTGGAGGTCGTCCTGTTCGTCGAGATTGGCCGAAACAGCAGCGTCGATCGCCGCATTGCCCTCGGCGTCAAACAGATCATCGACGCTCAGCACCGAGGTCACGTCGGCATTGGCCGACGACCAGGCGCTGAAGCTATCGTCTCTATAGTTGGCACTGGCGATGAGCTTGACCAGCGCGTCGAGATCGAGGCTCGAACCCTCATCGCTGGAGGCGCTGACGCCTCCGCCGATCGAGCCGGTTACGCCCGCATCGACACCATCGCCGTCGGCTTGCTCGTCGTCGCTCTGGGCGCTGACGGCGACATTGGTGTCAACGTCCAAATCTACGCTGGCACTGGAATCGCCATCATCGCTGGAGGAACCGACGCCAGCATTGGCGCCTGCGCCAACGCCGATATTGAGGCCGTCTGCCATCGCCGGAGCCGCCAACAGGGCAGTCGTCAGGGCGACAATCGAAATCGCGGATGTCGTTTTCATTGTTCTTCTCCGTTTCTTGGGGTCGACGCTCGTTTTTTCGAACCGCTATGGCGGATCGCTTGGTTAACGGTGCCAGTATGGAAAGGTTGCTGTCAGGCAATTGTCAGCCAAGTACCTGATTGAAAAGCAAAAGCCCCGCACCCTTGCGGGTACGGGGCCGAGGCGTCGGTGCAAACAACCTCTGCCGGAAGCGAACCTCCGGTGGGTGGAAT
>JBDSEK010000113.1:0-22685 GCA_039920085.1 Devosia sp. | reverse complement strand
TCCGCGACACCTTCGGCATCGACACCGACATGAAGGTCAAGGCCTTCGCCGAGGCCGACCCGCATGTGCCGCCGGTCGATCCGGACTATCTGTTCGACCGCAACACCACGCTCGCGATCCTGGCCGGTTTTGCCTTCAACCGCCGCGTCATGGTGCAGGGCTATCATGGCACCGGCAAATCGACCCATATCGAGCAGGTCGCGGCGCGCCTCAACTGGCCGCTGGTGCGCGTCAATCTCGACGCGCATGTGAGCCGCATCGATCTCGTCGGTAAGGACGCGATCGTTTTGAAAGACGGCAAGCAGATCACCGAATTCCGTGATGGCATCCTGCCCTGGGCGGTGCAGAACAATGTCGCGCTGGTCTTCGACGAATACGACGCCGGCCGTCCCGACGTGATGTTCGTCATTCAGCGTGTGCTGGAATCAGCGGGCCGGCTGACGCTGCTCGACCAGAACCGCGTCATCACTCCGCACCCCGCATTCCGCTTGTTCGCCACCACCAACACCATTGGCCTCGGCGATACATCCGGCCTCTATCACGGCACCCAGCAGATCAATCAGGGCCAGATGGACCGCTGGTCGATCGTCACCACGCTCAACTATCTGCCGCACGATAAGGAAGCCGGCATCGTCCTGGCCAAGGCCAAGAGCTACCAGAACGAGAAGGGCAAGAAGATCGTCTCAAATATGGTGCGGCTCGCCGATCTCACCCGGTCGGCCTTCATCAATGGCGACCTTTCGACCGTCATGAGCCCGCGCACCGTCATCACCTGGGCCGAGAATGCGGAGATCTTCGGCGATTTGGGCTTCGCCTTCCGGCTGACCTTCCTCAACAAATGCGACGAGCTGGAACGGCCGGTTGTAGCGGAGTTCTACCAGCGCGTCTTCGGCGAGGATTTGCCCGAAAGCGCGGCCAATCTGGCGGTTACCGCCTAGGCCGATGGCGCAGGCGCCGCGCAAGTCCAATAAGCCCGACACCACCGCGCTGTTCAAGTCCGCGATGGGGGCAGCGGTCCGCGCCGTCGCCGGACAGCCCGATCTCGAAGTCAGCTTCACGGCCGATCGGCCCCTATTGACCACCGACAAGGCGCGGCTCGCCAATCTTCCGCGCCTGCCGACCCGGCGCGACATCGCCATTGCGCGCGGCCAGGGCGACGCCATGGCCATGCGGGTCGCAAGCCACGATCCCAATATTCACCGCCGCCGCTCCCCCGCCGAACCCGATGCCCGTGCTGCCTTCGATGCGCTGGAGCAGGCGCGGGTGGAGGCGCTCGGCTGCGTGCGCATGCCGGGCATGGCTGGCAACATCCACGAGATGCTGGACGATCGCCTGTTCCGCTCGAATTTTGCCGCGATCAGCGACAAGGACGACGCACCGATCGCCGAGGCGTTGGGCCTGATCCTGCGCGAAAAGATCGCCGGCATCGCCGTGCCGCCCTCAGGGACCGCGATCGTCGATTTTTGGAAGAAGGAGATCGAGCAGAAAGGCGCAATGTCGCTCACCGAACTTGCCTTGCGCTACGAAGATCAGGATCTGTTTGCCCGCGCCGCCCGCATGCTGCTGCGCGATCTGAACCTCGTGCCCGATGGCGAACTCGACGATCGGGACGGCGACGACGCCGAAGACGGCGATGACCAGGAACCGCAACAGGGCGACGAGAGCGACAAATCGCCCGAGCAGGGTGAGGGCGAAGGCCAAGACTCAGAGACTGAGGAAGACCAGCAATCGGGCGACAGCGACGAGACCGGCGAAGCCGACGCCTCCGAGGCCGATTTCTCCGAGACCGACGACGAAATGCCTTCCGATGCCGGCGACGAGGCGCCCTTGCCGCCGCCCGGCCACAATGCCCGCGAGTTCGAGACGGCGTTCGCCTATAAGATCTTCACGCAGAAATTCGATGAGATCGTCAAAGCGGCTGAACTCTGCCCGCCCGAGGAACTGGACCAGCTGCGGGCCTTGCTCGACAAGCAGCTCGAGAGTCTCGCTGGGGCCGTAGCGCGACTTGCCAACAAGCTGCAGCGCCGGTTGATGGCGCAGCAGTCCCGCGCCTGGGAGTTTGATCTTGAAGAAGGTCTGCTCGATACGGCACGGCTCACCCGCGTCGTGACCGATCCGCTCCAGGCATTGAGCTTCAAGGTCGAACGCGACACAGATTTTCGCGACACCGTGGTGACGCTCCTGATTGACAATTCCGGCTCGATGCGCGGCCGCCCGATCACCATCGCCGCGATCTGCGGCGACATCCTCGCCCGCACGCTCGAGCGCTGCGGCGTCAAGGTCGAGATCCTCGGCTTCACGACCCGCGCCTGGAAGGGCGGCAAAAGCCGCGAGGCTTGGCTCGAAGCCGGTCGGCCCCCGGGGCCGGGGCGGGTCAACGACATCCGCCACATCATCTACAAGGCTGCCGATGAGCCCTGGCGGCACGCCCGGCGCAATCTCGGCCTGATGATGCGCGAGGGCTTGCTCAAGGAGAACATCGACGGCGAGGCGCTGGACTGGGCTCGCCGGCGCCTCCTGGGCCGGCCTGAAAACCGCCGCATCCTGATGGTGATTTCCGATGGCGCACCGGTGGACGACTCCACCCAAAGCGTCAATGCGGGCAATTATCTCGAGGCGCATTTGCGGCAGGTCATCGAGGATATCGAAACCAGAACGCCGATCCAGCTGGTGGCGGTTGGAATCGGCCATGACGTGACCCGTTACTATCGGCGCGCCGTCACCTTGCTCGACGCCGAAGAGCTGGCCGGCGCGCTGACCGATGAGCTCGCGGCCCTGTTCGACGAGGTACCGCCATCGGCGCTCCGCAAGGCCCGCTACGCATGAGAGCCATTGTGGCGCTTGCTGCCGGCCTGCTGGCAAGCGCGGCATTGGCCGACGACATCACGGTCACCGCCTTGCCCGTCTCCTCCTTCATGAATGCGCGGCCAGGGGAAGCGGTGCAGAAGCTTGTCTACGAGGGCGGGCTGGTGCTCGAAAGCGCCAGCGACATCTTCGGCGGCAATTCGGGTCTTGGCTTCACCGGTGACGACGGCCATCTGGTCATGGTTTCGGACCGTGGCAATTTCATTTCCGGCCAACTGATCTATGACGAATCCGGAGCGCCGCTCAGCCTTGTGGGCGTTACCACCATGCCCATCCAGAACTCCAAGGGCGATGACATTTCGCGTGCCGTCGCGCGCGACGCCGAAGCCTTGGCGGTGGTCGAGCGTGAGGGAGCTCCGGCGGCCATCCGCATTGGCTTTGAGAACGTGACTCGCGTCGCCGATTTCGCTCTAGCCGATCGCGTCCCCACGGGCGCGGCGCGCGAGGTAAACATCCCCGACTGGCTGGCCAAGACACGAACCAACGCCACGCTGGAAGCGGTCTGTATAGCGCCCGCGGCTTCCCCGGTCGCCGGCTCGACCCTGCTGCTGACCGAGGGGGTTATCACCGATGACGGCCAGCATTCGGCCTTTCTCCTCGGCGTCAATGATCGCGGGCCGCTCAGCTACATCTCGGGAAGCAACACCAGCCCCACCGATTGCGCCTTCCTGCCCAATGGGGATTTGTTGGTCCTCGAGCGCGGCGTTGTCCTCGTAACCTTCGCGGCGCGCCTCGTCCGCATTCCCGCAGCAGCGGTCAAACCCGGCGCCCATCTCGAAGGCGAAGTGCTGCTCGAGGTCACCGGCGGTGACATCGACAACATGGAAGGCCTCGCCGTCCATGCCGGCCCCGGCGGCGAGACCCGCATCACGCTCATCTCGGACGACAATTTCAACGACTGGGAGCGCAGCCTCCTATTGGAGTTCTCGCTGCCCGACTGAGCGTCAGGCGCGCGCTTCTGCAATCAGCGGTAGCGGCACGAGCTTGCCCATCAGCGCCCGGTATGGCGCGAGCAGCAGAAGCGCTGCGACGAACTTCACCAGGAAGTCGCCAGTCGCAAGCGAAGTCCAGAGCGGCACTTCCGGGCCGAGGCCGAGCCATGGCGCAGGAAAGCCGAGCGAGCCATCGGGACGCCCATAGAGCGCATCGACGACAACCAGCGCTGGCGCGAAAGCGATGGTGAAAAAGATCGCAGTGTCGAGCAGCGAGCCCAGCAGCGACCCGACAAAGGGTGGCACGAACCATGCGTTGCTGGCGCGCAAGCGAGAAAACACGGCGATGTCGAGGAACTGCCCGATGAGAAACGCTGTGACCGATGCGGTGGCAATGCGGGGCGTCGTGGCGGGACCAGCCTCCGGCGTCCAGGGCAGGGGGTTGAAGCTCAGATAAAAGGAGAGCGCCAGCGCCGCCACGAAACCCCCGATTACGACGATGCGCGCATTGCGAGCTCCGTCATAGCGGTTGGTCAGGTCGGTGACGAGGAAGGCGAAAGGGTAGGTGAAAGCTCCCCAGGTGAGCAGATCCGCCAGGTTGAGCGGACCGAGCTGGGTCTGCACCGGATAAAGAACGAGAATGTTGGACGCGGTGACGACCACGACCATGGCCGCAATGGCGGCCACCAAGCGAGCGAGCATTTCATGCACCTCTATGTTCCCGCTCTCCGGCATCAGACCGGCGCGGCGCGCTTAGTCTAAATCAAAAGCAAACCGCGCGGCACCGGGTACCGCGCGGCCGAAACTGGAAACCAGCTGCTTATGAAGCGAGCGCAGCCTTCACTTCGCGCTTCAGCAGCAGCGCGTTGGGCGACAGCTCATTGTCACTAGCCTTGGCGAGGAAAGCATCGAGCCCGCCACGGTGCTCGACCGAGCGCAGCGCATGGGCCGAGATGCGCAGCCGCACCGTGCGCCCTAGCGCATCGGAGATCAGCGATACATTGAGCAGGTTGGGAAGAAAGCGCCGGCGGGTCCGATTGACCGCGTGGCTCACATTGTTGCCGACCATAACGCCTTTACCGGTCAGCTCGCAGCGGCGTGCCATAGTAAATCCTGTCGAAAGTCCCTGGGCGGAGAGGTTTCCCCGCAACGGGTGGTGGTCTGTTTTTGATTGGAGGCGCCTCCATAGAGAAAGCGCACTTTTCCGTCAAGCAACGCTGGCGCGAGCGCCTTGCCAGCCCCCGGCGCCCCGGGCAGTTTGGCGTCCGGTGATTCGCCCCGTCCGCGGGGCTTTCGAGCCCGAAAGTGAGCCCTGCCCTGCTCCGCACGCTATCCCATGCCGCTCTCATACTCGCTTTGACGCTGTCAACGGCGACCGCCGACACCATCGCCAGGGCGAGTTACGTCATCAATCTCGGCGGCACGATTGTCGCGAGCGCAGCCTTCGACTTCATCGAAGGGGGAGGCAATTATTCCCTGGGACTCCAAGCAAATGTCACCGGCGTTGCCTCGCTGGTCGCCAGCGGTACCATCAAGGCTAACTCGGCCGGGATGGCCGGCAGCGGTGGCTTGCAGTCGCAGCGCTTCGATCTCCTCACCCGTTCGGGCGGCGACAACTTCACCGTCAAGATCACTTATGGTGATGGCGACGTGTCGTCCTTTGTGGTCAACCCGCCGATCGTCAACAATATCGACCGGATCCCCATTGAGCGGAAGCAGCTCAACGGCGTTAACGACATGCTCGCCGCCTTCATCCTCAAGGGATCCAAGCTCGACCGTTCGCTGTGCAATGCGCGCGAGAAAGTCTTCACCGGAACCGAGCGCTTCGACCTTGCCTTCCACTATTCGCGCGACGACGTCGCAACCTCCAAGCGCACCGGCTATCAAGGGCCGGTCGTGCTGTGCAGCGTCAAATACACGCCAATCTCGGGCCACTACACCACCTCGGAGCTGACGCGCTCACTGGCTGAGGAAGATCGCATCCTGCTCTGGTATGCGCCGCTCCGCGACAGCGGCTGGTTCATTCCCTATCGCGTGCTGCTCACTACCTCGATGGGCGATCTGAGCATGGTGCTCACTGAGCTGGAATAGCTCGCCCCTTCGCGAGACTGTCGGGCGCCACAATTGTGGTTAACCAAACCTTACGATTTTCTTCGTCCCAGTTTGGCACGGTCAATGGCCTTTTTTGCCAACCGGCAGAGCGCTATGCCCCTCTTCACGGGGGGAGCTTTCCTAACGGGCAAAACAATTTCTGGTCGGCGGAGCTTCAGCCCTCGTTTAGGAACCGGTGAGTCGGTCGCCGTGGCGGCGGAAATCAACGCTTTCGTAAGAGCTGTGAACGGGTTCGGTCCCCCTGCGGACGGCCCGCCGCGCCGCTGGTAGAATCAGCGCCAGCCACACGCTACAGGCAGTAGAGAACAAACCAGCATTCCGGGCCGACCGCCGATTCGGCCCGGATTCGTTCCCGCTCCGTACCAAGGGTGAACGAGCGTAGCCGGCGCGAGCCGAACTGTGCCGGTCTGACACACTCGCTTATGGCCCCGCCCTCCCCTACATAGGCCCAGTGATGACCGGCTCCTCTCTTAAGGCCATCCTCGGCCCCACCAACACGGGCAAGACCTATTTCGCCATCGAGCGCATGCTGGCGCATCGCTCTGGTATGATCGGCCTGCCGCTCAGGCTGCTCGCCCGCGAGGTCTATCACCGTGTCGCCGACCGGGTGGGCAAGGACGCCGTCGCGCTGGTAACAGGCGAAGAGCGGATCGTGCCGCCTCGGGCACGCTATTGGGTGGCGACGGTCGAGGCGATGCCGCTCGATATGCCGGTCGAGTGCGTGGCCGTCGACGAAATCCAGGTGGCGACCGATTTCGACCGCGGCCATGTCTTCACCAACCGCATCCTCCACGCGCGCGGCCTCAGCGAAACGCTGCTGCTCGGGGCCGAGACAATGGCTCCCGTGATCCGCGCGCTCTTCCCCGATGCCGAAATCATCAATCGGCCGCGCTTCAGCCGGCTCACCTATACCGGCTCGAAAAAGATCTCTCGCCAGCCGCCGCGCTCGGCCATCGTCGCCTTTTCAGCGAGCCAGGTCTACGCCATCGCGGAGCTGATCCGGCGCGAGCGCGGCGGCGCTGCCGTTGTTATGGGGGCCCTTTCGCCCCGCACCCGCAACGCCCAAGTCGAGCTCTACCAGAATGGCGACGTGGATTTTCTCGTCGCCACCGACGCCATCGGCATGGGGCTCAACCTCGACGTGCATCACGTCGCCTTCGCCGATGATCGCAAGTTCGACGGCCACCAGACCCGCCCGCTGACACCCGCCGAATTCGGTCAGATCGCCGGCCGGGCGGGGCGCCACATGATCAACGGCACCTTTGGCGTCACGGGCAACGCCGAACCATTCGACGAGGAGCTGATCGTCGCGCTCGAAACCCATGATTTCGATTCGGTGCGCGTTATCCAGTGGCGCAATCCCGATCTCGATTTTGCCTCGTTGGACGCGCTGCGCGCTTCGCTCGACAAGCCGCCGACCATCAAGACGCTGACCCGCGTGCCCGTCGCCACCGACCAGCATGCGCTCGAATTCCTGGCGCGCAACGAAGCCGGAGACCTCGCCATTGGGCGCGAAGCGGTGGAGCTGCTTTGGCAGTGCTGCCAGATTCCCGACTATCGAGACATCTCGCCGGCCCAGCATGGCGAGATCATCACGCGCATCTACACCGACCTTCGCCGCCAAGGTGCGGTTGCCACCGACTGGATTGCGGAGCAGGTCCGCTTTTGCGACAATGCGGACGGCGATATCGATACGCTGAGCAACCGGATCAAACAGGTCCGCACCTGGACCTTTGTCGCCAACCGCAAAAACTGGCTTGAAGACCCCGCCCATTGGCGCGAAAAGACCCGTGACATTGAAGACCGGCTGAGCGACGCGCTGCATGAGCGGCTAACTCAGCGATTTGTGGACCGGCGCACCAGCGTATTGATGCGTCACTTGCGAGACCGATCAATGGCAACTCCCGAAATCAATGACCGCGGCGAGATTAGCCTCGAAGGTCATCTCATCGGCTCGATCCAGGGCTTCCGCTTCACGCTGGCGCGCTCCGATGGCGAGGACGCCAAGGGACTGAGCGCCGCCGCGTCCCAGGTCATTGCGCCCGAGATTGCCAAGCGCGCCGATCGGCTCGCCGGCGCTCCCAATGAAGAGTTCGTTCTCGCCACCGACGGCATGATGCGCTGGCGCGGCGAAGTTGTTGCCAGTCTTGCCGAAGGCGACAGCCTGTTCGCCCCTCGCCTCATCGTGCTGGCCGACGAGAGCCTCACCGGCCCCGATCTCGAGCGGGTGCAGGATCGCGTTAATCTCTGGCTGCGTCACCACATCAATACCGTGCTTGAACCCGTCCTCGCGCTCGAGACACCGGCCGATATCGAAGGCAGCGCCCGCGGCCTCGCCTATCGTCTCTACGAGAATCTTGGCCTGTTGCCGCGCAACGCTGTGAGCGAAGAGGTCAAGGGGCTTGATCAGGATGTGCGCGCCAAGCTGCGGAAGCTCGGCATCAAATTCGGCGCCTACCACATCTATGTGCCGCTCGCGCTGAAGCCGGCGCCGCGCGAGCTGGCGCTCATCCTCTACGGTCTCAAACACGGCGGCGTGCGCCAGCCCGGTGTCGCCGAACTGCCCCACACAGTGCTCTCGGGCCGCACGTCGTTTCAAATCGACCCGGCGATTGCGACCAAGCTCTATGAAGTCGCGGGCTTCAAGGTCGCCGGCTGGCGCGCCGTGCGCGTCGATATTCTCGAGCGCCTCGCCGACATCATCCGCCCGTTGATTGCACTCGATGCCAAGACCCATCAGGGCGAGGTGCCGGCCGGCGCAGCCGAAGGCAATGGCTTCCGCGTCACCGTCGAGATGACATCGCTGCTCGGTACCGCTGGCGAGGATTTCTCCTCGATACTGACCTCGCTTGGCTATCGCGCGCGTCGCACGCCCAAGGAGGCCGCGACTGTCACCCCAGAAACACCTGCAACAGAGGCCCTGCCCCAAACTGAGGACGCCGAAGCCGCGGCTGAAGCGCCGATCAACGAAGCGGCCACCGAAGCGGTCGAAGGGGCCGGGCCGGTCGTTGAGGCTCAGACCGCCGATGCGCCGATCGTCGAGGCCGCGACCGCCGATCTCGGCGCTCCTCCGCCGCCCGACCCGGCTGCCGCACCCGCCGAGCCCGAGTTCGATGAAATCTGGTCGCCGGGCGGGCGCCGCCCTGACAATGCGCGGCACGAGCGAAGCAATGGCCGACGTCCCTTCAACCGACCGCGCGAAGCAGCCCCAACTCCGGCAGTTTCTACCGATAGCCAAGCGCCCGCGCCCGAAGGCGACAAGCCACCGCGCCGCTCCGACAACCGAGAACGCGGAGAGGGCGACGGAAAGCCCGGCCGTCCCCGCTTCGACAATAAGCGCAATGGCGGCTTCAAGGAGGGCGGCAAGCCCTATGAGGGCAAGCCGAAATCTGCCGGTAAGCGCAGCGACAAGCCGCGCGAGGACTGGAAGGAGCACCGTCCGCGCGAACCGCGCGACGTACCTCTCGATCCCAACTCGCCCTGGGCAGCTCTCGCGGCTTTGCGTAACCCCAAGCCCGAGTGACGCTTGGCGAAACAGCGCCTCGACAAATGGCTGTTCTTTTCGCGCGCGGTGAAATCGCGAACGCTGGCGCAAAAGCTGATTGAGGCAGGCGCTGTCCGGATCAATTCGGTGCGCACAGTTCGGACCGACCATCCGGTGGGCGAAGGCGACGTGCTGACCATGACGCTGCACGAGAGCCTTATGGTCTGGCGCGTCCTCGCCGCCGGCACGCGCCGTGGGCCGGCGCCCGAGGCGCAAAATCTCTACCAAGATCTGTCGCCGCCACCCCTGCCCAAAGCCGAAGCTCCAATACCTTTTGCTGCTCGCGATGCCGGCACCGGGCGCCCGACAAAGAAGCAACGCCGCGATACCGACTCGTTGACCGACAGCGATTAGACGGTCCCGATTGCCGGTACTTGATCCAGGAAAATCCGGCGGCCGTCCGCTGGACGCGGCCAAACGCAACAGCGTGCGCCGGATATCGAGTGCCGCGCCATCCAAGAAGAAGTGCAATTCGCCGCCGCTCCCGCGCAGCGGCCAAGCCGCTTTCGCAGAATTAGTCCGGTATCCAGATGACTGGTCTGACGCCGTCGCGCCGGCTCCCCTGCCGCACCTGAAAAACCCCTTTCGTTACGGGCTGTTTCACGGCAATCGCTTACCCCGCCATTGTCTTGCGGCTGGTACCGAAAAGGTCTAGCAACCAGCGATCTTGGACAGCCATGCTGGCCGAGCTCCCCGTTGCCGGCCTGTGCAGGACCGCCCGCCACCTATGACCTACATCGTCACGGACAATTGCATTCGCTGCAAATACATGGACTGCGTCGAGGTTTGCCCCGTCGACTGCTTCTATGAAGGCGAGAACATGCTTGTGATCCACCCCGACGAATGCATCGATTGCGGCGTCTGCGAACCCGAATGCCCGGCCGAAGCGATCAAGCCCGACACCGAGCCCGGCCTCGATAAGTGGCTGGAAGTGAACGCAAAATACGCGGTCGCCTGGCCCAATATCACAATCAAGCGAGATGCACCGGCTGACGCCAAGGAATTTGACGGGGTCGAGGGCAAGCTGGAGAAGTATTTTTCGGAAGCGCCTGGCGAGGGCGACTAGCAACCCCCATCCAGAGGAAACTCAAGGTTTCCGGCCTGGACGGTCGCCCAATTAACGCAGATGATTCGGCTTTTTGATTTTGCCGAAAAATTGTGCTAGGGTGACAGTAGATGCAAATTCCCAGCCGGTGCCGCAAGGCACTGTTTTTTTGACAGGAACAACGGGTGGAGACACCGGGCGGTCAGCGGAACCGTACGGCGATTGTGCATTTCTGCAACAAGTAACCAGGACGGTCTTTCCGCAAAGAACCGGTCCGGCGGCGGCGTCAAATAGGAGTAAACAATGGTAGCCAAGAAGACTGTGCAGCGCCTCGGATTCAGGACCGGCGAGTATATCGTTTACCCCTCCCACGGCGTCGGACTCATCACCTCCATTGACGAGCAGGAAGTGGCCGGGCTGTCGCTGGAACTGTTCGTTATTTCCTTCGAGCAGGACAAGCTGACTCTCCGTGTCCCGACCGCCAAGATCAAATCTGTCGGCATGCGCAAGCTCAGCGAGGAGCCCGTGGTCAAGCGTTCGCTCGATACCGTCACCGGACGGGCTCGCGTCAAGCGTACCATGTGGTCGCGCCGCGCCCAGGAATACGAGGCCAAGATCAATTCCGGCGATCTGATCGCGATCTCGGAAGTGGTTCGAGACCTCTATCGGTCAGACGATCAGCCCGAGCAGTCCTACTCCGAGCGCCAGCTGTTCGAGCAGGCGATGGACCGGATGAGCCGCGAGATCGGTGCGGTCAACAAGTTGACCCTCACCGAGGCCGTGCAGCTGATCGAAAAGCAATTGGCCAAGTCGCCGCGCCGCGGTCCCAAGACCGAGCCGGATGCCGAGGAAGCTGCGGCCTGATCAGTCGCGTTTCTATGATTAACAAAGGGCCGGGCGACCGGCCCTTTGTTTTTGCGTGGCGCCTATTTCACGGCGACGAGCTTATAGGCGGCGCCCGCGACCACCGGATCTCCCGGGTAGAGATTGTTGATGATGTAGAACAACTCGCTCCCGCCCGGGATGTTGGCCATCCTCCGCGCCAGCGAATCCGCGCTGTCGGCATTGCCCGCTACCACCACATTGATCGCCAGCGTCCTAACCTGCCTGAGGTCGGAGTTGCTGGTCGCACGGAAGCTGCGCAGCGTCTGGTCTGCCCCCCGCGCGAACACTTCGCTGTCGATCTTGGCGGCAAAGATGAAACGATAGACCTTGCCCTGGTAGCGCACCACCGAGAGCCGGAAGTTCCAGCTCGCTGTCGCTGCGACTGCTGAAGCGGTGTCGAGGCCATTGACGTTCTGCGCCACGATCGTTTCGGGCCGCAGCCCTGCGATCCAGCCGGATTTCAGATAGTCCGACAGCGTCGTTGCCGCGGGAACATCGGCGCTGTCGAAGCGCACAGCTTCACCATCACCTGCGACGCCCACCACCGACCCTCTCGAAGTCTGGAGCGTATAGGCGTTAGGCACCGTAAAGGTGAATTTGAGTGCCGGCTGAATGAAGCGTTTGCCGGCAATCGCGCCCTGCAACGGGCTATCGCCATAGACGAGGCCATTGACGGCGCTCATGTAGCCGGCCCGGTCCGACTCTCCGAGCCCCGGCGCTCCGAAGAAGGAGCGGGCGCTCTCCGTCGCTTTTTGGATCCGGTCGGGCGTTGAAGGGTGCGACGAGAGGAAATCGGTCTCCTGAGCTGCATCCCCCGCCGAATATTTAGCAAACCGGCCCATCGCCGCGAGGAACCGCGCTGACGCATGGGGATCATATCCGGCACGGCCCGCGATCAGAATCCCCTCCTTGTCGGCGGCAAGCTCCTGCGCCTGACTGAAGGCCGCCAGCGACACGCGCGCCTTATTGGAGCTTTGATCCGTTGAGACGTCGGCGCCGAATACGCCCGTTACGACACGATCGACGATCTCGGTGGTGCGCACCCGGTTAGTGCGGGCACGCGCGTGCTTGAGCACCACATGCGCGATTTCATGCGCCAGCACCGCGGCCAGTTCGCTCGTGTCATTGGCGAGCCCGAGGATGCCGCGCGTCACATAGACATAGCCGCCCGGCAATGCGAAGGCGTTGACCTCCGCGCTATCGAGGATGGTCACCGTGAAGCGCGCATTGGGCTGGTCGGCCGCGGTCAACAACCGCGACACGATCTGCGTCAGCATGATCTCGGCCGGACGGTCGGAATAGACGCCGCCATAGGAGGCGATGATCTTGGGATGCTCACGCGCCCCGATCATTTCGTCATCGGGATCGCCCGGATCGGTGACCACCGGCGCCATCTGCCCATCGATGGTCGTCACCTGCGTTCCCGGGCCCATCACGGACGAGCACCCGGCGAGCGCCAACAGCGCGGCAAGCAGCGCCGCGCCTTTCACACTTTCAGCAATGGTCCGCGCCATGCTCATGGACCGGCCAAGACCTCGATCTGTTCGGGATGCGTCACTTCGATACGCGGCCCGTCATTGATATCCACCCAGCCGCGCACCCGAATCAGCGCGCCGCCAAGTTTTTGCGGATCGATACCGCCATCGGCGAACAGCGCCAGCGCCGCCCGGTCGATCACCGCGGTAAAATCCTCTTTCCAGAAACGCCCAAAATTGAGGAACACCCGGCCCTGTGCCATTTCGGCGAGGAGCACGCGGCCTTCCACCAATTCGTAGTGGCCCTGAAGCGGCAGCATCGCCGACGGACGATCCGCCCGGCGTACCGTGTAAAAGGGTTCGCTCCAGATGCCAAGTTTCATACTGCGGGCGCGGCTTTCGGCCGCCAGCAATTCGGGCAGGCAGCGTCGGTTATCCGGGAAGGAATAAACCCGGGCCATCCCCTGGGTCAGCATCGCCTGCTGCACCCACACCGGCTCCGGCCCGGTGGTAAACAACTGGCCGAGCGAGCGGCCATAGCGATCGAGTTGTTCCCCGCCATAGCGAAGCACCACCGGCTGGCCGAGCACCAGCCCTTCGAGCGCGGCCTTGGCCTCCCTACCCATCGGCCAATCCGTAAGACCCTCCCGCCCCAGCGCCAGCTTGGGCGCCTGTGTACCGATCAGTCGGATCACCAGGCCGTTGTCGAGCAGTACCGTGTCGCCATCGACAATTTCGCGAACAATCCCTTTGGGACCATCGAGCAGCCCGTCGCAGGCAGAGGCGAGCTGCGCCGGCATTAGGGAAGCGATCACAGCGCCAAGAACCGCATATTTCGCGAGCAAATCCGGCCCCACCAGAACTGCCCGAAGTCTGCACCGAATTACGGCGAAATTCCCTGCTGGAACCGGCACTTTCCGGGCAGTGTAGCGGGAGCGCCACACCAGATTCGGTGGTTCTCGCTAGCGTTGCTCACATGCTGATCGAAAGCCTGGTCTATCTGCAGAGCCTCCCCCGGACGCCCGGCGGCTTCCGCCGCCATCTCGGGGAGGCGGTTGGTTTGTGGGCGCGCGGCAGACGGCAGGCGCAAGCCTGGGCGCCGCATCTCAATCGCTGTCGTGCTGCCATCGAATCGAGCATCGATTCTATCGGGCGCTACAGGACTGTCGCGGTGCTCGGCTCCGGCCCCTGCTTCGACGTACCGCTCGAAGCGCTGGCGGCGCGTTTCGGGCGCGTCCTGCTGATCGACCTCGCACATCTATCGACGCTGCGTCCTCGGCTCGCGGCACTTGCCAATGTCGAGTGTCTGTGGCGCGATCTGACACCGGCAGGTCACACCGCGCCGCTGCGATTCCTCGGCGATATCCCTGGGCTCGATTGGGTGATCTCGATCAACCTCTTGTCGCAGCTCGCCCGTGCTGCCCCCGACGGCGAGGAAGCAGCGATCATTGATGCGCATCTGGGCTGGACTCGCTGTCGTGCAAAGTCACCCTGCTGACCGATACAAACTACCGCGCCCTTGATCGGACCGGCGAGATCCTCGAACAGTTCGATCTGCTCTACGGCCGTACCTTGCCGCCTGCCAACTCGACCTGGCTCTGGGAAGTGGCGCCTATCGGCGAGGAATCGTGGAAGAGCCGCCGCATCCACGACGTTGCGGCCTACCCGGACTGGCATGCTTCCACGAGCGGCAGAACGGGACGAAATGGCTTTATTCGTTAGGCCCCTTTGTCTAAGTTCCGCCGCGCCGACCCCGTAGCTCAGCAGGATAGAGCGCAGGATTCCTAATCCTGAGGCCATGAGTTCGAATCTCATCGGGGCCACCAAGTTCCCCAACCGACGTCTCGAGAGGATCTAACACCCCGATGGCCCGAGCCCTTCCCTCCCTGCCGCGCCTGCTGATCGCGGCAGCAATCGCCCTTATTCTCGCGGCATGCTCGTCCACCATCGGGTTGTCACCCGGCCTTACGGCCCGCCTCGACCATGCTGGCGCTCAGCCCAACCGCGCGGAGGCGCTCGCCATCATCAACGATTATCGCCGCTCGGCGGGCCGCCCCGCCCTCGTGGCGGACGCGACGCTCGACGCCAAGGCACAAGCGCTGGCCCAGCAATACGCCGGGAACGGCAGGCCTCCGGCCAAGCCCGCCGGTGCCCTCGATATCCGCTATTCGGCGGGCTATTTCACCTTTGCCGAAACCTTCTCGGGCTGGCGCGGCTCCCCAGCCGATGCGGCAGTCCTCGCCAACGCCACGGCCACCCGCGCCGGCATCGGCGGCACCTATTCGGACAACTCACCCTATGGGGCCTATTGGGTGCTGGTTCTTGAATGAAATCCTGGACGCGCGCGGGCTCAAATGCCCGCTGCCGGTACTCAAAGTCGAAAAGCGCCTCGCCGAACTGCCGCCAGGCGCGCGCCTGACGATCCTCGCAACCGACCCGATCGCCAGGATCGATGTCCCACTCTACTGTCTGCAGAATGGCCACGACTGCCAATTGAGCAGCGAGGGCGACACGCTGCGCTTCGAGATCGTGAGGTCCTAGTTCTCTGCGATCTGCGGCGCCAAGGCCGGGCGCGGACGAGGCAGCGGCACATCGACCAGCTTGCCCAAATCGGTTGCCACGTACACCACCCCCTCTATGTCGTCGTTGAGGTAGCTCGGCTGGCCCTTGAGGCCCATCGGGAAGGCGGCCTCACGCTGCTTGGCATATTCCCTGGCCTTCTTGCCGCAGATAAGCGTCCGCATGTCGGTAGCTTTGCCACCTGTATTGGCGAGTTGGACGATCTTTTGACCCGTACTCTGAGCCGCGCCCGAAAGGCCCTTGAGAAAGAGCTGGGCGGTCAGTTCATTGCGCTCCCGCGCCGAGCCGCCGCCCAGCACCACCGCCAGCAACGAGCGACCGTCCCGCTCCACCGTCGCGACGATATTGAGCCCCGATGAGCAGATGTAGCCCGTCTTCATTCCGGTCGTGCCCGCAAAATGTTCGAGCAGACCATTGTTGGATTCGAGCTTGGACGTGCCCAGCCGCACGATATCGGTGCCAAACATTGGCAAATATTGCGGATAATCGCGTCTGATGTAGAGCGCCAGCATTGCGAGGTCCCGCGCCGTCGTCACCTGCTCGTCGTTGTTGAGGCCATTGGCGTTGACGAAATGGGTGCCCGTGAGCCGCATATCTTTGGCCATCTGGTTCATCTGTAGAACGAAATTCTTCTCGTTGCCGGAAATTGTTTCGGCTACCGCCACCGCGATGTCGTTGGCCGATTTGACCAGCATGATGTAGAGCGCGTCCTTCAGCGTGATCGTCGCGCCCACCTCCAGCCCGGACTTGGCGGGAGCCTGGTTCCAGGCGTGCTGACTGACGGTTACGTGGGTATCGAGCGATACGCGGCCATTGTCGATTGCCGCAAACGCCACATAGGCCGTCATCAGCTTGGTCAGCGACGCCGGATGCCAGGGCGCGCCCGCTTCTTCTTCATAGAGGACGTCATAGCTTTGCGCATCGACGAGAAGGAGCGGAATGGCGCGTGCGTGCCCGCCCGAAGCCGCCAGCAAGGCGAGACACAACAACAGGCTGCGGAGCAATCGCGCGGAGGGCATCAAACCGGACAAATCGAAAATCGATCAGCGCTTCTAGCCGCACCCTGTGGCAGCCTCAAGGAGAACTGCTGAACCCGGCGGGGTTTTGAACCGCCAGCGACGATCGGACTAGATCGGCGGGGGTCATGCCGGCTTTTCGACTGATCGTACCTTCGAATTTGATGTCGCTCGAAGAGGTGCCAAGGAAGATTGTGACGTCACCTGGCCGAACCGTCCAACGCGTGACTCGCCACATCGAAACATTTGCGGCGCACTCACGCATTGTATCGGCGCTGACCTCACCCGACTGCCCGGCAGCGGTGAGTTCTTCGCCGCGGTCATGCAGCGGACCCGGCATCAGCTGGTCATCGCCGCGGACGTGACGGGGCGTTCGCTCCCCCCTGAGCACTACGCCATAGCCCTAGGCACAGACAGTAACCTCGCCTATATGGAGCTGAGACACTCCTGCGAGGCAGCGATGCGCGGATCTGGCGACGAAGCGGCGGTCTGTGGTGCGATGGGAGATATTCTCAACCGCATCGGCGACAAATGGAGCGTCATGGTCGTGGGCCACCTCACTAGAAAAACCATGCGCTTCAACGAATTGCGGCATGCGATCGGTGGCATCAGCCAGCGCATGCTGACCCTCACTTTGCGCAATCTCGAGCGCGACGGGCTGGTCACGCGCACTGTCTTTCCCGAGATACCGCCCCGGGTCGAATACAAGCTGACCGACCTCGGCCGCACCCTGACGAACCCGCTAGACGCACTCTGGAACTGGGCTGCCCTCCATATGGGCGAAGTGAACTCCGCCCGAACCCGCTACGATTCGCTGCACGCACCGGCCGCCGGGCCGTCCCCCGAGCGCCGCTATGCCGGCGCGGCAAGGTGACTGGGGGAGCAGTCACCCGCCAATCGCTGGCGGCGGACTTCGCCACGATCGGGTTGAAAGCTGGCGATGCCGTTCTGGCCCATGCAGCTTTGCGACGTATCGGGCCGATCGTCGGCGGCCCCGACATGGTGGTCGCAGCCATGCTGGACACCCTCGGGACCGAGGGCACCATCCTCGCCTACACCGATTGGCTTGGCGCCGACGATTTGGACGACCCGGCGCTGCGGCCGCACTTCCCGCCCTTCGATCCGAAGTCCTCTCGCGGCGCCCGCGAAAATGGTTTCTTCCCCGAGATGTTGCGCACGACGCCTGGCGCCCTCCGCAGCGCCAGCCCCGGTGCTTCCTGCGCAGCCCTGGGGGCCCAAGCGGAATGGTTCGTCGCCGACCACGCCATGGATTACGGCTACGGCCCGCATTCGCCGTTCGGCAAACTGGTCGAGGCCGGCGGCAAAGTCCTGATGCTTGGCGCCCCGCTCGACACCATGACGTTATTGCATCACGCCGAGCACCTCGCCGTCTTCGCCCCCAAGCGCATTATCCGCTACGAAGCGCCGATCCTTGTCGGCGGCCGAACGGTCTGGCGAAAATTCGAGGAGTTCGATACCGCCGAAGTGCCCCATGGCCTCGCCGACGATTATTTCGCAACGATCGTCGAAGACTTCCTCGCCACCGGAAAAGGCAGACGCAGCACCATCGGCGCCGCGCCCTCGGTTTTGGTCGATGCAAAACAGATCGTCCCCTTTGCGATCCGATGGATCGAAGCGGCGCTCAGATCAGTCTCTTGATCGGCTTGTTCTTCCAGAAGAACCAGTAATAGCTGCCCTGCAGCACCAGCATGGTGCAAAAGCTCGTTGCATAGGCGATCCAGATCCCGCGAAGGCCCAGCGGCGTCGTCGAGAGGTAGAGCGCCAACGGCGTTTCGACGAGCAGAATGGTGCCCAGACCCAGCAGCATCGGCACCAGCACATCGCCTGACGCCCGCATCATGCCTGACAGCACCCCGGCAAAGCCGAACATCACGACGCTCCACAAGACGATATGGAGCAGCGTTTCAGTGATCTCGATGACCTCCGGTGAGGTCACGAACAGTGACACCAAATGTTCCGAGAAGATGTAGGCGATGAGTACAAGACCACCCGTGAGAAAGAGATTGGTGATCATCGCGGTGCGCACGATCGCCGGCAGGCTGGCGTTCTGCCCCGCCCCGATCGCCTGCGACCCGAAGATCGATGTCGCGATCATGATCGACATCGCCGGGAACTGCACATAACTCAGCACCTGCCCAACCGCGCCATAAGCCGCCGTCGCATTGGAGCCGAACCGGTTGACGATCCCGACCACTACAATGGCCGCCAGCGAGGAGATCACCATCTGCACGGCGGCGGGCACGCCGATCCGCAGGATCTTGCCAAGCAAAGGCAGGTCGAGCCGCAGATCGCGGATCAATTCGGCATCGGGCGCCAATGGGCTCTTTCGCGCCCGGAGGAAGAAGAACAGGAAAACCAGCACCACGAGGAACCCGGCGATGAACGCCACCGCCGCCGCGTCGACGCCAATGCGCGGCAAGCCGCCCCAGCCGAGGATCAGCGCCGGCGTCACGATCAGTCCGATGGCGATCGAGATGAGCAGCGAGATCAACGGCGTAGTCGTGTCGCCGACGCCACGCAACACCGATGTCACAATCAAAAAGACGAAGAACCCCGGCATGCCGATCAGGATGATGCGGCCATAGCTCACCGATTGCTGCAGCACGTTTGCGGGCGCTCCCAAAAGCCGCATCAAAGGCTCGGTAAAAAAGATGCCGATCAGCGCAACGACGAGCCCCAGAATGAAGGCCGCGATAATGGTCGTGCCGGCGACCTGCTTGACCTTCTCGATATTTTTGGCGCCGAACGCTTGACCGATCAGCACGGTCGAGCCTGAGGCAAGCCCGACGATGAAGGAGATGAGGAGGATCATCACGGGAAAGAAGGTGGCGGTGGCCGCCAGCGCTTCGACCCCCAGCAACTGCCCGATGAAGATCGAATTGATGGTGCCCGAAAGCGACTGCAGAATATTGGCAAGCATCAACGGCAACAGGAAAACCAGGAACCGCTGCCAAAGCGGCCTTTGCAAATCCGTCATCGAAATGTCCTTGGTGGGAACCCCCGGCCGGGGCCGCGGTGCTCTACGCCCGCCCTAGTCGGGGCGTCAACTCTTGTAGTTCGCTGATTTGTGCCCACATCGAAAGGGCGGCAAGCACGGCGACCGCACTTTTCGGCACCTTAATACGCGACAGTGAACGCTCCCGGTGGTGCGCGGCGATGGGGCAATCTTTACCGGTCCGCCCCGCCCAATCACCTCCGGCATCATGCGCAGCTTAAGCTCGCTGCCGTTCTCGACTGGCTGCACGTCAGCGTGAGCGACATCGACAGGGCCCTCTACGGCCAGCGTGCCGGGGAACGCACGGGGCTGCGCGGCGTTTGCTCCACAGCGCGGTTGTTCCGCGATTTGATCCCTAGGAGAATTCCATGCGCACCGTTACCGCCTTGTTCGATACCTATGATCACGCCGCCTCCGCGGTGCGAGCCCTCAAGGATGCGGGCATCCCATCGAGCGACATTTCCATCGTCGCCAATCAGTCCACCCATGCTCTCGATGGTGGCACCCATTACGAAATCGACACCGCGACGAGCGCCGGCGAAGGCGCCGCGGCCGGCGCCGGTGTCGGTGCGGTTGCAGGCGGCGGCGCGGGCCTGCTCGCTGGCCTCGGCACACTTGCGATACCCGGCATCGGGCCCGTGGTCGCCGCCGGATGGCTGGTCGCAACCGCAATCGGCGCCCTCGCTGGTGCCGGTGTCGGTGCAGCGGCTGGCAGTCTGCTCGGCCTTCTCGCCAATGCCGGCGTGCCCGAGGCTGAAGCCCATGTCTATGCCGAAGGCGTTCGCCGCGGCGGCACCCTCGTCAGCGCCAGAGCCGATGAAGGCCGAGCCGATACAGTCAACGCCATCCTCCGCAACAGCAATGGTGTCGATGTCGAGGCGCGCCGCAAGGACTACCTCAAGGAAGGCTGGCAAGGTTTCGACGAAGATGCCCCCGCCTATTCCGAGGAGCAGATCCGCGATTACCGCTCGGCCTACAATATCGTCCCGCCCGTCATTCGCGCCGGATAGGGCGTAGGAAACGATTGAAGGAGGGCGCGGTTCCCCCGGTGCCGCGCCTTTTTTTCGCGATCCGATGGGCAACGGACTGGACGATTGCGACGTTTTTCGCGCTGACCTCCAACCACGCATTGAGGATGCAGAAAATGAACAGGCTTTCCACTCTCGCCTTGGTCGCCGCCCTGACGATCACTCCTGTCCTGGCCCAGACGGACACCTCTGTCAGCGCCGGTGTCGATGTCAGCGCCGCGACCAGCGCCGCGGTCTCGGCCGGCGACAATTCGGCCATGGCCGGTGCCGACGCGTCCACCTCGGCCTCGGTTTCGGGCAGCCTGACGTTCGACGATTTGATCGGCGATATCGGCAATGACGACTGGACCGCGGACGTCAATGCCGTGACCTCGGCGACGGCGACGACGACGATCACCATCGTCGAGGTTTCGAGCCTTGAAGGCAGCGCCAGCGCTTCGGCCACCGCCCTCGCCGACGCAAGCGCCGCCAACAGCGATCGGCTGACCGCGCTTCACACGGCCGTGGCGGCCAATGCCGCCATACAGGCCAAGCTCACCGCCTCGGGCCACGACACCGACGACGTCGTCGCCGTCAAGGCAGACGCCTCCGGCTCGCTCTGGGTCTATGTCGACGAAGCCGAGTAAGCCCGACAGTATGGTCTAGCCAAAAGGGCGGTGCCTCGGCGCCGCCCTTTTCCTACTGGTTAGTCTCATGAAATGAAGGTGGTCGTGGTGCCCCCGGTCGGGGTCGAACCGACACTCCTTTCGGAACCGGATTTTGAGTCCGGCGCGTCTACCAATTCCACCACAGGGGCTGCCGCGGCGAGCGGAGTTAAGCAATTCTCACCCGAGCGTCAATCGGAACCGCCCGACGGCGCGGCGGTTGAAGGGCAATGACCCATCATGGCGACATCCGCATCGGCGTTTCGGGCTGGACCTACCCGCCCTGGCGGGGCAATTTTTATCCACGAGGTTTGCCGCAGAAGCGCGAACTGGAATATGCGGCTCGCGTCTTCAATGCCATCGAGATCAATGGCACGCATTATTCGATGCAGGCGCCGGCGAGCTTTGCTGCATGGGCTGCCGCCGCGCCCACCGACTTCGTCTATGCCATCAAGGCGCCGCGTTACATCACCCATATGCTGCAGCTGAAAGGCGCCGAAACCGCGCTCGCGAATTTCTGCGCATCGGGGCTTCTCGCGCTTGGCCCGACGCTCGGGCCGATCCTTTGGCAATTTCCTCAGCGCTTCCGCTTCGATCCCGACAAGCTCAACGCCTTTTTCCGCCTCCTGCCCCGAACCACCGCGGAAGCGGCGGCCCTTGGCCGGCATCATGATCATCGGCTCAAGGCGCGCGCCTGGCTGCGTGGCGGATCGCAGCAGCCAATCCGGCACGCCATCGAGATCCGGAATGAGGAGTTTCGCCATCCGACCTTTATCGCATTGCTCCGCCGCCACGATATCGCGCTGGTGTGCGCCGACACCGTGGACTGGCCCCTGCTGATGGATCTGACGTCCGACTTCGTCTACTGCCGCCTCCATGGCTCGACCGAGCTGTACCGAAGCCGCTATTCCGACGCCGAACTGGACCGCTGGGCCAGCCGCATCCGCGCCTGGAGCAGCGGGGCGACAATGACCGACGGCAATTTCGTCACCAATCCGTCATCGGACCGGACACCGCGTGACGTCTTTCTCTTTTTCGATAATACCGACAAACTGCAGGCGCCGGACAATGCCCGCGGCCTGATGGCGCGGCTCGGCATCGCAAAGGAGACGCCCAATGGCGAGTGGAACGATCCGCACCGGCATGGCCGGCTGGGTGTTCCCCGAGTGGCGGGGCGGCCAGTTCTACCCCGAGGGGCTGAAGCAGAAAGATGAGCTGAGCTGGGCCAGCCGCGCCGTCACCGCCATCGAAATCAATTCGAGCTTTTATCAAAACCAGAAGCCGGCAAGCTACGAAGGCTGGGCGGCACAGACGCCTGCAGACTTCCGCTTCACCGTCAAAGGCCATCAGGTTGTAACGCACATCAAACGGCTCAAAGACGTCGAACAGCCGGTCGAATTGTTCTTCAATTCCATCGAGGCCCTCGGACCCCGGCTCGGCGCGGTGTGCTGGCAATTGCCGGGCAATTTCAAATTCGACCTGGACCGGCTCCAGCGCTTTTTCGAGCTGCTGCCCAAGACTGTACGGCAGGCCATTGAAGTGC
>JBDSEK010000112.1:0-3919 GCA_039920085.1 Devosia sp. | reverse complement strand
CGCTGGCTGCGATGGCTGCGCAGGGTCGCGACATGCGGCTCGCGATGAGCCGGGTCGAGGGTTACCGCAACTTCGTCACCAAGCTTTGGAATGCGGCGCGGTTCCTCGAGATCAATGGCTGCGTGCGTACCAGCGGGTTTCACCCCAAGGGCGCAAAGCTCGCCGTCAACCGCTGGATCGTGAGCGCTACCGCGCGTGCCGTGGCGAGCGTGACTGCGGCGATCGAGGACTACAAATTCAACGAAGCCGCCAACGCTGCCTATGATTTCGTCTGGGGCAGCTATTGCGATTGGTACCTCGAGCTCGCCAAGCCCGTCCTCACCGGGGATGATGCGCAGGCCAAGGCCGAGACACAGTCGGCTGCAGCCTTCGCTCTCGATCAAATTCTTAAGATGCTGCACCCCTTCATGCCGTTCGTCACAGAAGAGCTCTGGGGCGAAACCGGCAAAGCCGGACCGAAGCGCGATCGGTTGCTGATCGTTTCAGAATGGCCCGATCTCGCCAAATATGAGGACCGCGAAGCTGACGACGAGATCGAATGGCTGATCCAGCTGGTCTCGGGTATTCGTTCAGTGCGCACTGAAATGAACGTCCCAGCAGGCGCCAAGATCAAGCTCATCATCGTGGGTGCTGGTGAGGAAACGGGAACGCGCGCCGAGGCCCAACTGACGGCGCTGATGCGGCTCGCGCGGCTCGAAGACGTGGCCTATGGCAGCGAGGTGCCCAGGGGCTCGGCGCAGATCGTGTTGGGCGAGGCGACCTTCGTGCTACCGCTGGCGGGGGTGATCGACCTCGCGGCCGAGCAGGCGCGGCTGGAGAAAGACATCGCCAAGGAAGATCTCGAAATGGAAAAGATCGACAAGAAGCTCAACAACCCGCAATTCGTGACCAAGGCCAGGCAGGAAGTCATCGACGAGCAGTACGAGCGCCGTAACGAGTCCGAGCAACGGCGCGAGCGGCTTCACGCTGCACTGATGCGGCTACGCTAGAGGAGCAGGATGGGCGACGCCAAAGCGATAGAGGGGCGCACGCCCAGCAAGGATTGGCGATCGATCATCGTTTTTGACGGCCGCGGTGGCGTCAAGCGCCTGAGCCAAGAGGAAGAGGCGCTCCCTCTTGACGTGCCAGCCAAGGGCTTTGTGCTGGTTTCGGGCAATGCCCGTGCTCCCGAGTTCAAGGTCTGGCTGCGCGAGGAGCTCGGGCCGTTCAATTCGGAGACGCTCTCGGTGCCCTCGACACGCACCCGCTGCGTTGTGCTCGAAGACAAAGCGATCGTCGTGTTGCGCGTGGCGCGGCCCGGCGCCGAGCCCGAGGATGTCGGACGCCAGCTGCTCAGTCTTTGGCTCGAAAAGGGCCGGGTGATCATCTCGTCCGAGCTGAATATTCCCGAATTCCTGGGCATCGTTCAGTGGCAGCACAGCCATCACGCGCCCGTTTCGCCGGCCGACCTCGTCGCTCGTCTGGGATTGCGCGCGGCCGACCGGCTTGAGCCGCTCATCGAAAGGCTGGGCGATCAGCTCGATTCGATCGAGGAAGGGCTAATGGCCGACCGGGCCAGCGACGTGCGCAACAAACTTGCTCCGCTGCGGCGCAACCTCATCAGCTTCCGCCGGCTCATCTGGCCGCAGCGCGACGTGCTCAACACGCTTGAAATCGAGGATCTGTCTTTTTTCACTGCGCGCGACCGGCTGCGCCTGCGTGAGGCATCGGCGCGGTCCGCCCGCCTCGGTGATGAGCTTCAGGCGCTGTCAGAGCGGGCGGTGCTCGTGCACGAGCAGATCCTCGATACGCGGGCGGATCAGATGAACAAGATCATGCTGCTGCTTACGGCAGTGACCGTCATCCTGCTGCCGCTGACTGTGATTTCCGGGGTCCTCGGTATGAATGTCGCGGGAATTCCTTACGCCGACAGCCCGCACGCCTTCTGGGTGGTGCTCGGATTGTTGGCCATCATCGGCGCCGGACTCTATTTCGGGATGCGAAAGGCCAAGTGGCTCTGATATCGACCCCTGTGCTTTTCCAGCAACAGCGGTTTTGAATCCTGAACCGCCGATGAACGGAAACCCTCCGGTGAGGGTCGGCGCCACAATCTCTCCCCAAACGAAGACGAGGACGGGTTGGGGCGGACATCCTTCGGCGGCGGGCAAATCGCAGTGATTGCAGCGTACCGGAGGACCATGTTCCGCCCTTGCACCCTGCCGGGCCCAACTCGATAAGCGCGCTTTCTGGAAGCGTTCCAAGATTGGGACTGTCGGGGGGAGTGGACGATGGACAGCAATTACGTCGACAAATCGCGGCTGCCGAGCCGGCACGTGACCGAGGGGCCGGAGCGGGCTCCGCATCGCTCGTACCTGTATGCGATGGGGCTCACGACCGAGCAGATTCACCAGCCATTGGTAGGCGTCGCCACGGCCTGGAACGAGGCGGCCCCCTGTAACATTTCGCTGCAACGCCAGGCCCAGGCGGTCAAGAAGGGCGTCGCAGCCAATCGCGGCACGCCGCGCGAATTCACCACCATCACGGTGACCGATGGCATCGCCATGGGCCATGCCGGGATGAAATCGTCGTTGGCGTCTCGCGACGTGATTGCCGACTCAGTCGAATTGACCATGCGCGGGCACTCCTATGATGCGCTGGTGGCGATGGCCGGCTGCGACAAGAGCTTGCCGGGCATGATGATGGCGATGATCCGGCTCAACGTGCCATCGATCTTCATCTATGGCGGCTCGATCCTGCCCGGACGCTTCCGTGGCCGCGATGTGGTGGTCCAGGATTTGTTCGAGGCCGTGGGGCTGCATTCGGTTGGCAAGATGGACGACGAGACGCTCGACGAACTCGAGCGCGTCGCCTGTCCGACCGCGGGCTCCTGCGGGGGTCAATACACCGCCAACACCATGGCGATGGTGGCCGAAGCGATTGGCCTCGCGCTGCCCTACAGCTGCGGCGCCCCGGCCCCCTACGAAATCCGCGACGCGCTATGCTCGGCGGCCGGCGAGCAGGTTATGGAACTGCTCAGGATGCAGCTTCGGCCGCGCCAGATCGTGACTCGCAAAGCCTTCGAGAACGCCGCGATGACAGTTGCAGCGACCGGCGGCTCAACCAATGCGGCGCTGCATCTGCCGGCGATGGCACATGAGGCCGGCATCGAATTCGACCTGTTCGACGTCGGCGAGATCTTCAAGCGGACGCCCTATATCGGCGACCTGAAACCGGGCGGAAAATATGTCGCCAAGGACATGTTCGAGGCCGGCGGCATTCCGCAGGTGATGAAGGCCCTGCTCGATGGCGGGTATTTGCATGGCGACTGCATGACGGTCACCGGCAAGACGATCGCGGAGAATCTGAGCAAGGTGAAGTGGAACGACCAGCAGGACGTCGTTCGCCCCACTTCGAACCCCATTTCGCCGACCGGCGGAGTTGTCGCACTACGTGGCAATCTCGCGCCGGACGGTGCGATCGTGAAGGTGGCTGGCCTCAAGAATCTGAGGTTCAGCGGTCCGGCGCGGGTCTTTGACAATGAAGAGCTGTGCTTCGAGGCGGTGAACAATCGCACCTACAAGGAAGGCGACGTGCTCGTCATCCGCTACGAGGGCCCCAAGGGCGGCCCGGGCATGCGCGAAATGCTGTCGACTACCGCGGCGCTTTACGGGCAGGGGATGGGCGACAAGGTGGCGCTAATCACTGACGGCCGGTTCTCGGGCGCCACGCGCGGCTTCTGCGTCGGCCATGTCGGCCCCGAAGCGGCTATTGGTGGGCCGATTGCCCTCATCAATGATGGCGACATCGTCACACTTGATGCCGTGGACGGTGTCATTTCCGTCAATGTTTCCGAGCAGGAATTCGCCCGCCGCAAAGCGGGTTGGAAGCCGCGCGAGACCGAATATGGGTCGGGCGCGATCTGGAAATATGCCCAGCTGGT
>JBDSEK010000111.1:0-8021 GCA_039920085.1 Devosia sp. | reverse complement strand
CGCTCGGGCACGCTGATCATGATCGATGATAACCGGTTCCGCTTCGAGCCAGGCGAAGAGTCCCATGAGGAGATGGTGCGGTTCCGCACGCTCGGCTGCTATCCGCTGACGGGCGCTATTCCCTCGCGGGCGACGGATCTGCCGTCCATCATCATGGAGATGCAGGCGTCGAGAACATCCGAGCGGGAAGGGCGGCTCATCGACTCCGATCAGTCTGGCTCAATGGAGAAGAAAAAGCAGGAGGGCTATTTCTGATGAATGCCTCCGCGCTCATTCGCTCGGCCGATACCGATCTCGAGCTTTGGCTTGCCCAGCAGACCGATAAGGGCCTGCTGCGGTTCCTGACCTGTGGCTCGGTCGACGACGGCAAGTCGACGCTGATCGGCCGACTGCTTTATGACAGCCAACTCATCCTCGACGATCAATTGGCCTCGCTGCGCAAGGAGAGCCGCAACCGGCAAGTGGGCGAGGAGGGGATCGATTTCTCGCTACTCGTGGACGGCCTCACCGCCGAGCGCGAGCAGGGCATCACCATCGACGTCGCCTACCGGTTCTTTTCGACCGACAAGCGCAAGTTTATTGTCGCCGATACCCCCGGTCACGAGCAGTATACTCGCAACATGGCGACCGGTGCGTCCAACGCCGACCTCGCCATTGTGCTCATTGATGCCCGCAAGGGTGTGCTGACTCAGACGCGGCGGCACAGCTTCATCCTCAGCCTAATTGGGGTGAAACATGTCGTGCTGGCGGTCAATAAGATCGACCTGGTCGGCCACGACGCCAAGGTGTTCATCGCCATTGAGGCGGAGTACCGGGCCTTCGCAAAAGATCTGGGCTTCGAGACGCTGGTCGCTATCCCGGTGTCCGCGCTCAAAGGCGACAACATCTTGAGGCCGTCCCAAGCGATGCCCTGGTATTCCGGTCCTCAACTGGTGCCTTATCTCGAAACCATCGAGGTTGCCTCCGACCGGGCGGGTCAGCCGATGCGTTTCCCGGTGCAATGGGTCAACCGGCCCAACCTCGATTTTCGCGGTTTCTCCGGCACGTTAGCGTCGGGGGTAGTACGCAAGGGCGATGAAGTGCTGATTGCGGCCTCTCGCAAAGCCGCCCGCGTCAAGCGCATCGTGACCATGGAGGGCGACCTCGAGCAGGCCGTCGCGGGACAGGCCGTGACTCTGGAGCTCGATCGCGAGGTCGACATATCGCGTGGCGACGTGCTGACCCATCCCGGGCAGACGCCCGAGTTCTCCGACCAGTTCCAAGCAAGAATGGTCTGGATGAGCGACGAGAGCGCGCTCCCTGGCCGGTCCTATCTTCTCAAAACTGGTGCGCAACTCGTCCCGGCGACCATCACCGACCTCAAATTTCGGACCAACATCAACACGCTCGAGGAAAGCGCTGCCAAGACGCTCGAACTTAACGAGGTGGGGACGCTGACGATCGCGACGGCCAAGCCGATCGCCTTCGATTCCTACGCGGCCAATGGGCAAACCGGCTCATTTATCCTGATCGATCGCATTTCGAACGCGACGCTCGGGGCCGGAGTGATCGATTTCGGTTTGCGGCGCGCGCAGAATCTGAGCTGGCAAAGCTTTGACGTAAACCGGCAGGTTAGGGCCGAGATCAAGGGTCAGACGCCGTCGATCGTCTGGTTTACGGGGCTGTCCGGCTCGGGCAAATCGACTGTCGCCAACCTGCTCGAGAAACGGCTCACCGCCGAGGGTCGGCACTGCTACATCCTTGACGGAGACAATGTGCGGCACGGTCTCAACAAGGATCTCGGCTTTACCGAGGAGGCGCGCGTTGAGAATATCCGCCGGGTCGGCGAAGTGGCGCGGCTTATGGCCGATGCCGGTCTCATCGTCCTCGTTTCGTTTATCTCCCCCTTCCGCAATGAGCGCCGGCTCGCGCGCGAAATCGCAGGCGACATCGTGTTCAACGAGGTCTATGTGGATACGCCGCTCGAGGTTTGCGAGGCGCGCGACCCCAAGGGTCTCTATGCCCGAGCGCGGCGGGGGGAGATCAAAAATTTTACGGGGATCGACAGCCCTTTCGAGGCGCCCGAGCACCCCGACTTGGTGCTGCATGGGGCGAGTGCGTCCCCCGAGGCCATGACCGAGGAGCTCTATCAGCGGCTATTCTTCGGCGGGGCGGGGTATTCGATCTAGTCGTCAGCCCGACGCCGCTCAGTGCGTCGGGCTGCGTGTGGTCAAAAAACCTAGCCTTAAGACGGCTTCTCGTCGTGGTTGCAGCGCTTGCGCACATAGGGGGAAAAGCCCGTGCCGGTATAGATCGAGCTAGTATTGAAGGTGGCGTCACCAATGCCGCAGACCTCGACGCGGTCGGGGGCGTTCGTCGCCAGCTTGTGGAGGCAGAGAAGATAGCGCTCCAGATGCGCCTGAGCATCGTTGGCGTAGCTGACGCCAGAGGTCGAGGCAACCATAACCAGGCCGACGCTCAGTGCGGCAGCCGTCTTCAGACCGAGAGATACAAACCCACGCATACTTCACCTCAAAACAACGCGAGGTGGCGCGCCGCTCGCCGCCAAGAGTTACGCGGACGATCCGGGATGGTCGTCCTGTAGTTACTAAATCACTAATAGAGCGGGTTTGGCAATAAAAACATCGCACTAGGGGAGAGTAGGTTAACCATACCGCAAGCGGTTTGGGTTCAGGTCAGCAGCAATTTGATGCCGTAGCCGACCAGAGCGACGGTCAAAACGCCGGCGGCCCAGAGCCCAACGAACCAGAGCAGGCGCTGCGCCACTAGTGGTAGCCTTCCTCGGGGTCGACCTTCCCCCGGAATACCCAATAGGCATAGCCGGTGTAAGCGAGGACTATCGGGACAAGCACCAAGGCGCCGACGAGAAGGAAGGCGAGGGATACGTCGGGAGCGGCGGCCTCCTTTATCGTCAGGGCGCCGGGCACGATGTAGGGGTAAAAGCTGATCCCGAGGCCGGCAAAACTCAAGACGAACAGGCCGAGCGCGGCAAGGAACGGCTGAAAATGTTTGCCGGTCGTCAGCCCCTGCCAGAGCGCGAAGGCGCAAAGGGCAAGCAGCGCCGGGACGAGGGCGGAAAAGATCGCCGTGGGCCACCGAAACCAGCGCGTGAAATAGATCGGTTCAAGGAAGGGCGTCCACAAGCTGACGATGCCGATTAATCCGAGGGTGGCGAGCCCAAGGGGCATGGCAAGACGACGCGATTTATCCTGCAACGCTCCTGACGTCTTGAGGTTGAGCCAGGTTGCACCGAGCAAGGCATAACCGACCACGAGACCGCAACCGGTAAGGAGGGTGAACGGGGTCAGCCAATCCCACCAGCCGCCGGCATATTGGCGATCGGCGATCCTTATGCCCTGCACCAGTGCGCCGAGTGCGATGCCCTGCATGAAGGCCGCGGTGATGGAGCCAAGCGCGAAGCCGAGGTCCCAGATCGGCCGCCATCGTTCGGTGCGGAAGCGGAATTCGAAGGCGACGCCGCGGAAGATTAGACCCAGCAGCATCAGAATGATCGGCACGTAAAGGGCTGGAAGCACGGTTGCGTAGGCGAGGGGGAATACCGCCATTAGTCCGCCGCCACCAAGTACGAGCCAAGTCTCGTTGCCGTCCCAGACCGGGGCCACCGAGTTGGTCATGACGTCACGGTCCTGCCGTTCGGGAAAGAGCGGAAAGAGAATGCCCACGCCCAGATCAAACCCATCGAGGACGACATAGGCGAGCACGGCGAAGGCGATGAGACCGGCCCAGACAAAGCTTAGCTCAAACATCGCCACCTCCTTTGGCGGCGAGTTGCGGCGCTGGCGTGATGCCGGCGGCGCGGGTCGGTCCATCCTGAAGGTCGGCGTCCGCGGCCTCGGGCGAACGGCTCACGAGGCGAAGGATATAGAACACCCCCGCGCCGAAGACGAAAAAGTAGACCGCGATGAAGGCCAGCAGCGAAGCGCCGATCGCTTCGGCATCGATGTTGGAGAGGCTGTCGGAGGTACGCAGAAGCCCGTACACGGTGTAGGGCTGGCGCCCGATTTCCGTCGTGTACCAGCCGGCCAGTACGGCGATGAAACCGGAAGGACCCATGAGCAATGCGGCGCGCAGCAGCCATTTGCCCGTGTAGAGCGTCCTTCTAAACCGGGCCCAGAGTGACCAGAGGCCGGTAACCAGCATGAGAATGCCAAGACCAACCATGATGCGGAAGGTGAAGAACGGAATCAGCGATTTCGGCCGGTCCTCGGGCGCCCATTCCTTGAGGCCCTTGATTTCGGCGTCCGGGTCGTGCGCGAGAATGAGCGAGCCGAGCTTGGGGATCTCGATCGCGAATTTGGTTTCCTCAGCGGTGTCATCGGGAATACCGAACAGGATCAGGGGCGCGCCCTGCCTCGTTTCGTAATGGCCCTCCATGGCGGCGATCTTGGCGGGCTGGTGCTCCAGTGTGTTGAGGCCATGCTGGTCGCCGGCAAGGATCTGCAGCGGCGTCACCAGCGCTGCCATCCACATCGCCATTGAGAACATGATGCGGGCGGGGCGGTTCGCATTGTCCTTCAGCAAATGCCACGCACCGACCGCTCCAACGGCAAACGCGGTGGTAAGAAAGGCAGCGAGCACCGTGTGAACAAGCCGATACGGGAAGCTTGGGTTGAAGATGATGGCCAGCCAGTCCAGCGGAACGAACTGGCCATTGTCGGCTATCTCGAAGCCTGCCGGCGTCTGCATCCAGCTGTTCGCAGCCAAAATCCAGGTTGCCGAAATCAGCGTACCTAGTGCGACCATGGCTACGGCAAGCATGTGCAGGCCGTCGCCAACGCGCTTGCGGCCGAACAACGCGATGCCGAGAAAGCCGGCCTCGAGAAAAAAGGCCGTCAGCACCTCGTAGCCCATCAGGGGACCGATGACGGGGCCAGCCTTGTCCGAAAAGCGGGCCCAGTTGGTGCCGAACTGGTCACTCATCACGATGCCGGAGACGACGCCCATCCCGAAGGTGATGGCGAACACCGCCTTCCAGTAGTCAAAGAGCTTCAGGAACGCCGCGTCGCGCTTCCACAGCCATAGCGCGTTGAGGACGGCGAGGTAGCTCGCAAGACCGATCGAGAAGGCGGGGAAAATGAAATGAAACGAAACGGTGAAGGCAAACTGCAGCCGTGCAAGCAGCTCTGCGCTTTGACCGAACGACATTCCATGCCTCCGTCTATGGCAGACATACGCCTCACCATGCTTGAAGGCGAGCGCCTTGCGCTGCGCCCGATTGGCGCGCGGCATGACAGCACGGTCGATCTTGACGCGGGCTAGTTCGGACGCGGCAGGCACCCTCAGTGCACGACGGCACTTCCGCTAAGTCTGGCCCCGATCCTATTTGCCCCCCGCGTGCGCGGCTGCCGTGCGAGCCTGGAGGTCACGCAGAGTTTCCAACTCGAGCGCCGTCGGCTCGGGGGTTTCGGCCAGCGTTTCGGCGAAGCGGACGGTCCAGCCACAGTTTTCCTGAACCATGTCGCGAGTCACGGCGCGATGCAGCGATTGCACGGTGAATTCCTTGCTTTCCGCGTCGGGGCGCCAGATCGCGAGGTCAGTAATCAACAAGGTCGGCCCCTTGGTGGTAATTCCGAGCCGCTGGCGATGGTCGCCGCCCTCGCCATGACCGAATGAGGTGAAGAAGTCGATCTTTTCGACCATCGAGCGTTGCGCCTGTTTGAGTGTGATGAAGATCTCGCCGCAAGAGGTCGCGATCTCCGGCGCGCCGCCGCCGCCGGGGAGGCGCACTTTGGGATGAGCGTAGTCGCCGATCACCGTGGTGTTGATGTTGCCGAAGCGATCGAGCTGGGCCGCACTGAGAAAGCCGATCGATATGCGGCCCCCCATCAACCAGTAGCGAAACATCTCGGGGACCGAGACGGTCGACAGTGCTGTTTCGCAAAGCTCGCCGTCGCCGATCGAGAGGGGCAGCACATCAGGCGCGGTGCCGATGGCGCCGCTCTCATAGATCAGAGTGATATCGGGAGCGTGGGTCAGTCGGGCGACATTACAAGCGGCGGATGGGGCGCCGATGCCGACAAAACAGACATCGTCGTTGGACAGGGCCCGGGACGCGGCGATGGTCATCATTTCAATGGGCGTGAAGTCTGTCATCGCAGCGCCTCAACCCGCGCGGCGAAGATTTCCGGAGTGACGGCGAGGATGTTGTCCTTGACCCATTGTTCAAAGACAGCTCGATCGGCGGAGATCGTATCCCATTCGAGATAGGCGGCATTGTCGCGGGCGTAATAACCATGCGTGTAGGAGGGATGCGCGCCGCCAGGCACTACGGCAATCGCGTCGATGGTCCAGTGCGGAAGGATGCAGAGGTTGGGGTGGAGGCCCGCGAAGCTCTCGACCGTCTCCTCGACCGTAACGACAACGCGTTTTGCCGACAGCGCCGCTTCCTTCTGTACCCCGATGATCCCTTCGATCAACACGTCGCCTTTGTCGCTGGCTTTTTGCGCGTGGATGAAGGTTACGTCGGGGCGGTGAGAGGGAATGGCGGCCAGCTCTTCGCCGGTGAAAGGACAGGTCACCGATTTGATGTCGCCGTTCACTTTGGGCAGGTCAGTGCCCTTGTAGCCGCGGAACACCGCCAGCGGCAGGCCGGACGCTCCGGCCTCGTAGGCCTGGGCCATGGCCGAGTGCGAGTGCTCGACGGTTTCGATTGAGCGGGGGTGCTGGTTCTCTATGGCGTCCCGCATGCGGCGCAGCAGCCCCACGCCGGGGTTGCCGGCGTATGAGAAGATGACTTTGCGCGCCATGCCCATACCGATCATCTGGTCGTAGATGATATCGGGGGTCATGCGCAGCAGGGTCAGGTCGCGAAACCCTTGGCGGATTGCCTCGTGGCCTGCAGCGTGCGGGATCAGATGGGTGAAACCCTCAAAGGCGACGATGTCGCCATCGTTGAGGTTGCGGGCGACTGCTTCGTGCAGGCTCAGAAATTGGGCCATCGGCTCCCTCCAGTTCGCTCGGCATCTAAACGCCGTGCGGCGGGACGGAAAATGATATTTGACGGCTATGCCACAACCGGCCGGAATGTCCGTGGCCACGGCCGCTCGCGGCCAGGGTTCAAAAGGGTTTCGCCTGCAGGGCCGGGCGATCCAAAAGGGGAGTGGCTCCGCGGCTTGGACTCGAACCAAGGACCATTCGATTAACAGTCGAATGCTCTACCAACTGAGCTACCGCGGAATACTCAAAGTGCACTGAGCACGGCCCAGAGCAGGCGCCCATGTACCGGGTTTGATTTCCTTTGCCAAGGTGATTTTTGCCTTGAATCAAGCCGGTTTGCGGGCGGTAGCGCGGGCGCGAAGATGCTCGAGTTCGGCCGGTGTATTGGCATTTGCGAAGGGGTTCTCAGCGGAGGTTCCGGTGTAATCGAGGCGGGTCGCGCGAAGCGACCCGGCGAGGCGTTTGAGACTATGCGGCGCTGTTCCAGCGCGGACCGAATCCGCTAATTCGGCAACTGCGGAAACCCGCCAAAGCGTGTTGGTGGGATAGTCCTGACCTTGATAGGCGCCCATGACCGCCTCGGAGGACTCGATCAAGGGCAGCGCCCGCGCGATGAAATCAGCGGGGAAGAACGGCGTATCCACTGCGACGGTGAGCAGCAGGTCGGGCGGGTCGCTGCACAGAGCTTCGACGGCCGCCGCGAGGCCAGCCAGCGGCCCCGCATAGGGTGCGTCCAGGTCGGCAAGACGCGCCGTGGCGGGAATGGCAATGTCGGTCGGGAAGTCGTTTCCGCCAGCGCAGAGCAGAACGGTGTCGACGTGTGCCAGAGCGCCCAGTATCCGGTCGATCAGCCTCGTGCCGTCGACCACAAGCAACGCCTTGTTGACGCCGCCCAGGCGCTCCCCCCGGCCTCCGGCGAGAATAGCTGCGGCAATGTGGGTCATCGGGCGGATTCTTGCTCTGTTAAGCCGTTTCGTATAGCACCCCGGCTATTGTCGAGGCCACGTGGCGGAGTGGTTACGCAGCGGATTGCAAATCCGTCTATGCCGGTTCGATTCCGGCCG
>JBDSEK010000110.1:0-6757 GCA_039920085.1 Devosia sp. | reverse complement strand
CCGACCAGCGCACCATGGACGTGGTCGAGATGGTGCTCGCCGGCTCGATCAACAAGGAAATCGTTGCACTCATCAACGCCGAGGGCGAATGGGCGATCGGGCTTTGCGGCAAGGACGGCAATATGGTTTTTGCCAGAAAGGCCAACAAGACCTGGAAAGACCCGGGCTCCAATATCGAGCGGGTGCTCGATCTAGGATTTGTCGGCGAGCCGGTGGAAGTCGATCGCACATTGCTCGACCAGCTGGCGCGCTCTGAGATGATCCCGGTGATTGCACCGGTGGCGCCCGGCCGGGACGGGCACACCTACAACATCAACGCCGACACTTTTGCCGGTGCCATCGCCGGTTCGCTGGGCGCCAAGCGCCTGTTGTTCCTCACCGATGTCGATGGTGTGCTGGGCGCGGACAAAAAGCTCATCCCCGAGCTCACCATGCGCGATGCACGGACGCTGATCGCCGATGGCACGATCTCAGGCGGTATGATCCCCAAGGTCGAGACCTGCCTTGAAGCACTCGAGAACGGCGTCGAAGGCGTCGTCATCCTCAACGGCAAGACTCCGCATGTGGTGTTGGTCGAACTCTTCACCGAACACGGTGCCGGCACGCTGATCGTGCGGTAGAAAATCAAGAATCTGGGGGCCGCTGGTGCCTCTGTACGCGAGGGAAAGAAGCCGATCGCGATGCGCATACTCGTCACCGGCGGCGCCGGGTTCATCGGCGCCAATTTTGTCCTGCACCTCATCAATGAGGGGGCCGAGCGCGTGGTGGTCCTCGATGCGCTGACCTATGCGGGAAATCGAAGGAATTTGGCGCCCGTTTTCTCAGATCCGCGTTTCCGCTTCGTGGTCGGCTCGATCCTCGATCGGGCCCTGGTTGAGGCGCTGCTGACAGACGAGCACATCGATACGATCGCCAATCTTGCCGCCGAAAGCCATGTCGACCGCTCGATCCGAGGCCCCGAGGCGTTCATCGACACCAATGTGAAAGGCACCTTCACGATGCTGGAGGCGGCGCGTGCGCATCGCGACAAGGGCAACGCGATTCGGTTCCTCCAAGTCTCCACTGACGAAGTATTTGGCTCGTTGGGACCTGTCGACTCCAAGTTCACCGAGGCCAGCTCCTATTCACCCAACAGCCCCTATTCGGCGAGCAAGGCTGCGGCTGACCATTTTGCGCGCGCGTGGCATGCGACCTACGGGCTCGATGTCCTCGTCTCCAACTGCAGCAACAATTATGGTCCGCTGCAATTCCCCGAAAAGCTCATTCCATTGCTGATCCACAACGCGCTCCGCGGTAAGCCGCTTCCACTTTATGGAGATGGCCAGCAGATTCGCGACTGGTTGCACGTGGCCGATCATTGCAGGGCTCTGACGGCCATTCTTAAGCGCGGTCGGCCGGGCGCCTGCTACCTTGTCGGCGGCAACGCAGAGCGCACAAATCTCCAAGTGGCCGATATGATCTGCGACCTGCTCGACCGGCACAGGCCGAGGAACGCCGGGTCTTATCGCGAACAGATCGCCTTAGTCCCGGACCGTCCGGCCCATGACCGGCGTTACGCCATCGACGCGAACAAGATCGAGAGCGAACTGGGCTGGAAGCCGGGACATGACTTTGCCTCGGGGCTCGAAGCGACGCTTCTGTGGTATCTCGACCATGCCGACTGGGTGGCTGAGATCACGTCCGGCGCCTATGTCGACTGGGTCGCAGAGCACTATTCGTGAAAATCCTGATCCTCGGCAAGGGCGGACAAGTCGGCCGGTCGCTCACCGCGCAGTTGCCGGAGGCAGTGGCAGTAGGTCGGCAAGAAGCGGATTTGGAGCAGCCCGAAACGATCCAGTCGGCGATTGACCGCTATCGCCCGGAAGTCATTGTCAACGCTGCAGCGTACACAAATGTCGACGCGGCGGAATCCGACCGCGACCGGGCATGGGCAATCAATGCTACAGCACTCGAAGCAGTTGGTACCGTGGCCAAACGGAATGGCATTCTGGTGGTCCACTATTCGAGCGACTACGTCTACCCGGGGCCCGGCCGTGAATTTCAGGCCGAAACCGAACCAACCGGCCCGCTATCCGTCTACGGCGCAAGCAAGCTTGCCGGCGACATGGCGCTCGCCCAGAGCGGGGCCGACCACATCATTCTGCGGACCAGTTGGGTCTATTCGGCCGAGGGCCGCAACTTTCCGCTGACGCTGCTGCGCTTGGCCGGCGAACGCGAGACTCTCAATGTCGTCGACGACCAGTTCGGCGCCCCCACCTCGGCCAAGCTCATTGCGGAAATCACCAGACAGGTGATCGCTCGCCGCGAACTCGGACTGTACCACCTCGCCGCATCAGGTGAGACAAACTGGTACGAACTCGCGCGGTTCCTGCTCGCGCAAGCACAGGCTGCAGGCGCCGCGCTGGCACTCAGGCTGGAAAATATCCGGCCCATTCCGGCGAGCGATTATCCAGCCAAAGCTACACGGCCTGAAAATTCGAGGCTGGACACGTCGAAACTGCGCCAAACATTCGGATTGACGCTGCCGTCCTGGCAGGATGGCATCACTGAATTGATCGCGACATTGGCAGCGAAGGGGTGGCTATGACTCGGAAAGGGATCGTCCTTGCGGGCGGCAGTGGGACGCGGCTGATGCCGGCTACCGCGCCAGTCAGCAAGCAACTGCTGCCGGTCTACGACAAACCCATGATCTACTATCCGCTCGCCACCCTGATGAGCGCGGGCATCCGCGACATCCTCATCATCTCCACGCCGCACGATCTGCCCCTGTTCGAGCGTCTGTTTGCAAATGCGGCCGCCTGGGGGATCAATTTGAGTTTCGCCGCGCAGCCGCGACCCGAGGGCATCGCGCAGGCGCTCCTCATCGGCGAGCAGTTCCTTGGTGGGACCCCCTCGGCGCTGATCCTCGGCGACAATCTCTTCTTCGGGCACGATCTGCCCGTCATCCTGAAGCGGGCGGATGAAAAGCCCACGGGAGCCACACTCTTGGTGCATCATGTCAACGATCCAGAACGCTACGGCGTGGCTACCTTCGGGGAGGGGAGGAGGGTCCTTGCGCTGGAAGAAAAACCCTCCAATCCCAAGTCGAATTATGCGGTGACGGGCCTCTATTTCTACGACGCTGATGCACCGGCCATGGCGCGGTCGCTCCGGCCATCGGCCCGCAATGAGATCGAGATCACCGATCTCAACGCCCTCTATTTGGATAGCGGCAAGCTCGAAGTCGAAATATTGGGGCGCGGGTTCGCGTGGCTTGATACAGGCACGCACGATTCACTTCTCGATGCCGCGCAATTCGTGTCGACGCTGGAAAAGCGACAGGGGTTGAAGATCGCTTGCCCAGAAGAAATCGCCTGGCGCAGTGGCTGGATAGACGACGAGGCGCTGTTGCGGCTGGCGGCGCCGCTCGTTGCGAGCGGCTATGGCCTCTACCTCAAGAAGCTCCTTTTGGATCGCACCCCGTGAAGGTGACAAAAACTCGGCTTGGTGAAGTGCTGCTGCTTGAACCGGTGGCCCATCAGGACCATCGCGGCACCTTCTTTGAAAGCTTCAACGCGCGAGCATTTGCCGAGAACGTCACCGGCGGCGGCCACTTCGTCCAGGACAACCAATCGATCTCCAAACAGGGCGTGCTGCGTGGGTTGCACTTTCAGTTGCCGCCGCGCGCGCAAGGCAAACTCGTTCGTGCTGTCGCTGGCGAAATTTTTGACGTTGCGGTCGATATCCGTAAATCATCACCGACTTTTGGTCGGTGGGCCGGCGAGATCCTGAGCGCCGCCAATCGGCGGCAATTGTGGGTACCGCCGGGCTTTGCGCATGGATTTCTCGCCCTGAGCGACGGCGCGGAAGTGCTCTACAAGACCACCGACTTCTATGATCAAACGGCCGAAAGAGCGATTCGCTGGGACGATCCTGATATCGGCATCGAATGGCCGGCTGAGTTCCCCCCCATTCTGTCGCCCAAGGATGCTGGCGCTCCGCCTTTGAGCCAGGCCGAGATATTTGAGTGACGAGCGAGTAGAGCGCCCCGAGGCTTGCCCCTGAACGGTCGCGATAGGTAATAGTCTTAGAGGAGCGGGGTTCCCGTACGCTGAGCCGAGGAAAGAGCACATGAACGATATCGATTTAGTCGGCCAGGTCGCGGTGATCACAGGCGGCGCGCAAGGCATTGGCTTTGCGATTGCCGAGCGGCTGGCCAAGAGCGGTGCCAAGGTCTCCCTGTGGGATCTCGACCAGGCGAAAATCGATGAAGCCGCCACGAAGATCGGGCCGTCGGCTTCAGGCAAATTGGTGGATGTCACCGACCTCACCGGACTTCAGCGCGTCCATGCCGAAGTCGAAGCCGAACTTGGACCGGTTTCGATCCTCGTCAATTCGGCCGGCATCACCGGCGGCAACGCCGCGCTCGAGGACTACGATCCCGAGGTGTGGCGCCGTGTGATCGAGGTCAACCTCAACGGTACTTTCTACGTCAACAAGGTGGTTGTGCCCTCGATGAAGCGCCACAATTACGGCCGCATCGTCAACATCTCCTCGGTCGCCGGCAAAGAAGGCAACCCAAATCTGTCGGCCTATTCGGCCGCCAAGGCGGGGGTGATCGGCCTAACTAAATCGCTGGGCAAGGAACTCGCCAAGTTCGACATCGCCGTCAATGCGATCACGCCGGCGACGGCCAACACGCCGATCCTGGGCAGCCTCACCAAGGAATTCATCGACTATATGCTGGTACGTATCCCCCGCGGCCGCTTCCTCGAAGTCGACGAAGCCGCAGCGTTGGTTGCCTGGCTGGTGAGCCGGGAGAACAGCTTTACCACCGCCTCGGTATTCGACCTGTCGGGCGGCCGCACAACCTACTGAGAAGCTCGGAACAAAGTCGGGGACTGGATCGTTGTTCCGGGCGCAACCGGGACAAAGATGCACGACCTTTTCACGCGTTTTTCCCACTCGATCGCTCGTGCGGCGGGCAAGCCCGCCGCTTTCACGCTCGCGCTGGCGCTGATCCTTGTCTGGGCGGGTTCGGGGCCATTCTTCGGTTACTCGGGAAATTGGCAGCTGGTCGTCAACACGGCTACCACGATCATCACCTTCCTCATGGTCTTCGTCCTGCAGAATTCGCAGAATCGCGATGGCGAGGCAGTACAGGCCAAGCTCGACGAGCTGATCATCGCCGTTCGCGGCGCCGACAACCGCTTTGTCGGTGCCGAGCAGTTGAGCGACGAGGAATTGAAGAACCTGCGCGCCTTGTTGGTCCAGCAGGCCGAGGCGGCGAGCGCCGAACTTGAGGATCGTGCCGAAGCACGCCAGGACGAACCAGTCTGACGCACTGTTCAGCTTTCGATGCCACCTGTATGCCCTCGGCAAGCAAACGAGGACGCACCGATGGCGAAAGTCGCATTTCTGGGCCTGGGAGTAATGGGCGGGCCGATGGCCGCACATCTGGCGCGCGCTGGACACGATGTCACCGTCTACAACCGCACGGCCGCCAAATCTGCGGCTTGGATCGACCGCCATGGCGGTCGCGCCGCGCCAACTCCGCGCGTCGCGGCGGACGGCCAGGATTTCGTCTTCGCCTGCGTCGGCAATGATGACGATTTGCGGCAAGTAGCGATCGGCGAGGCGGGCGCCTTTGAATCGATGGCAGGCGGCACCGTGTTCGTCGACCATACGACGGCATCGGCGAAGATTGCGCGGCAACTGGCGACGGAGGCTGATACCCGCGGGTTCGCATTTCTGGATGCGCCGGTGTCCGGAGGGCAGGCTGGCGCGGAAAACGGACAGCTCACCGTCATGGTCGGCGGAGCACCGGGCGCGTTCGAGCGCGCCGCACCAATCATCGCCGGCTACGCCAAAGCTTGCCGCCTGCTCGGGGCGAGCGGCTCGGGGCAACTGGCCAAGATGATGAACCAGATCTGCATCGCCGGCGTGGTGCAGGGGCTGGCCGAAGCCCTGCATTTCGGCGGTCGGGCAGGCCTCGACGTCGCCGCAGTGATCGAAGTGATTTCGAAGGGTGCCGCGCAATCCTGGCAAATGGAAAATCGCTACAAGACTATGCTCGCGGGGAAGTATGATTTCGGATTTGCCGTCGACTGGATGCGCAAAGACTTGGCCATCGTGCTTGAGGAGGCGGTCGGCAATGGCGCGGACCTTCCGCTCACCGCGATCATTGATCGCTTCTACGCCGAAGTGCAGCAAATGGGCGGCGGACGCTGGGACACGTCAAGCCTTCTGGCTAGGCTGGAACGATGATCTGATCAGAAGATGCCGAGGAATTTGGGCTTGCGAATCTCGCCGTCGGCAAAGCGCCGGGTCCATTCGCCATAGGCCGCATAGCCCGCATCCTGCCGTCGATCGGCGTAGCGCGCAAAGTAGAGCCAGAAGCTCTGCGCCTCCGAGCCAAAAAAGGTTTTGAGTACGGGATAGTCGCAGATGGTCTGGTCGGCGCACAGTGCCGCTCGTTCGAAGAAGCTGAAGATCTTGTCGACGTCGCGGTCCGTCGTCGCGATAAAGGAATTGTCGCGGCCGGTAATCCGCTCACCCATATTGCCATAGATGAGCGCCAGCGCCTTGGGATCATCCCCCAACGCCGCGATCGCCTGGGCATTGGCGGCGAACAGGGGGGAAAGCTGGTCATTGATCCGCGCATAGGCATCCTGAAAGCCTTGCGTGCCCCACTGCTCGACGAGCTTCAGCGATTCCGAAACCCGCCCATCGGCCCTTTGCCGGTCGTATTGAATGACGCCGAACAGCAACGCGCAGA
>JBDSEK010000109.1:0-11776 GCA_039920085.1 Devosia sp. | reverse complement strand
GATTCAAAGCCCCGCGATCGACCCCAACCCTACGCCGCCGCGCGTCTGGTATGCCTCAACCATACAAGCAATTTAAGGCAAACAGAGCGCTTTCTTAAGCAAAGGTTAATTTGGGCGGTTTGGTGGCTAAACCCTTAATTCGCCCCATTGCTTTTGCCTTTCGGACTTAGATCGACAGAGAGGGCCGCGGCCTAAGCTGTGGAGAACGTCCGGTGACGGACCGTTTTCAGGCGAGGTCAGAAATGGCATCCAAGAGCGCTCTCCGAGTCGAAGCCGCCCCACTTTCACCGGCACCGGCGTCCGGTCCCATCGATATGGGATTTCTGGCCCGACAGACACTGGGCGACGAAGGTCTAGCGCTCGAGGTGCTGCGTCTCTTTGATGAAATGACTCGCACCTACTACGCACGACTTGAAACCAGCACGAGTGTGCCTGACCTGCTTCAGCATTTGCACACGCTCCGCGGCGCGGCCTCCGGCGTCGGGGCTTTTGCCCTGGCCGAACTGGCCAAGACCGCCGAAGAGGAACTGCGCGCTGGCAATCCCGTCAATCCAGAGCGGATCGACGATCTCGGCATTGCGGTCAACGAGGCGTCCGCCTTCATCGCCGATCACGTTAACGCCGCATAGCTGCGCTGAACCGAGCTTCTATTGCGAGCGATTGGGGGCGCGGCTATACGCGGCCCCATGCCCAAAATCACCTTCATCGAAGCCAATGGCACAACATACGAAACCGAGGGCGAGCTCGGTTCGACGGTGATGGAGACCGCCATAATGAACGGCGTGCCCGGCATCATCGCCGAGTGCGGGGGTGCCTGCACCTGCGCGACGTGTCACGCCTATGTCGATGACTCCTGGAAAGACATCGTGGGCCCCCCATCGATGATGGAAGAAGACATGCTGGACTTCGCCTTCGAGGTTAAGCCAACGAGCCGACTGAGCTGCCAGATCAAGGTGAAGCCGGAGCTCGATGGCCTGGTTATGCGGGTACCAAGCCGCCAGGGCTAGCGCAGTTGATTTTCCAATGCGGAGGCAGGGGGCGAAACGGATTGCCGAGCGCGGCGCTCCGACCCCAAGCGCGTTCCATTGGATTGACCGCCAGGGGAAAATAAAAGCTATTGGATTTCAATAGCTTGTGCGCAAAGGCCGATGTCGCCTATATGCAGCGTTTGAAAGGCCACAATGGGTGAACTGAACACATTCCCCGTCAGCTACAAGGTCCAGGGTCAGCGCATCGTCATTGTCGGCGATGGAGAAGAAGCCCTCAATAAAGCCCGGCTGGCCATTAAGACGACCGCATCGGTAGTGTTAGTGGGCTCCAGCCCCGTTGAGTTGGACGGCGTTGTGGCGGCGCGGTGGCCGTTTGACCCAAGACTGCTCGACAACACCGCGCTGGTGTTCATCGCCGAAAGCAGCCCCGAGGCCGACGCGGTGAAGGCCGAAGCCCGGCGGCGCGGCATTCCGGTCAATGTGGTGGATAGGCCTGACGATTGCGATTTCTATGTGCCGTCGATCGTCGAGCGGGCGCCGCTGACGGTCGCCGTCTCCACAGAGGGTGATGCGCCGGTGCTGGCGCGGCTGGTGCGAGCGAGGATCGAGGCAATGTTGGGCCCGGATCTAGGTCCGCTCGCCAAGCTCGCCGGAGCATTGCGCGAGCGGGTGGCGCAAGGGCTGAGCAAGATCCAGGCGCGGCGGTTTTATGAGGAGTTGTTGACGGCCGACGCGCCGGATGTCGAGCGCTTGCTGGCAGCGCATGCGGTCGATGCGGCCGGGATTGTGTGGCTCATCGGGGCAGGGCCCGGGTCGGAGGACCTGCTGACCTTGCGGGCGCAGCGGCTGCTGCAGGAGGCCGATGTGATCGTCCATGATCAGCTGGTTCCCGATGCGGTGATCGAGATGGGGCGCCGGGACGCGGAGCGGATTAGCGTCGGCAAAAAGTCCGGGCGCCATTCGTTTACCCAGGCGCAGATCAATGCGCTGCTGATCCGACTGGCAAAGCAAGGCAAGCGGGTCGCCCGGCTCAAGGGCGGCGATCCGATGGTGTTCGGGCGCGCCGGTGAGGAGCTCGCCGCATTGCGCAAGGTGGGGATTGCCTACAGCATCGTGCCGGGCGTGAGCGCGGCGCTGGCGGCGGCTGCCGATACCGCAACGCCAGTCACCCTGCGCAAAGTTTCGACGGGGATCGTCTTTGCCACGGCGCACGGGGCCGACGGTGAGGAGCTCGACCACTGGGCGTCGCTTGCCGGTTCGGGCCTGACATTGGCGCTCTATATGGGCAAGGAGCTGATGACCTCGACGGCGGCCAAATTGGTCCGGCGCGGCATGAACCCGAATCTGCCCGCCGGCATCGTCGTCAATGCGGGGCGGACGGAGCGTTCACTCTATCGCGGTACACTCAGTGACATGGCGCGCGGAATGGTGGACATGGCCGATGGCCCGGCAATCATCCTTTTGGGTGAGGCGGTAGCATATGGCGAGTGGGCCGAAGCGGTGTCGCTGGCCGAAAAGAATTTCAAGGTGGCGTGATGGAAATCCTCACCGGCAATGAGTTGATGAGTGGCGCGACCGTCTATCTAGCCAAGAGCGGCGACTGGGTGGAGGATCTGCAGCAGGCGCGCGTCTTCCTCAAGGAAGAGGCCGAGGCCCGCGATGCCGCCATCGCCTCCACCAAGAAGACTTTGCGAATCAACAGCCTCGAGATCGAAGCTGTGACGTTGCGCGATGGCGTCATCCACCCAGTCAGGCTGCGCGAGTTGATCCGCGCCGAAGGCCCCACGGCGCCGCGCTTTGACCGCCAGCATCTCGATGAGGACGGTCATGTATCGATATGACGAATTCGATGCGGCGTTCGTTCGCGAGCGCACCGCCCAGTTCCGCGACCAGGTGCATCGGCGCCTGGCCGGAGAAATCAATGAGGACCAGTTCCGGCCGCTGAGGCTGATGAACGGCCTCTATCTGCAACTGCACGCCTATATGCTCCGGATCGCGGTGCCCTATGGCACGCTGGCGCCGCGCCAATTGCGCATGCTCGCCCATATCGCGCGCAAGTATGATCGGGGCTACGGCCACTTTACCACCCGGCAGAACATCCAGTTCAACTGGCCGAAGCTGCGCGACATCCCCGACATCCTGGCCGACCTCGCTTCGGTCGAGATGCATGCGATCCAGACGTCCGGCAACTGCATCCGCAACATCACAACGGACCAGTTCGCCGGCGCTGCGGCCGACGAGATCATCGATCCGCGTCCGGTTGCGGAAATTCTACGACAATGGTCGAGCTTGCATCCGGAGTTTTCCTATCTGCCGCGCAAGTTCAAGATTGCGATGAGCGGGGCGCCGCATGATCGAGCGGCGATCAAGTTCCACGACATCGGCCTGCATGCGGCGACGAATTCGGCCGGCGAGATTGGCTGGGAAGTGTGGGTTGGTGGTGGGCTCGGGCGCACCCCGATGATCGCCAAGCTGATCAACGGCTTTGTGCCGCATACCGATCTGCTCGCCTATCTCGAATGCGTGCTGCGTGTCTACAATCGCTACGGACGGCGGGACAACAAGTTCAAGGCGCGGATCAAGATCCTCGTGCATGAGACCGGCATCGAAAAGATCCGCGAAGAGGTCGAAGCCGAGTTCGCCGCTATCAAGGGCGGCGTGCTGACACTGCCGCAGGCGGAACTCGATCGGATAAGCGCGTACTTTGCCGCGCCGGCGTTCGAGCGGGCCAATGCGACGCAGATCGATATTGCATCGGAAAAGATGCGCGACCCGGCCTATGGCGAGTGGCTCGACCGCAACATCCACTCGCACCGCCAACCGGGCTATGTGTCGGTGACGATTTCGCTGAAGCCGATCGGCGGCGCGCCCCCGGGCGATGCGACGGCCGAGCAGATGGAGGCGGTAGCCGACCTCGCCGAACGATATTCCTTCAACGAATTGCGCGTGACGCACGAGCAGAATCTTGTTCTACCACACGTCCGCGTCAGCGATCTGCGCGTCGTTTATGATGCACTGCTGGACGCCGATCTTGAAACTGGCAATGCTGGGCTGATCACCGACATGATCACCTGCCCCGGGCTGGATTTCTGCGCGCTGGCGAACGCCCGCTCAATACCGATCGCTCAGGAGATTTCAAAGAGGTTTGCGTCGCCCGAGCGGCAACGTGAGATCGGCGATTTGAAGATCAAGATATCGGGCTGCATTAATGCCTGCGGGCATCACCATGTCGGCCACATCGGCATTCTGGGCGTGGAGAAGAAGGGCACCGAACTCTACCAGATCAGCGTCGGTGGGGACGCCACGGAGAACGCTGCGATCGGCGATATTCTTGGTCATGGCCTCGTCGCCGAAGAGGTGCCGGGCGCCATTGAGAAGCTGGTCGATTTCTATCTCGACAAGCGCAGCAGCGCCGATGAGCCCTTTATCGCCGCTTATCGCCGCCTGGGTGAAGCTCCGTTCAAGGAGGCGCTCTATGGCAATGCCTAAGATGGCGGTCGCAGAGGCCAAGCCTGACAAGCTTCGCGCGCTTGGCATCATGGCGCTCAACGGCATGTTCGACGAGTTGGACGGGGTCGGCGTGCTGCGGCAGGCGGTGACCGATTTGCTGGCCGGCGAAGTGGCGGTCGTGTCGTCGTTCGGCGCGGATTCGTCGGTGCTGCTGCATATGGTGGCCCAGGTCGACAAGACGCTGCCGGTTTACTTCCTCGAGACGGGCAAGCATTTCCCCGAGACGCTCGACTATGTGCGCACGCTCGAGTCTCGTCTTGGGCTGACCAATGTGCGCTGGTTGACGCCCGACCCCAAAGACATCGCCCGGTTCGATCCGAATGGTGAGCTGTGGGAAACCGACCCCGATTCGTGCTGCCATATCCGCAAGACCGAGCCACTCGAAAAAGAGATCGCGCAGTATGGCGGATGGATAACCGGGCGGAAGCGCTTCCAGACCTCGGAGCGCGGGGCGCTGCCGCACTTTGAGCTGACAAGCGATGCCCGGATCAAGGTCAATCCGCTGACGCATTTCACCGACGCCGATATCACCGCCTACAAGGCGGAGCACGGTTTGCCGGAGCATCCGCTCTTTGCCAAGGGCTACAAATCGATCGGCTGTGCGCCGTGCACGACCATGGTGGCGGAGGGTGAAGATCCGCGCGCCGGACGTTGGCGTGGGCTCAACAAGAAAGAGTGCGGTATTCATTTCGACTTCAACGGCGCAATTGCGAGACCGGCGGTGGAAAAGACCCTGTTCAAGGATGGCGCCTTTATCGCCGATCCGTTCCACGCATGGAGCGAGGCGGACGACATTGCTTCGGTGCGCTACACACATATCCCCGTGAAGGTCTTTCTCGCCAATCGCGACGCTGTACTCGCCAATCCGCATCCGCTCGGACTACTAATTTCTCCGGGGGACAAGGTGGAAGACGTCGCCGGGGACCTCGGCCGCTTTGCCTCGATCGCCATCAACTTTCCAGCGTTTAGCGACGGGCGCGGGTATTCGAGCGCAAGGCTCCTTACTGAGCGCCACAAATATCAGGGCGAATTGCGCGCCGTGGGCGATGTGCTGATGGACCAGGTGCCCTTGATGCGCCGTTGCGGGATCGTCGCGTTCGTCGTGACCCACCCGGCGACGCGGAAGGCGCTCGAGACCGGACAACTGACCACCGTCAATCTGTTCTACCAGCCGGTGGGGGTGACGGAAGTCCCCGTCGGTACGCGTCCTTTCCTGAGGCGCGCCGCTGAGACCGAGACGGTCTAACCGTTTAGCCCTTGCGCAACAGCACGGCCGGCACGAGCGCCGCGCCAATGAGAAACGAATGACGCAGCCGATCGAAACAGATGTGGTGATTGTAGGGGCGGGGCCGGTGGGGCTCTTTGCCGTGTTCGAGCTCGGGCTGCTCGATCTCAAATGCCATCTGATCGACATTCTCGATCGGCCCGGCGGGCAGTGCACGGAGCTCTATCCCGAAAAGCCGATCTACGACATTCCCGGCCGGCCGATCGTCACCGGGCAGGAACTGGTCGAGGATCTGATGAAGCAGATCGCGCCGTTCGGACCGCAATTCCATTTCGGCCAGATCGTCAGCTCGTTGGAGAGGCAGGCCGATGGCCGCTTCCTGCTGAAGACCGATGCGGACACGGTTTTCCTCGCCAAGGTCGTCGTGATCGCTGCGGGCGGTGGTTCGTTTCAGGCCAAGCGTCCACCGGTCGAGGGCATCGAAGCCTATGAAGGCAAATCGGTGTTCTACGCGGTGCGTCGCGTTGAGGACTTCCGCGACCAGGATCTGGTGATCGTCGGCGGTGGCGACTCCGCGCTGGACTGGACGATCAATCTCCAGCCGATCGCCCGTTCCCTGACGCTGGTTCACCGCCGCGACGCGTTCAAGGCGGCGCCGGCCTCGGTCAACCGGATGAAAGAATTGGTGATGGCGGGGAAGATCAACTTCCTGATGGGCCAGATTTCAAAACTCGAAGGGACCGATGGCCAGCTCAGTGCTGTGCACCTGCAGATGGATTCGGGCGAAGCAATGGTTCATGCGACGCGCATGCTGCCGTTCTTTGGACTGACGATCAAGCTCGGACCGGTGGCCGATTGGGGTTTGCAGCTCAATGAGAACGTGCTCGCGGTCGATACCGAGAAGTTCCAAACATCGGAGCCGGGCATCTTCGCGATCGGTGACATCAACTCTTATGCGGGAAAGCTCAAGCTGATCCTTTCGGGCTTTCACGAAGCGGCGCTGATGGCGCAGGCGGCCAAGCACCACATCAGTCCCAATGAGCGCATCGTGTTCCAGTACACGACGAGTTCGACCAAGCTGCAGAAAAAGCTGGGCGTGGCTTAAGTGAAGATCGTCGTCACTGATCATGATGGCGAGGAACACGAGCTCGAAGGGCTCGATGGCTGGCGCGCCATGGAAGTGATCCGCGACTGGGGGCTTAATATCAAGGCCGAGTGCGGTGGGGCGTGCAGCTGCGCGACGTGTCACGTGTGGGTCGACGAGAACTGGCACGGCAAATTGCCGAAGGCCAGCGATGATGAGGAAGACCTCATTTTCTCGACGATGGATCAGCGGCCCACGAGCCGGCTGAGCTGCCAGATCATCCTCAATGAAGGTCTCGACGGATTGCGACTGACGCTTGCGCCGAGCGCGAAGAATGGCGCCGAGACGGCGTAGATTGGCTCTGCTGCTATTGCCGCCGGCGGTGCGGATGAGGGCGGGAGCGGCTTAGGAATTTTTGCTGGTTTGCAGAACTTTGGTGACCTCGGGCAAGAAGTCTTTGACCCGAGGCTGAGGTTCTGTGTCGAAGGGCAGGGGCCGGACGACGCGCATGGCTGCAATGCCGACGCGCACGGTCATCAGGCCATTGACGACGCCCTCGCCGAGCCGCTGCGATAGGCGGCCGGCAAGGCCCTGTCCCACAAGCTGCTCGATAACGCCATCGGTCAGCACCAGCCCGCCCGTCACCGCGAGGTGGCTAAGGACCGCACCGATCAACCGCCACGTTCCGAAGAGGCCGGGACGGGCGCCATAGAGACGGGCAATTGCGCTGCTGAGCCGGATGCTTTCCCAAATCACAAAGGCAATATCGACGAGCGCGCGCGGGCTCACCGCAGTAACCAGCGCCACGCGCCGCGCGGACGCAGCCGCGAGGGCGCGCGCTCGCGCATCGAGGGGGCTCATCAGGCTGCGCTCGGCAAAACGGATCAGGTCGGCGCCGTCATAGACCTGGCTTTCACCCGAATTGAATTGGGCCAAGGCTCGGGCGCAGTCGGGCCGCGCGGCATAGATTTCGGTGAGGTTGCGGGTCACGGCCTTCGCTTGCCGTATGCTGTCCGTCACCAAAGCCGCGGCGGCCGCTGCCTTCAGGCGATCGAGTGCGCGAAGCCGCCACAACGACGCCGCTTCGCGGACAATGAGCGCCAAAAGCGCCATCACGAACACGGTTCCGATCGCGACGCCTAGCCAGCCGAGCGCCGGATAGGCCTCGAACAGGTCGCGGATGAGACGGTCCGCGGCGAGGCCCAGGGCAAGCGAGACCAGCAGACCGGCAGTCGACCATGAAAGCCGGGTGGGCCAACTCATGCGTCGCAGCGGAACGGCAAGAGTCTCCGATGCCGGGTCCGGATCGGTGAGTGGGACCACATCGGTTGAAAGGGCGGCGACCTCCTGAGGAGAAAAGGCTCTTGGTCCGCGGACGGAAGCACTGGGAGAACTCTCAGCGGTCACTGAAAACGCGGCGGGCTTTTTCATCTCAAGCGATCTTCAAGGAGATATTGGAGGGCGCGATCCAACCGGATGTGGGGCAGCACCACGGCGCCTTCGGCGTTGCGCTCAAGCTTATGCGGTGGGGTAAAGCGGAGAAAGTTGAGATCGACGCCTGCGTCATCCTCAAATACTGATTCCGCCCGTTCGGGTAAGTCGCCGGGGAAGAACGCGATTTCTCTTTTCCCGTCATAGCGCGTGCCGTCGACGATTTCTCCCTCGATCGGCGTGCCGAGGATCACGTCGTGCCCCTGCACCGACCCCTCGCGGGTAGCGCGGATGGCGGCAAGCGCGACCGACTGCGTCTGGGCACCGGCGAATTTCGACCGACGCGCAGCACGGGCGACCAAGCGGTTGAGGATCGCCTCAAGCCGATCGTGGCTGGACGAGTTCAGATGATCGGCCTTGCTTGCGGCAAACAGGATCTTGTCGATCCGGCGGGTAACCAGCTGCAGCAGTGGATTGGTCTCGCCTTGCCGGAAACAGGCGAGGATGTCGGTCAGGGCAGTCTCGAGGTCGGCAAGGGCCTCGGGACCCGCATTGAGGGCTCTTAACGCGTCGACGAGAACGATCTGGCGATCCAGCCGGGCGAAGTGATCGCGGAAGAAGGGGCGCACAACGAGGTCTTTGTAGGCCTCATAGCGCCGTTCCAACATCGCGTAGAGGCTTCGGCTGTTGACTGTTCCGCTGGGCGGCGGGGCTGGGGCGAAGGTCAGCGCCGGCGAGCCCTCAAGGTCGCCAGGCATAAGAAAGCGGCCCGGCGGGAGGGCAGAGAGGGCACGTCCATCTTCGCGGCTTAGGCGCAGATAGGTGGTGAAGGCATTGGCAAGAATCTGGGCATCGGAGTCGCTGGCCTCGTGGCTTGCGTCGACCGATTTCAGCGCGTTGAGAAACGCAGCCGCCTCCGTTGCGGAAGTCGGACGGCGGGCTCGCTCGAGTGCCTCCGCGCTCCATTCGGCATAGCCGCGCGAGAGCAGAGGCAGGTCGAGCAGCCATTCGCCGGGATAGTCGACAATGTCGAGATTGAGTGTCGCCGGCCCGGTCCAGCCGGCAAGCCACGAATTGGACTGGAATCGCAACTGCAGGCGCAGCTGGCTGATGCGCCGCGTCGATTCCGGCCAGTGCGGAGACTTGCCTGTCAGCGCTGCGAGGTGCTGCTCATAGGCAAAGCGCGGGATGGCCGCATCGGGATGCTCCGCCAACCGGGCGCCGATGAAGCGACCCTCGGTCATCGCGGCGAAGCCCGGTAGCCTGCCACCGGTGAGCAGATTGTGGACGAGGGCGGTGATGAAGATGGTCTTGCCGGCCCGGCTCAATCCGGTGACCCCAAGCCTCAGGGTCGGCGTAAAGGCACTCGTCGCCGCATCGGCGAGGTTGCTGAGGGCGATGCCGATCTCATCGCTGATGGTGGTCGGCGGTTGCGGCATCAAATTCCTCGTGCGGCAGAGGTAGGGTGTGCCGCCCCAATTGCAAGGCAACCACGGGCCAGCCCAGGCGTTTTACGACTGCAAGAAGGAGAGGAGCCATGGAAAAACAGATCGTCGATATCGAAACCAGCATCGCCGCACCCTCAGAGAAGGTTTGGGAGGCGCTGACCGGGCCGGGCGCCACCGTGATGCCGATGACCAAGGTGGAGACAGACTGGACGGTCGGCCACCCCATCGTTTTTTCGGGGGAGTGGAAGGGAAAGGCCTTTGAGGACCATGGCGAGATCAAGAAGGTCACCGCCGGGCGTGAAGTGATCTTTACGCATTGGAGCGGGGGCCGGGCCCAGCCCGACGACTATCACGTCGTGCGCTATGCGCTCTCGCCGGATGGCAAGGCCACCAAGGTGCGTCTGACTCAGTCCAATGTCGGCCCGAAGGCCAATGACATTACGGCCGACGGCCAGGCCGAGTTTGCCAAGACATTCGGCAAAATGCTCGAGACCCTGAAGGAAGCTGCCGAGGCGGCGTGACCGCCCCCAAACCTGTCATGTTCCGACCAGGGCGATGTCGTAAGACGTCGTCTGGTAGATCTCATTGATCCAGTTTTGGAACAACAGATGCGCATGGCTGCGCCAGCGGTTCTCGGGTTCGATGCTCGTGTCGCCGCTGGGGAACAGGTTCACCGGTGGCGCGGGGTTCAACCCGGCCTTCAAATCGCGCTCATACTCGTCCGCCAGCGAGCGATTGTCGTATTCGAGATGATTGAGCATGTGCACGGCGCGGTGCTTGGGATCGTCGAGGAAGCACACGCCGATCTCGGCATTGTCGATGAGGATTTCGAGGTCCGTCCCGAGGCTCGTTCGGTCGAAATCATTGTAGCGCGATACCGGGATCATCGGACTATCGGAAAAGCCGCGTAGCCAAGGTGTGCGCGCATTCATCACCTGGTGACGGAAGACACCGAAAGCCTTGTCCTTCATGCGGTAGCGCCGCGCGCCATGGAAATGGTGCAACGCCGCCTGCGCGCCCCAGCAGATGAACATCGTGTGGTGCACATGGGTTTGCGTCCAGTTCATGATCTCGACCATTTCGGACCAGTACTTGACCTCTTCGAAGGGCAGCAGTGCGATCGGCGCTCCGGTGATGATGAAGCCGTCGAACTTCCGTTCGCGAACGCTCTCCCAGGTCGAATAGAAACTATTGAGATAGTCCTCCGAAGTGTTCTTGCTTTGGTGGTCGGTGACGCGCACGAGGGTAAGATCAACCTGTAGCGGGGTCGAACCGATGAGGCGCGTGAACTGTGTTTCGGTGCGCTCCTTATTGGGCATCAAATTCAACAGACCGATCTGGAGCGGACGTATGTCCTGCCGTGCAGCGCGGCTCGAATCCATGACGACGACGCCCTCGGCCTCAAGCGTCTTGCGGGCTGGCAGATTGTCGGGGATGCGGATGGGCATGATGGGTCTCTCGATCGAAGGGAACGGCAGCGCTCTGAGGGTGCGCTAGCGCATTCGGGCCTTGATCGCGTTGGCAACGAGATCAGTGAATTCCTCACCGTCGCGGACGGTCGCGAGATCTGATGCCTCGACGGTGTAGCCGTATTTGTCCGCGAGCTTCTGGTAGCGGGGCAGGCGGTCCTTGAGCAGTGCCTCAAATCCCCAGGCGCCGAAATCGTCGGGATCGACCTTGCTGTCCTCGGCGATCTTCTTGAGCTTTTTGTATTCCGCCCATTTGCGCGCGAGGAAGGGCGGCCGGTAATACATCGGCTTCGGCGAGTCCTTGAAGCGACGGACGAGCTCGGCTGCATCCGCTTGAGTCCCACGGATGTGGAGCAGCAAGGTGCTGCGCCCCAGCGTCTCGATCAATTCGTCGCCGGGATCATCCAGATCGACGACCTCGATCAAAGAGCCCCCGGTATCGGCGATGAAGTTGTCATAGCCATACAAATCGTGGGCTCGCTCGATGAAGCGCGGGATCTCTTTGAGTGCCGCAATCTCGGCCACGCGATGCTGCTCTTGTCGGCGCTGATACTCAGCCAAGGGCAACCCGCCCTTCCGCTCGTTGCCCGGACGGCCAAGATAGGTCGAGAGAGGATCGA
>JBDSEK010000108.1:0-3542 GCA_039920085.1 Devosia sp. | reverse complement strand
TTCGGGCAGCCTAAGCCGCCCGAGATCCGGCGTCACCCCAGCCTCTGCTCGCGCGGGCGCACGTTGCAGGGATTGCCTCCAGCCGGGGTCCAGATCGACGCAAAACTACACTCCTACCACTGGATTCCGCCCGAGAGCGGAATGACGCCGGAAGGATGGGCCTGACTTGCGGAAGGCCCACCCGCTCCCTCCCTGGCGAGGGGGAGGGAAACTGAAGTCTCTAGGGCGTAACTGTTATCACCACCCGCCGGTTGGACCGGAAATCCGGACCGAACTGGTCGGTGGCGCCTACTCCTGTCGCACTCGCTCGGACATATTTCAGTCCGCGCTCATGCATATAGCGCAGCGCATTCTGCGCCCGCTCGATGGCGAACAGCGCATTCATCGCGTACGAGCCTTGCTTGCTCGAATAGCCGGTGACCGTGACATTGCACTGCCGCTTGCCGATATCGGCGATGACCTGGTCCAGACGCTGCACAAGATCGGTGGTGAGGTCGTTCGAGTTCTCGTTGAACCCCACCACATTGTAGACCTGATCCAGCCCACAGCCGGGGCCTTGCCCCTCCGGGTTGGGATCGAGGCTGGCCGTCTTGAGGCTTTCGATTGGCTCCTCAATCGGCAGTCCCGGCGTCTGCGGCTCGATCACCACCGGTATCGATGCCGTGGTCATCGGGTCGGGCGCCAGCCGGTCAAGACTGACCGGAACCACCTGCGCCGCAGCCGTTGCCGCAACCGCGGCGATCTCGGCGATCGGGTCAGGCCAGCCGCCATCGGGCGGCTCCGAAATACCTCGCGCCGATCCGTCCGGCAAAACCAGGAACTCCCCCAGCATCTCGTTGGCCCGCGCGCCATTGCCCGACATGGTGGCAAGGCCCGAGGCCGTCACGACGCGGCCATTGACCGTTACCGAGGCCAAATAGAGGTTGCGGTCGCGATTGGACCCCTCCCCGCCATAGGCCTCATTGGTCAGCGTTACTCCGACAATGCCGTCCGGATCGAACAGCGCCTCGGGGATGCGGAAGAGAAAGCTCTGGATGTATTGCGTCTTGTCCCTGGCATCCGCGAAGCGCCCCACGCCCGCGGTGTCAATGGCAGCGGCGACGGCACCTTCTCCCAAGACTTTGCCGTCGAAAGTCACTTCGAATTTGGGCGGGCCATCGTAGGCTTCGCCCCCCATTACCAGCACCAAAGTGCTGTCTGCGCCCATACTAATCGCCGGAAACGCGGCGGTGCATGCAGCGGCAATGAATGTCGATAGTCTCGACATTTTCATTGTGCCCTCCTGAGACTGTCTGCATGAAAAGTGCTAGGAACCGAGCGCGGCGGGAATGGGCCGCCAAAGCGGCGATGCGAACACCCAGCCGTCGGAGTTCCGCCGCAAAAATTGCAACTTCGCCACACTCATCGGCAAATAAGTCAAACGCCATCACTGCATAGTGCGCGGTCACAATCTCGCCACCGAATCGAGCCCGGTGCGCCATTGGCGTGATCTTTCCGCGAGCATCGCACGAATTAGTTTTCCACAGCCCCCAAAGGCCCCATTGACCGGCACCCCTCTGGTTGCGCGTCGCGCCCTTGATATGCAGATCAGGCGCAAATCAGTGTGTAGTGATTTGCATGGCAGCGTCAGCTAAGCACCTCGATAGCGAGTGCATGCACCCCGCCGTCGATTTCAACCTTGAGCACTTCCATGATCTGACGGTGCTGCGCCACGCGGCCGAGGTCCCCGAGACTGGAAGCGGCAATGCGCACTCGAAAGTGACTTTCGCCACCTGGACGAAACCCGGCGTGACCTTGGTGGCGAGCGCTCTCGTCGATGACTTCAAGGTGGCTCGGGGCAAATTTCTCCGAAAGTTTTGCAACAATCGCCTCGCGAACCGGCATATCATAGACCTCTTGAACTGCGTCGACCCGATTGACCGTTAGCTAGGCCCAATGAGTTCCGTTTCCAAGCTCTTCGACCGCATCCGCATCCAGCCGCGCCACTATCGCGAGCCCGAAGCGGCGGTCCCCGACTGCGATTGGGAAGGCTGCGGCCTTAAGGGTATCTATCGCGCCCCCAAGGGCCATCGCGCCGAGGGCGAGTACCACCATTTCTGCCTCGAGCACGTCCGCCATTACAACTCGGCTTTCAACTTCTTTTCCGGCATGGACGAGAAGGACCACGAGGCCCACCTCTATCGCAGCTCCGAGACCGATGGGCGGCCGAGCTGGGGACTGGGCAGCAAGCCTGGCTCGAACGGCCCGCGCATGCCCAGGAAGGATCAGAAGCCGCAGGCCAAGCGCTTCAACGATCCACTCCACATCTGGGCCCGCTATGCTCGTGCCAATAAGCGCGGCCCCGAACCTGAGCGCGTGGTCAAGCTGCACGAGCCCGACCGCCGCGCTTTCGAGATGCTGGGCTTTAAGACCACGGCCAAGTCCGAAGAGATCAAGCGCGCCTATAAGACGCTGGTGAAAATCCACCATCCCGACGCCAATGGCGGTGACAAATCCTCCGAGGAGCGGCTGCGCTCGATCATTGCCGCTTATAGCCACCTCAAGCAAAAGGGCTTCGTCGGCGCCTGAAAGCCGGCAGGAGAGCAGATGCTTCCCTGGGTCCAGCTCGGCACCGCGACTGTCCCGGGTGGCGGTCAATTGCGGCTGATGCAGCGCGGCACCGAGTTCTGCATCATGGCCGGCCGCGAGCCGCTGATGAACAGCCGCCTCAGCGGCTCCGAAGAGGAGCTCGCCACTCTCGCCTGGGCCCGCATCTCGGGACGCAAGAACGCTCAAATACTGATCGGTGGGCTCGGCATGGGCTTCACCCTGCGCGCCGCGCTTGCCGCGATGCCGTTCGACACCCGGATCGTCGTCGCCGAACTCGTACCGGAAATCGTCGTATGGGCCCGCGGGCCGCTGGCGTCCCTTTTCGATAGCTGTCTCGAGGACCGGCGCGTCACGCTCGAGATCACCGATGTCGGCCGGCTGATTGCCAGCGCCGATGCTTCATTCGACGCTATATTGCTCGATGTCGACAACGGCCCCGAAGGCCTGAGCCGCGACGGCAATGATCGGCTCTATGCCCATGCGGGCCTCGCCGCCGCGAAACGGGCGCTACGGCCGGGCGGTGTTCTCGCCATCTGGTCATCTCACACCGACGAAAAATTTACCCGCCGGCTGGCCGACGCGGGTCTGCGCACGGAAGAGCTGCGCGTCCGCGCCCGCCATGACGGCAAGGGCGCCCGCCACACGATCTGGATGGCGGTAAGACCCTGACTCGCGCTTGTCTTCCCAAGCAAGCCGACCCTACCGCCCGCGGGAGGTTACTGCTATAGAGCCCGCACCTTACGGCCCGCTCCCTTGCGGCCATTCCCCTTAAGAGCCTGAACGAAAATGCCCGAATATACCAATTTGGCCAACAAGACCTTTTCTGTCCGCGACACCTTCGGCATCGACACCGACATGAAGGTCAAGGCCTTCGCCGAGGCCGACCCGCATGTGCCGCCGGTCGATCCGGACTATCTGTTCGACCGCAACACCACGCTCGCGATCCTGGCCGG
>JBDSEK010000107.1:0-17653 GCA_039920085.1 Devosia sp. | reverse complement strand
CATGGCCTTGCTGCCGGCTCCCGTGGGGCAAGAGTCAGTCGCGCTGATAGCCGCTCGACCCCGTTCACGCAAGGGCGCCTAGTGGGCACATGAGTCTCAGGAACCAAGTCCTTGTCTGGGTAGGCTTTACGGCTGTCCTGATCCTGGTGATCTGGCTGTTCCGGCCGATCCTTTTGCCCTTCGTCATCGGCATCGCCATTGCCTATCTCCTCAACCCCGTCGTCAACTGGGTGCAAAAGAGCGGAATCAATCGCGGTTGGGCCACCGCCCTAGTGCTGCTTTTCGTCCTGGCGCTGATCGTCGGCCTGGTGCTGATGGTGATGCCGCTGATCATCCAGCAGGTCGGCGGGCTGATCGTGCGTTTGCCGGGGCTGATCAGCGATCTGCAGAATCTGCTTCAGTCGGCCGCGCCGCAGCTCGTCGAATGGCTCGGAGCGGAACGCGCCGCGCAACTCGAAACCAGTTTCTCCGAAATGCTGGGAACTGGCATCGAGTTCATCGCCGGGCTTGCCTCGCAGCTCGCCCAGAGCGGCCTGACGGTGCTCAACACCATCGCCATCCTGATCATCACCCCGGTGGTGGCGTTCTACCTGCTGCTCGATTGGGACGCGATGGGCAGGGGGATCGACGATCTGATCCCGCGCGAACATCGTCGCGAGGTACGGGGCGTCATCGATCAGATCGACCGCTCGATGGCTGGCGTGATCCGCGGGCAGGGCGGTGTGATCCTCGTCCTCTGCATATATTACGCCGCGGCGCTATCGCTGGTCGGGCTCAATTTCGGTCTGGTGATCGGTCTACTGACGGGGCTTCTGAGCTTCATCCCGTTTGTCGGTTTCCTCACCGGCTTCATCGTTTCCATGGGCATCGCCACGGTGCAGTTCTGGCCCAATGGCTGGTGGGTTCTGATCATCGTTGCAGTCTATGGCATTGGCCAATTCCTCGAAGGCAACATCCTTTATCCCAAGCTGGTCGGGCAGAGCATCAACATCAATCCGGTCTGGCTGATGTTTGCGTTGTTCGCCTTCGCCTTCCTCTTCGGTTTCGTCGGTCTGCTGCTGGCGGTGCCGCTGGCCGCGATTACAGCGGTGCTCACCCGCTACGCGGTCGGACGCTACCGCCAAAGCGCGCTCTATCAAGGCGCAGACCGGCACCCCCGGCCGGTGGCCGACCCCTTGGAGCCCGCTGCCGGCGGCGAGGCCACGGCCGCCCCCAGGCCGCGAACCCGCAAGGCGCCGGCGCCGGAATGAGTGGAGCCAAAAGCAGCGGCGGCAGCGCCCAAGTCCCTTTCGACTATGTGCACCGGCCTTCGCACCTCGAGGAGGATTTCATCGAGGGCGATGGCAACCGGCTGGCCTTCGCCCACATCCACGCCTTTCCGGACTGGCCGGGTGCGCTGACCTTGTTGGTCGGGCCGGCAAAATCCGGCAAAACCCACCTTGCCGGAATCTGGGCGCAGCGCAGCGGTGCCGAAACACCGCCGCCCGACAGTGTCGAGGATCTTGCCCGGCGGGGCGGCCGGGGGCCAATCCTGCTCGAGGACGTCGATCGGCTGGCCTACCCCGAGCCTGCATTGTTCCACCTTCTTAACCAGGCCATGCGAGATCAGCGGCCGGTATTGATGACGGCGCGGGAATCCGTTGCCAACTGGCCGTTTGAGACCGATGATTTGAAATCCAGAGCCCGACTCGCGGCCTCGTTTACTCTCGCTTTGAGCGATGACATCCAATTGTCGCAGATGTTCGTGAAACTGTTCGGCGACCGGCAGGTTTCCGTCGAACCCAAGGTGATTGCCTACCTGGTCGCGCGCATGGAGCGCTCACCGGAGGAGGCAGTCGCGCTGGCTGAACTGACGGACACTCTGGCCATGGCCGAGGGTGGCCGCATCACGAGACGTATCGCCGCACTGGCTCTGGCGGAGCGCGGCAACACGCAGCTCGAGCTCGACCTGGAAGGCGACGGCGATGAATGAAATGAGCGAAATCCGCAGCGACGAGGCGACCAACCCCGACGTCGAGGCGCTGCGCTCGAGCCCGGCGCGCTTCGTCAACCGCGAAGTTAGCTGGCTGCAGTTCAACATGCGCGTGCTCGAGGAGGCGGGAAACGTCAATCACCCGCTGCTGGAGCGCATGCGGTTCGTCTCGATCTCGGCCAACAATCTCGACGAGTTCTTCATGGTCCGTGTCGCTGGGCTCAAGGGCCAATTGCGGGCCGGCATGACCAAACAGAGTGCCGATGGCCTGACGCCCGCCGAGCAACTCGAAGAGATCGCTACGCTCGCCCAGCACCTGCATCTCGAACAGCAAGACCATTGGCAGACCTTGCGCGAGGAATTATTCGCCAAGAACGTGGTGATCCACGAGGCGGACGATCTGAGCTCGGACCAAACGAAATATCTGCAACGGCTGTTCCGCGAAGAAATCTTTCCGGTGCTGACGCCGATCGCCGTCGATCCGGCGCATCCATTTCCGTTTATCCCCAATCTCGGTTTCACCCTGGCTTTCGAGCTGATCCGGCCGGGCACGACGCAGACCCTGACGGCACTCGTGCGCGTGCCCGCCAATCTCGACCGCTTCATTTCGCTGCCGCCTTCACTCGTTTCCGAGGGCCGGATCGAGGTGGTGACGATCGACACGCTGATCAATCTGTTTTTCCATCGCATCTTCCCCGGCTACGAGGTTGCTGGCTCCGGCGCCTTCCGCGTCATCCGCGACAGCGAAATCGAAATCGACGACGAAGCGGCCGATCTGGTGGTTGAATACGAAACGGCGCTTCGCCAGCGGCGACGTGGCCAGGTCATCCGTCTCGAAATCGAGCGTAAGATGCCGCGAGCGCTCCGGCGGCACATCACCGAGCGGCTGGGCGCGACCGAAAGCGATACGTTTGAAGTCGAGGGTTTTCTCGGGCTCGCCGATGCGGCCAAGATCTGCGAGATCGATCGTCCAGACCTCAAATTCGAACCCTATATTCCGCGCTTCCCGGAACGCGTTCGCGACTATAATGGTGATCTGTTCGCGGCCATCCGCGCCAAGGATCTGCTGGTCCACCACCCGTTCGAGAGCTTCGACGTAGTGGCCCAGTTCCTGGGGCAGGCGGCCCGCGACCCCGACGTGGTCGCGATCAAGCAGACGCTCTATCGCACCTCGCGCGACAGCCCGATCGTCAAGGCTCTGGTGCTTGCGGCCGAGCAGGGCAAATCGGTGACGGCCTTGGTCGAACTCAAGGCACGGTTCGATGAAGAGGCCAATATCCGGTGGGCCCGCGACCTCGAGCGCGCCGGCGCGCAGGTGGTCTTCGGCTTCATCGAATTGAAGACCCACGCCAAGATGAGCCAGGTGGTGCGGCGTGAGCAGGGCAAACTCGTCAGCTATTGCCACCTCGGCACCGGCAATTACCACCCGATCACAGCCAAGATTTACACGGACCTCAGCTACTTCACGACCGACACGTCGATCACCCGCGACGTGGCTCGGGTGTTTAACTTCATCACCGGCTACGCAAGGCCGACTGAGCTCGAGGCAATCGCCGCCTCGCCCGTTAATCTGCGCACGACACTGATCGAGCACATCGCCCGCGAGGTGAAACATGCCGAGCGTGGTGAGCCGGCAAATATTTGGCTGAAGATGAATGCCCTGGTCGACCCGGAGATCATCGATGCCCTCTATGGCGCCAGCCAAAGTGGCGTGAAAATCGAGCTCATCGTCCGCGGCATCTGTTGCCTGAGGCCTGGAATTCCTGGTTTTTCAGACAATATCCGGGTGAAATCCGTGGTCGGGCGCTTCCTCGAACATTCCCGAATTTTCTGCTTCGGGCAGGGCGAACCACTGCCGTCGCGCCGGGCCAAAGTCTATATCAGCTCGGCCGACCTGATGCAGCGCAACCTCGATTGGCGCGTTGAGGTGATGGTTCCTATCGTCAACAAGACCGTGCATAAGCAGATCCTCGATCGCATTCTGGTGACCTATCTCAAGGACAACCAGCAAAGCTGGGAGGTTCTGCCGGACGGCAGCGCGCACCGCGTGCGGCTGAAGGAGGGAGATGAGCCCTTCAGCGCCCACGATTATTTCATGACCAATGCGAGCCTTTCGGGCCGCGGCAGCGCGCTTAAGCGCGACAACGAAGAGACCGACGATTGAACCAGTTCTGGGGTCTGGACGCCGACCCTGAAGCGCAGGGGCGCATCAAGGGAGCGCGGCCCGTTGCGGTCCTCGATATCGGCTCCAACTCGGTTCGCCTCGTCGTCTATGAGCGGCACGGCCGGTCGCTCACCCCGCTCTACAACGAGAAATCGGCATGCGCGCTTGGTCGCGGCCTCGCCCAGACGGGCCGGCTTGCCTACGAGAATATCGATCGGGCGCTGACGGCCATCCAGCGCTTTGCGCTCGTGACCAAGCTGATGAAGGTCGGCACCACGCATGTGCTTGCGACGTCGGCCGTGCGCGACGCCAGCAACTCCAAGAGCTTTGTCGACGCGGTCGAGGAAATGATGGGCGCCCCGGTGCGTGTGCTGAGCGGCGCGGAGGAAGCCCATTTTGCCGCGCTTGGTGTCGTCGCCGGCATCCCCGCTTTTGACGGCGTTGTCGGCGATCTAGGCGGCGGCAGCCTCGAACTTTCCGCCATTGGTGGGCAAGGCGAGTCAGTGGGCGAGACCCACGAATTGGGCGTGATCCGCTTGCAGGACGATTCCGGTCGGGTGCTCGCCAAAGCCCAGCAGATCGTGCGGGAACGGCTGACGAAATCGAGCCTCGCCAGGAGTGCCAAGGACGGGCAGTTCTGCGCCATCGGGGGTACCTGGCGGTCGCTCGCAAAAATGCACCAGGTGCTAAGCGGCTACCCCCTGCACATGGTCCAACACTACGTCGCCAGCGCCAGCGACATGCTGAAATTCTGCGACGATATCGTCGAGGCCGTGTCCGCCAACCGACCCATGCCGGCCAATGACGCCGTCAGCTCGTCGCGGCGCGAGTTGGTGCCGTTTGGCGCTGCGGTGCTGGCCGAGGTGCTGCGTTCAGGCAAGTTCGGAAGCGTCGTCTTCTCGGCCCTCGGAGTGCGCGAAGGCTATCTTTATGGCCTGCTGTCCGACGACGAAAAGTCGATCGATCCCCTGCTTGAGGGCGCAGAAGAAATCTCGGTTCTCCGCTCGCGCTCACCCGCGCACGCGGCAGATTTGATCGAATTTACCGCTGGCTTTCTCGAAACGATTGGGGTGCGCGAGACCCTCGAAGAGACCCGGCTGCGCAAAGTTGCCTGCTATCTGAGCGACATCGGCTGGCGTGGCCACCCGGATTACCGGGGCGAGCAGAGTGTCGACCTTGTGGCCTATGGCTCGTTGACCGGCGTCGATCACCCGGGCCGGGCATTTTTGGCCGAGGTGCTCGCGGTCCGCTACATGGGCCTCAAGCACAAGAGCATCAGCCAGTCGCTGCTGGCGCTCGCGGGTCCCGCCTCCAACATGAAGGCGAGGCTCCTTGGTTCCGCCTTCCGTGTCGCCTACCCGATGTCGGCGGCGATGCCGGGCATTCTCTCGCGCACCCGATTCTCGCTCGACTACGGCACGCTTCGGCTGGTGCTGCCGGCCGATCTCGCCTTCCTGTCGGGCGAACACCTGGCAGGCCGACTGGATCAGCTGGCGGGGGTAGCGGGGATCAAGGGCGCCGAGATCGTCACCAGCTAGTCCTTGATCGCGATCTCGATCACGCCCCGTCGGGTCGCCGCGAGTCCGATCTTGCCGTGCTTGATGGCGAGGGCCTTTTCGCCGAACAGCTTGCGCCGCCAGCCTTTGAGGGCAGGAACGTCCGCCTCGTCGTCGAGCACCAGCGCATCGATTTCGTCCGAGGTGGCGAGGATGCGCGCCGCGACGCCATGCTCTTCGCTCACGGCCTTGAGCAGGACGCGGACCAGGTCACCCACCGCGCCCCTCGGCGAGGGACCGCGATAGCGCTCGGCAGCGGGCGGCAGCTCCTTTTTGTCCATCGCCTCGACCTGGCGGTTCATCGCCATGATCTCGCTGGCCGCCGATGAGCGACCATAGCCGCGCTGCACGGCACGTAGTTTCTCGAAGGCCTCGGGAGCTATGGGGCGTTGCATGGCGAGTTCGATCAGGGCGTCGTCCTTGAGGACGCGGCTGCGCGGCTGGTCAGTGTCCTGCGCGCGCCGTTCGCGCCAGGCGGCGAGGAGCTTGAGTGCGGCCAGATCGCGCGGTTTGCCGAGCTTTGTCTTAAGCCGCTCCCAGGCATTTTCGGGCTGGACCACATAGGTATCGATCGACCGCAGAATCTCGAGTTCGTCCTCGACCCAATCCCACCGATGCGTCTCGGTAACCTGCTCGCGCAGCTTGAGGTAGATGTCGCGGAGATGCGTGACGTCGGCCAAGGCATAGGTCCGCTGCTTTTCGGTCAGCGGCCGATGCGACCAGTCGGTGAAGCGCGAGGATTTATCGAGCTCGATGCCCGTGACCGAGCGCACGAGATTATCGTAGGAAACACTATCGCCGAAACCACAAACGGAGGCGGCGATCTGGGTATCGAAAATGTTGCGCGGCACCAGCCCGGTCAGCTTGACGAAGATTTCGATGTCCTGCCGCGCCGCGTGGAAGACCTTGACGATCTTTTCGTTCGCCAGAAGTTCGAAGAAGGGCTGGAGGCTGAGGCCGTCCGCCAGCGGATCGACGAGGATGGCTTCGTCCGGGGTGGCCGCCTGCAACAGGCAGAGCTTGGGCCAGTAGGTCGTCTCGCGCAGGAATTCGGTGTCGACCGTTACGAATTCGAACTGGGTGGCGCGCTTGCAGAAGGCTGCTAGGGCACCGGTCGCGGTAATAAGCTCCATCGATCGGTCTTAACTCAAACTTGGCGGTCCCGGGACACCAGGACACTGGGCAAATCGCTGATAGCAGGCGTCGGCGGGCCAGACCAGCCGCGTTTTGCCGGCCATCTCCCCGAACGCCCGAAAACTTGACATTACCGGGCTTTGATGCGCTTTTCCGGCCGCCAAAACGGCCCGAATCCCAGCCTTACGAGACCCCGGAATGCACCCTTATCGCACCCATAGCTGCGCCGCCCTGACCGTCGCAAATGTCGGCCAGAATGTGCGGCTTTCGGGCTGGGTGCATCGGGTGCGCGACCATGGCGGCCTGCTGTTCATTGATCTGCGCGATCATTACGGGCTGACGCAGCTGGTGATCGACCCCGATTCCGCCGCTTTCAAGCTGTCCGAGACCGTGCGTTCGGAATGGGTGATCCGGGTCGATGGCGAGGTGAAGGCCCGCACGCCCGAGACGGTCAATGCCAAGCAGCCGACCGGGCAGGTTGAGGTTTTTATTCGCGAACTTGAAGTGCTGGGCGAAGCCAAGGAACTGCCGTTGCCGGTGTTTGGCGAGCCGGATTACCCCGAGGATATCCGGCTGCGCTACCGCTTCCTCGACCTCCGTCGTGAGACCCTCCACGCCAATCTGGTCAAGCGAACAAAGATTATCGCCGCGATGCGGCGGCGGATGACGGACATCGGCTTTGCCGAATATTCGACCCCGATCCTGACGGCGTCGTCACCGGAAGGGGCGCGGGATTTCCTCGTGCCCAGCCGCATTCATGCGGGGAAGTTCTTTGCCCTGCCGCAGGCCCCCCAGCAATATAAGCAATTGCTGATGGTCGCCGGGTTCGACCGCTATTTCCAGATCGCCCCCTGTTTCCGCGACGAGGACCCACGCGCCGACCGGCTGCCGGGGGAGTTTTACCAGCTCGATCTTGAAATGAGCTTCGTCACCCAGGAGGAAGTCTGGGAGACAATGGAACCGGTATTGCGCGGCCTCTTCGAGGAGTTCGGCGACGGCAAGCCGGTGACGCAGAAATTCCCACGTATCCCCTACGAAGTGGCCGTGCGCAAATATGGCTCGGACAAACCGGATTTGCGCAATCCCATCGAGATGCAGGACGTCACCGAGCATTTCCGCGGCTCTGGTTTCGGCGTCTTTGCCAACCAGATCGACAAGGACGACAAGGTCGAGGTCTGGGCTATCCCCGCAACGACCGGCGGCAGCCGCGCCTTCTGCGACCGGATGAATGGCTGGGCCCAAAGCCAGGGCCAGCCGGGGCTGGGCTATATCTTTTTCAAGGAGGGCGCGGGCTCTGGGCCAGTCGCAAAGAATATCGGCGAGGACCGCACGGCGGCGATCTGCAGCCAGCTCGGGCTCAAGGATGGGGACGCGGTATTTTTCGTCCTCGGGCGCCCGGACAAAATGTACCGCTTTGCGGGCGAGGCCCGGGTGAAAATCGGGCTCGATCTCAGCCTCACCCAGCTCGACCGCTTCGAATTCTGTTGGATCGTCGATTTCCCATTCTATGAGTGGAACGAAGACGAAAAGCGGCTTGATTTCGCGCACAACCCCTTCTCGATGCCGCAGGGTGCTCTGGCAGCGCTGCAATCGGCCGATCCGCTGTCGCTCAAGGCCTACCAATACGACGCCGTCTGCAACGGTTTCGAACTGGCTTCCGGCTCGATCCGCAACCAGGAGCCAGAGACCATGGTCGCCGCCTTCGAAAAAGTCGGGCTGAGCCGCGAGGATGTCGAAGAGCAGTTCGGTGGACTCTACCGGGCCTTCCAGTACGGCGCCCCGCCGCATGGCGGCATGGCCGCGGGCGTCGACCGCATTGTCATGCTGCTGTGTGGTGTCCAGAACCTCCGGGAAATCACCCTGTTTCCGATGAACCAGCAGGCCGAAGATCTGCTGATGGGTGCGCCGCTCCCCGCCTCCGCCAAGCAACTGCGCGAGCTGCATCTGCGGCTAAACCTGCCGCAATAGTCATGCGGCCGCTTCGATTCGTCCGTTTCGTGACGGCAAGGCTGGACGAAGATTCCGGCCGGCGCACGGGGCCTTTCATCGCGATGGGCAGGCTCAAGCGAGGGGCGCATTTAAGCAAGGCGGAACTGGACTACTGGGACGAAGTAAGGGGCTGGTTCGACAAGAACCTCAAGGAGCCCGATCGCTTAAGTCGCTCATTGCATCCTCGCGCGCAAAACAAGGCCATTGCCTGGTTCAAGGACACGGCGACCGAGCATATTGGCCGCATGCACGAAATTGTCGAACTGCTGCGAGAGCACGGGATTGAAGTCGATTTGCTTCGCACCGAGCGACCAGGTTTCATCGTCTACGAGGACCAGTTCCAGATCGCGGCGGAGCCATTCGCCGACACCCCGACCTAGGTCCGGATTCCCAAGGCGAGTTGAGTGGATCGACCGCTTAAGGTGCTCTTAAGCGCGCCCTGTTACCGGTTAACAACTGTTCGTCAGGGCATGTCCGGTGAAGTCCAGATATTCGCACATCATCACGCTGATGGCGGCGATCCTCGCCTTCGTGCCGGTGATGGGCGTCGACTATCTCCTCGACAATTATGTGCGGGTCCGCGAAGGCGCGGGCCTCCGCCAGGCGCTCGAAAGCAAGGCCGAGCGTATCCAGGTTTCCGCGTACGAAGCGCTGAGCGCACTCCGTACGATCATCGCCGACAGCCCGTCTCTGTGCACGCCGACCTTCATCACCAACGTCCACAAGCAGATGGAGCAGAGCCTCTATCTCAAACAATTGGTCGTCGAGAACGCTGATGGGCTGCAATATTGCGATGCCTTCGGTGCGAGTGTGTCCTACGTTCCTCTGTCCGCCAGTCTTGCTATTCCCGGCCAGGCTGAGACGCTCAAGATCGTGACGCTCGGCAGCCTCAAGGTGCCGGTGCTAATGTTGACCAAGGCCGTCGGCTCTACGCGCTTTGTCTCGGCCTTCGTGCCGGTTTTCCCCGGCGACAGCGCATCGATCCTCAGCGGCCTCAAACCGACCAGCATGGTGCGGGTCTCGCTGAGCGATGGAACACCCGTAATCACTGCCGGCGATCCGCGGCCCTTCGACGAGCGCGGCCGGACCGAGTTTGTCTCCGCCGAGGCCTTTGCTGGCGAGTTTCCGATCCGGGCCGAAGCGGCAATTCCTTTTGCGATGGTGCGCGCCGACTATGCCGATCTCGACGTGAGCTTCACCATCATTGCCTGCCTGATGAGCGGCGCGTTTCTCGTGCTGGCGCTGCAATATGTGCGGCGCTCGCAGCTGCCGGCCTTCGACCTCGAGCGGGCAATCACCGATGGCGAATTGAAGCCCTACTACCAGCCGGTCATCAACATGAAGAGCGGCGCGCTCGCTGGTTGCGAAGTGCTCTGCCGCTGGGAGAAAAAGAACGGCGAGGTCGTACTGCCGGGCGCATTCATCGACTACGCCGAGGTGACGGGGCTCGCCATTCCGATGACGCTCAGCCTCATGCAACAGGTCCGCCGCGATCTGGGCGACCTCTGCCACGACATGCCCGACCTCAAAATCTCGATCAATCTATTCGAGGGGCATTTCCGCGACGGCACCATCGTCGAGGATGTACAGGCGATCTTCGGCGGCTCGCAGATCGCCTACCGGCAACTGGTGTTCGAAATCACCGAAAGGCGGCCGCTCGAGAGCATGACGCAGGCCGGGAGTGTCATCAACGCCATGCACGCTTTGGGCGTCCGGCTGGCCATGGACGATGTCGGCACCGGCCATTCCAACCTCGCCTATATGCAGACGCTGGGTGTCGACGTGATCAAGATCGACCGGGTCTTCGTCGACATGATCAAGCCCGAGACACAGATCGTCCCGGTGCTCGATGGGCTCATCGCCATGTGCCGCGACCTTGGCACCGAGATCATCGCCGAAGGCGTCGAGACTGAGGCCCAGGCCCTTTATCTGCGGGGCAGGGGCGTCACCATGGCGCAGGGCTTCCTGTTTGCGCCGGCCCTCAAGGTGGGGGCGTTCCGGGAGCTGGCGCAGGCCTTGAACGGCCGCCCCAAGCCGCTTTCGCTGCCAGCCGTCGCAAGCGCCGCCTAACCACAGCCTCCGGGGTGGACTTTCCCTCGCGCCGGGATAGTCCTAAGCAGCCTTCTAAAGGGGTGAGGGAGCGATGTCCGATACCACCGAACAGATGAAGGCGCGCCGCCAAGCAGCGCTGCATTTCCACGAATTCCCTAAGCCCGGCAAGCTCGAAATCCAGGCGACCAAGCCGCTGGGCAACCAGCGCGACCTATCCCTTGCCTATTCCCCGGGCGTTGCGGCGCCATGCGAGGAGATCGCCGCCGATCCCGATGCGGTTACCCGCTACACTTCGCGCGGAAATCTGGTGGGCGTGATCTCGAACGGCACGGCCGTGCTCGGTCTTGGCGCTATCGGCGCTTTGGCGGCCAAGCCCGTCATGGAAGGCAAGGCGGTCCTGTTCAAGAAGTTTGCCGGCATCGATGTGTTCGACATCGAGATCGAGGAGCGCGACCCCAAGAAATTCATCGAAGTGGTAGCGCCACTTTGGCCGACCTTTGGCGGGATCAACCTCGAGGATATCAAGGCGCCCGATTGCTTCGAGATCGAAGAGGGCCTGCGCGCCCGGATGCCGATTCCGGTGTTCCATGACGATCAGCACGGCACCGCCATCATCGTCGGCGCCGCCGTGCTCAACGGCCTGGAGCTATCGAAGAAAAAGATCGGAGCGGTAAAGATCTGCACCAGCGGCGCGGGCGCTGCGGCGATTGCCTGCCTCAACATCCTCGTCGCGCTCGGCGCCAAGGTCGAGAACATCTGGGTCGCCGACAAGGACGGCCTGCTGACCCACAAGCGCACCGACGTGCAGGACAAATGGCGCGCCCGCTTTTGCCAGAAGAGCGAGGCGACGACCCTGGCCGAAGTGTTCGAGGGGGCAGACATTTTCCTCGGCCTTTCCGCGGCGGGTGCATTGAATCCCGACATGCTGAAGCTGATGGCGCGCGATCCGCTGGTGATGGCGCTCGCCAACCCCAATCCTGAAATCATGCCGGAAGACGCCAAGGCCGTCCGTCCCGACGCGATGGTCTGCACCGGACGTTCCGACTATCCCAACCAGGTCAATAACGTCCTCTGCTTTCCCTTCATCTTCCGTGGCGCGCTCGATGTCGTTGCGACGACCATCAACGAGGAGATGAAGCTCGCCGCGGCGCATGCCATCGCCAAGTTGGCGCACGACCCGGGTCTCGAGGTATCGCCGACCGGACAGCCGGCGGTCTATGGGCCCGAGCACATCATTCCCAACCCGTTCGACCAACGGCTGATCCTGCGCATTGCACCGGCCGTGGCCAAGGCGGCGATGGAGACGGGCGTCGCCAAGCGTCCGATCACCGATTTCGACGCCTATCACGACAGCCTCAACCGTTTCGTGTTCCGCTCGGGGCTCGTGATGAAGCCGGTGATCGATCGCGCCCAGGGCCAGGGCAAACGCATCGCCTTCGCCGATGGCGAGGAAGAGCGCGTGTTGCGCGCGGCCCAGGTGCTGATCGAAGAGCGGATTGCCCGCCCCATCCTGATCGGCCGGCCGCAGGTGATCGAAAGTCGCGTTCGGCGCTTCGGGCTGACGCTCCAGGCGGGTCGCGACTACGACAATATCAACCCGGACGACGATCCACGCTATCGTGAATATGTAGCGTTGTTCCACTCGCTGGTCGGACGCAGCGGCGTGACACCCGAAACCGCCCGAACCATCGTGCGCACCAACACCACGACCATTGCGGCCCTTGCGGTAAAGCGCGGCGATGCCGATGCAATGCTCTGCGGTCTCCAGGGCCGCTACATCAAGCATGTTCGAGATATTCGATCGGTGATCGGAATGCAGGAGGGCGTGAAGGACGTCTCGGCCCTCAGCATGCTGATCATGCCGCGCGGGGCGTTTTTTCTCACCGACACTTACGTCAATGTCGACCCGAACGCCGATGAGATCGTTGCGATCGCGCTGCAGGCGCGCAGCCATCTCAGGCGGTTCAATATTGAGGCAAAAGCCGCGCTGCTGAGTTACTCGAATTTTGGTTCGCGCGACGGCGCCACAGCGTTCAAGATGCGTGACGTCTATCGCAAGCTGAAGATCCTGGCGCCCGATCTTATCGTCGAGGGCGAAATGCAGGGCGATTTGGCGCTCAACGAAGAATTGCGCGAGCGCTACGTCCCTGACACGGTCCTCAAGGGCGAGGCCAATCTCTTGATCTTCCCCAATCTCGAGGCGGCGAATTTGTCGATGACCCTGCTCAAGGAAATGACCAACGCACTGGCCGTCGGGCCGATTCTAATGGGCCCGCGTGCACCCGCACATATTCTGGCTCCGTCAGTCACTAGCCGAGGCGTCGTCAACATGGCCGCAATTGCGGCAAGCGAAGCCGTCGCCGCGGGACAGGTGGGCGCATGATCCGGCATACCGTTGCGTTCAACTTGAAACACGCCGGCGGCAGCGCCGGCGAACGGGCCTTCCTCGCGGACGCCCGAACTGAATTGACCGCCGTGCCCAGCGTTACCGACTTCGAGCAGACCCGGCAAATCAGCCAGAAGAACCCCTACCGGTTCAATTTCGCCATGAGCTTTGCCGACCAGGCGGCCTATGACGCCTACAACGTCCATCCCCGGCACGTCGCCTTTGTGCGCGATCGCTGGGACAAGGAAGTCGCTGAGTTTCTTGAGGCGGATTTCGTCGCGCTTTGACTACTGGAACGCCGTTTCCGCGAAGCTTCTGAGCTTGCGCGAGTGTAATGTCTCAGGCGGCTGCCGGCGCAGGATCTCCATCGCCCTGAGGCCGATCAGCAGATGGCGGTTGACTTGCGTGCGATAGAAGTCGGACGCCATCCCGGGCAGCTTCAATTCACCATGAAGCGGCTTATCGGAGACGCAAAGCAGCGTTCCATAAGGGACGCGGAAGCGGAAGCCGTTGGCGGCGATGGTCGCCGATTCCATGTCGAGCGCCACCGCCCGCGATTGGCTAAGCTGGCGCGTAATCTCGTTCTGGTCGCGCAACTCCCAGTTACGATTGTCGAACGTCGCAACGGTTCCCGTGCGCATGATTCGCTTAGTCTCGATACCTTCGAGCTCCGTGATCTCCGCAACCGCTTGAGACAGTGCAACCTGCACCTCGGCCAGAGCAGGGATGGGCACTGTCACCGGCAGATCGGCATCAAGGACATGGTCTTCCCGCAGATAGGCGTGAGCTAGTACGTAGTCGCCCAGCTCCTGCGAATTGCGCAGGCCCGCGCAATGCCCCAGCATGATCCAGGCGTGCGGGCGCAGCACCGCGATGTGGTCGGTGATGGTCTTGGCGTTCGAGGGGCCGACGCCGATATTGACGAAGGTGATGCCGCGCGCGGCGCCCATCTTGAGATGGTAGGCCGGCATCTGTGGAATACGCGTTGCGCGGACGCCGCTCGTGCCGCCGCCAAGCCGCTTATTGCGGGTGACATAGCCACCCGGTTCGACGAACTCGTCATAGTCTGGGTGCCCGGCCGCCATGTGCTCGAGCGCGATGCGACAGAACTCGTCGACGTAAAAGCCGTAATTGGTGAAGATCACGAAATTCTGGAAATGCTCGGCGTCGGTGCCGGTGTAGTGGCTGAGCCGGTACAGCGAATAGTCGACCCGCGGTGCGGTGAAATGCGCTAGCGGATAGGGGCCCCCGACCGGCGGGATGAAGGTCCCGTTGGCGATTTCGTCGTCAGTATCCTGCAGGTCCGGCACATCGAACAGATCGCGCAGCGGGATGGGCAGGCCATTGATGGCCTCGCCGTCCAGCCGGTCATTGGGGCCAAGCGCGAAATGAATCGGAATGCGGGTCGTCGACTCACCCACCTCAATGGCGCCGCCGTGATTTTTGAGGATCACACCAAACTGGTGCAGCAAATAGTTCCGGAAAAGATCGGGCGCCGTAATCGTGGTGCGATAGACGCCCGGCGTGTGCAGATACCCATAAGCGAGCGTGGAATCGGTCTTGCCGTAGCTCCGCGAGGTCACCTGGACTTCTGGGTAAAAGGCTCGGACGCGCCCATTGGGCACAATTCCTTTGCTGAGCCCGATCAGGTGCTCGCGGATGAAGCCGGTGTTGCGGTGGTAAATTTCGGCGACATAAGCCCAGGCGGCTTCGGGGCTCTTGAAGGCGCGCTGCGCCGTGGGCGGGGGGGAAATGATGTCCATATTGGTCCTGTTGCACGGCCGAGCTCCCTGAGGAATCCGGCTTTGCGCCCGTGGTTTATGGAGTTTGCCCACACCCGGCAACCCGGATGAACAATCCTCCAGATTCATCACCAATCGGTGAGTGGGGCTTTTCTTACCCCATTGAAGGTCCATCTATCGCCTGTTCGCTGGAATTCTGCAGACGACCCATGCGCCGGTGAACCACGAGGTGTGTCCGCCGCAGCCCCCAAGCCCTCAACAGTGCGGCGGGTGCTCTCCAGGGCCACAGCCGGGAAACCGGCTGTGGCCCTGTTAATTTCTGGTCGTGACGGGTTAGTGACGGCTAGGCCGAGTAGCGGTCGTGGGTCACTTTGACAGACCGGCGTACGAGCTGCTCAAGGACCTCCATGTCGATATTTTCGAGGCGCTTAACATAGAGGCAGCCCTTGCCCATGCGGTGCTTGCCGAGCTTGGCCAGCAGTTCCTCGCGCCAGGGCTGAGCTTCAGGCCATAGATAGATCGAAAACTCCGCTTTTCGCGGCGAGAAGCCGGCGATGCAGGAATCGCCTTCGTGCCCGCTGGCGTATTTGTAGTGATACGTGCCGAATCCTACGATGCTCGGTCCCCACATTCTGGGCTCCTCACCGGTGATCTTGCGCATCATCTCAAGGAGAACTGCGCTGTCGGCCCGCTGCTGGGCGTCCTCAATCTGTGCGATGTACTCGTGGACAGCAACGCTCGTGGGCTTGGTTTTGGTCTCGGCCATCGGAATCTCCGCAACTTGCCCGTGAAATGAACCATCACCGGCTTTCATCGTCAAAAGACGATGTTGCAATGGCCGGCCGCTTGCGCCATCACATCGATCGTAACAGAGGATAGCAGCACCGCCATGCCCAGTTCACTTCACGCCGCCTCGATCGGCGCCTTTATCCGCATGCTCACCAATTTGCAGGCCATCATGGCGAAGGCCGAAACTTATGCGGCTGAACGCAAATTCAACCCCGACATACTGGCGGGTTTGCGCCTCGCACCGGATATGCATCCCTTCTCCTTTCAGATCCAAAGCGCGACGGACCGGGCAAAGCTGTTCGCCGCCCGCGTGAGCGGCGAAACCCCGCCGTCATGGCCCGATACGGAAAAGACCTGGGCCGAAGTAAAGACCCGCCTTGCCACCGGCCTCGACTACCAGAAGGCCGTCAAGGCCGCGCAGATCGATGGCCGTGAAGCCAACATGATCAAGCTTAGGGTTCACGGCGAAGAGGTCGAGTGGAGTGCCGAAGAGTACCTCGGCAGGAACGCCCTGCCGAACTTCTATTTCCACGTGACCACCGCTTACAATCTGCTCCGTCATGCCGGCGTGCCGGTCGGAAAGCGGGACTTTACCGGCTGAAGACCCTATGGCCCGTGCCATCCTTATCACCCAGGGCGGACCCATCGGGGCGGGCGTGCTGGCGGGGATGCTGCAGGCCGGGATCGAAATTGCAGAGATCTGGGGCCTGAGGTCCGGCTATCGGACCACCCGGCGTTTTGCGCCGGGCTGGGACGTCACCCGCTTGGCCGAGCGAAACAGGATCGGGGTTTTTCACAACCCGCGCCTCAGGGGGTGGACCGGGGCGGCAGAGCGCATCGCGGAACGGCGTGCCGATTTGCTGGTCACCGCTATGACGCTCCACATTGTACCGCGGACGATGCTGGAGATTTTCGGCAGGCGCGCGGTGAATTTTCACCCGGCCTTGCTTCCCGAATATCGCGGCCCGACGCCAATTCCAGGAATGCTGCTCGACGGGCGGGCGGATGCGTGCGGCGGCCTGACGATTCACCAGCTGACTCCCGGTATCGACGAGGGGCCGCTGATCGCGCAACGGGCCGTGCCACGGGCTCGACTATCTTATCAGGCCTGGCTCGGCCGCATCGCCGGGGCAGGGCACGATCTCGCCCTCAATGATCTGCCGCGCTATCTCGAGGGTAGCCTCGATGGCACGGCACAAACCCCTGGCAGCTATTGCAATGTCAAGGCGCAGCTCGATCTCGGCGCGCATATCAACCTCGAGACCGCCCGGCGTTTGGCACTCTTACTGGGAGATACCGGGCGGCTCACTGCGAACCGGCACCGTGTCCGTTCGCTGATTTCGGTGGCCGGCCCACCGACGGGCGAGCCACCGCGAATTGACCGAAGAACGGTGACGCTCGATCTCGCCGATGTCCGCGCTCGCTTTCAGCGCGTCAATGCATGGCACGATCTGAGCGACCGCCTCGGCATGCTGCGCGCACTGCGCGCAATCGACCGGGCTCAGGAATAGCGCTCTTCGCGCCAGGGATCGGCGTGGTTGTGATACCCGCGCACTTCCCAGAAGCCCGGATGGTCGCGCGTCGCGAACTCGATCTTGCGCAGCCATTTCGCCGATTTCCAGAAATAGAGATGCGACACCACCAGCCGCACCGGGCCGCCATGCTCGAGTGGGAGCGGCTGGCCCTCCCAGCGATGGACGAGCAGGGCCTCGGGCGAGGAGAAGTCTTCGATGGCGAGGTTCGTCGTATAGCCGTCATTGGAGGTCAGCAGCACATGCGTCGCCTCGGCTTTAGGCTGCACCGCCTCCATCAGATCATGCGTTGTGACGCCGTCCCAATTGTTGTCGTAGCGCGACCACGAGGTCACGC
>JBDSEK010000106.1:0-4568 GCA_039920085.1 Devosia sp. | reverse complement strand
TGCCGGCCGTGTACGCGAAAAAGCGCTGCGTCACATTGTTGGTGGTGGCGAACACCAATGCGTGGATCAGGCGCGTCGCGACGAACAGCCAGGCGATGACGATTTCGATCCAGATGGTGCCGAAATGCAGCGAGATGGCGCCGCCGACATAGAGCAGCAGCGGCAGCTGGAACTGATTGTCGAAGGCGTTGGAGACGCGCTTTTCATGCTCCGGCCAGGGCTCGCGCGACAGCGCGACGTCCTTGAGAGCGATCTTGCGCGTCATCACCAGCGGCACGCGGATCAGGCCGAGGACCAACAGCAGAACGAGCGCGATGGCGCCCTGCGTCAGCAGCGCGCCAATCAGCCAGAGATCATAAGGCTGGTTCAATTGAGATACCTCCATTGACGCAGTTCGTGCGTGAAGGCTTGGTGCCAATCGGCGAGGACCGTGTAGAACGCGTCCGCAGGCATGATCACCTCGACCACGCTCGCAATGGTTTCTTCGATATTGTCCGCGTGTCGAAAGCCAATCAACCGGGCGGAAACACCCCGGTCAAATTGCAAAACGTGCGAGCCGTCGTCGAATGCCTCGTCGCCATCGGGTGCCCACACAACATTTGCGCCGTGGACTGCTGCCACGAATGCGTCGTTTTGTGACTCGTCCCCATACCAGCCGCCGACGTACCGGGCGACAATGTCGTTCGCGGACATCTCTGCTTCTTGCGAGAAAACGTGCTGCCCCCGCCGAGCAATTCTCTGTTCTACCTCGTCGACTGAATTGCCAAGCGCCGTCGCATCGGAGGCCTTAACGCCGTGGCGCTTGCCGAGGACGTGGATCAGGAAATAGCCCATCCCCATGGGGCCGCTCGGACTACCAATTTCCGACTCAATCGCCATGACTGCCGGGTCGCCAACCAACACAGCGATTCAATTTCCGCCGCGATAGTTCGGTGGCTCGCGGGTGATGGCGACGTCGTGGACGTGGCTCTCATTGAGCCCGGCGCCGGAGATTTTGACGAACACCGCGCCGTCGCGGAATTCCTCGAGATTATGCGCGCCGGTATAGCCCATCGCCGCGCGGAGGCCGCCCGCCAGCTGGTGGAGGACATTGCCGGCGGGACCCTTGTAGGGCACCTGGCCCTCGATGCCCTCGGGCACGAGCTTGAGGCTGTCGCTCACCTCCTGCTGGAAGTAGCGATCGGCCGAGCCGCGCGCCATGGCACCGACCGAACCCATGCCGCGATAGGCTTTGTAGCTGCGGCCCTGGTAGAGATAGACCTCGCCCGGGCTCTCATCGGTGCCGGCAAGCAGCGAGCCGATCATGGCGCAGCTGGCGCCACCCGCCAGGGCCTTGGCCAGATCGCCCGAAAACTTGATGCCGCCATCGGCGATAACTGGAACGCCGCTCTTATTGGCTTCCTCAGCGCAGGCCATCACCGCCGCCAGTTGCGGCACGCCGACGCCCGCGACAATGCGTGTGGTGCAGATCGAGCCCGGCCCGATGCCGATCTTGATCGAATCCGCGCCGGCATCGATCAGGGCCCGTGTGGCTTCCGCTGTCGCCACATTGCCGGCAACGATGCGGGTCGAATTGCTCTGACGCTTGACCCGTTCCACGGCTTCGGCGACGCGCACCGAATGGCCATGCGCGGTGTCGATCACCAAGAGATCCACGCCGGCCTCGATCAGCGCCATCGAGCGCTCATAGCCCTTGTCGCCGACGGTCGAGGCGGCGGCGACGCGCAGCCGCCCCTGCGCATCCTTGATCGCCATCGGGTTGAGCTGCGCCTTCTCGATGTCCTTGACGGTGATGAGGCCAACGCAATTGCCGGCATCGTCGACCACCAGCAACTTCTCGATGCGGTGGCGGTGGAGCAGGGTCTTCGCCTCCTCCTTGCCGACGCCGTCGCGCACGGTGATCAACCCCTCATGGGTCATCAGCTCTGAAATCTTCTGGCGCTCATTGCTGGCAAAGCGCACGTCGCGATTGGTGAGAATGCCGACGAGCCTGCCATTGATGCGGCCGCCCCTGTTGCCATTGGCGACCACCGGAATGCCGGAGATGCGGTTGGCCCGCATCAGCGCCAGCGCGTCGGCAAGCGTTGCGTCGGGACCGATGGTGATGGGGTTCACCACCATGCCGCTTTCGAAGCTCTTGACCTGCCGCACCTGCTCGGCCTGTTCGGCCGGCTCGAGGTTGCGGTGGATGACGCCCATGCCGCCCGCCTGCGCCATGGCGATGGCCATGTTGGACTCGGTGACGGTGTCCATGGCCGAGCTCAGGATCGGCAGATTGAGCGCGATATCCTTGGTCACCCGGCTCGAAATATCGACCTCGGTGGGCAAGACGTCCGAGCGCGCCGGTTGCAGCAGCACGTCGTCAAAGGTCAGGGCGGAATCGCCGGTGATGGATGAAACGATCTTGGCCAAGGGCACGCCCTTCCTGTCCGGTGGAGGAAAAAGGAAGCCCGCGCTGGCGAATCGAGCGCCGTCGCGGGTTGGCGAGGGTCAATATCATCGGGTCGGGGAAATGCAAATGGGGGGTGGGCGACAGCATCATGGTGTCTCAGCGAACCCAGGGTAGCGACGCGCTTTCACTATGCTTGCACATCGCTCATGCATGCATTAATGCTTGCGGCGTAGATTCTGCAAGCAGGAGCAATGCGGTGGACAACGAAAAGGACCAAACCAAGGTACCCGGCGCGTTAGCTCGGGCCCAGTCGCTCTCTTCGAAAAGAAAGAGCGAGATTGCCCGAAAGGCCGCTTTCTCTCGCTGGAATAGAGAAATGCCGGAGGCGGTCTATGGCTCGCCTCAAAAGCCGCTCACGATCGGAGGGCAGAGCATCCAGGCGTACGTGCTGGATGATGAAACGCGCGTGCTAACTCAGGCGAGTTTTTTGGAGGCGCTCGGACGGCACCGAAAGGCGAATGTCCGCGACGAAGGCGGCGAGGAGCGACTCCCAGCAATCTTGCAGGGGAAATCGATCAAGCCCTTCATTTCTCAAGAGCTTATGCAGAAGAGCCGTCCGATCCAGTTTCGACTGGAAAGCGGCGTGATGGCGAGTGGGTATCGGGCCGAAATCTTGCCGATGGTATGCGAGGTCTACTTGAAGGCGCGCGATGCGAAAGCGCTGCCAGCCAACCAACGGCATGTTGCCGTTCAGGCCGAAATTCTAGTCCGAGCCCTCGCCCATGTCGGTATCATCGCGCTGGTTGATGAGGCCACAGGGTATCAGGACTATCGTGCTCGAACCGCGCTGAACGAAATCCTCGAACAGTTCATCTCGGAAGAGCTGCGCAAATGGGCAAAGACTTTTCCAGATGAGTTCTACCGGCAAATGTTCCGGCTTCGCGATTGGGATTTCAAGCCGAGTTCGATCCGGAAGCGGCCCGGCGTCGTCGGCAAATACACGAACAACATTGTTTATGAGCGGCTGGCACCCGGCGTACTGGACGAACTGAAGGCCAAAAATCCGAAAACGCCGTCCGGGCATCGGCGCCACAAGCATTTCCAATGGCTCACTGAAGACGTCGGCGATCCTCGCCTTCGCGAGCATCTTGCAGCGGTAATCGTGTTGATGCGGGCGGCGACGGGATGGGATCAGTTCATTCGGCTGCTGGATCGCTCATTGCCGCGCTTTGGAACGACCGGCGAGTTGCCATTGGACGACTAGAGTTTCACCCACCGCCTACCGCCGTTGTCCGGGTGATCTCGACGCTCAGGCGCGTCGTGGACTTAGCCCTCGCCTCTCTACGCGATCACATTGCGGGACACTCAGGCCCTCTAGGGCCCGTCGGCAGCGCCGTCTCTCTGAATGGCCGATACTATGCGGATGTCGAACCGGCCGGCGTCATTATGATACTCAAAGCGACGGGCGTTGCCTTCCAGCAATTCCGGGATAACGACGCTAATCCGCTTCACCAGATTATCCAGGCTCGCATCCTCGGTCACGAGTCCCGGGACGTCTTCGCTGGTCGCCACCCACACTTTGGCTTCGTCGTCCCACTTCGCGCAGACGATGGGCTTCTCATCGTGGTGCATCGCATCGGCGGGGCGCTCTTGGCCTCTAGGCCCGGTTGGCATCGCTAGTCGCGCTCCCGGTTCTCGCGGACAACCTCTATCACCGTGTCCGCCCATTCTTTGTCTTCTTGGACGAATGCGGCAATCGTCATCTCAACGCAGTCGCGGCAGATGAACACACGGGGTCCGGCCATGTGGTGCCCCTCTTCCCCGGCCCTCGTTGTAGTGCCGCAGAAAGAGCAGGTGGTATCAATGTGCACCTTCACCGCAAATTTCTCCGTGCTTTGCGCCAAGCATATGGACGTCGGGCCGCCACGCCAAGGAGGAGCGTGCAGTCAGCGCTCCCTCCCATTTATTGGGAGGGGGGACCGGAAGAGCGAGAGTGGCATCGCACGGCTCACTTGAAACATCGCGCCAGCGGTTCCCACCCACCAAGCATTCGCTTGGTCCCCCCTCCCACTGCGTGGGAGGGAGCGCAGGGCCTCGCGGTCGGTTTCCCTCCCCCGCGTGGGGAGGGCGGCGCGCTTGGCTTCGGCGACCAGCCGAAGCCCTAGCAAGACGGGGT
>JBDSEK010000105.1:0-14201 GCA_039920085.1 Devosia sp. | reverse complement strand
CCGAGCAAGGCTTCAATCCATGGGTCGTGCTGACCCTGATCCTGATCCTTTACCTGATCCTCGGCGGCCCCATGGACTCGCTGTCGATGATCCTGCTGACCATCCCGGTGGTCTACCCCATCATGCTTGCGCTCGATTTCGGGCTGCCGGCCGAGGAGGTCGGCATCTGGTTCGGTATCATCACGTTGATCGTTGTGGAGGTGGGCCTCATCAGCCCGCCCGTGGGCATGAATCTGTTTGTCATCAACTCGATGGCAAAAGGCACCAGCATTGGTCAGACCTTTCGCGGCGTCATGCCGTTCCTTTATTCCGATATCGTGCGCACAGCGATATTGGTGGCGTTCCCGGCGATCACGCTGTTTCTCGTGCGACGCTTCTACTAACTCCGGATGGCCACAAAAGCCTGCCGGCAATTCTGACTCAATCAAGGAGAGTGAAGATGAAAATGCGAACGATCCTGCTTGCTGCAGTAGCGAGTCTTGCCCTAAGCGGCGCCGCTCTGGCGCAGACCGTCACCTTGCGCGTGCATCAAATGCTGCCCGCCCAGGCAACAATTCCCTCCAAGGCGATCGAGCCGTGGGTCAAGCGAGTTGAGGAGCAGTCCGGCGGGCGCCTCAAATTCGAACTCTACCCCTCAATGCAGCTCGGCGGCGCTCCGGGCGACCTTTACGACCAGGCCAAGGACGGCGTCGTCGATCTCATTTGGACCGTTCTCGGCTACACGCCAGGGCGCTTCCCCAAATCGGAAGTCTTCGAACTACCGTTCCTCATCACCACGGCCGAGGCGTCCTCGGTGGCATTCCAGCGCTACGTCGAAACCTACGCCATGGACGAGTTCGCGGGCCTGCATTTGATCGCCGTTCACACCCATGGCCCCGGGCTGTTTCATACCAAGGACCCGATCACCAAACTCGAGGATCTCAAGGGCATGAAGATCCGCGGCGGCTCGCGCGTCGTCAATGATTTGCTTGGCCGCCTGGGTGCCGAGGCGATCGGCATGCCCGTGCCCCAAGTGCCCGAAGCGCTGTCGACCGGCGTCATCGATGGCACGACCGTTCCGTGGGAAGTCACGCCGTCGCTAAAGCTCGCCGAACTGGTCAAAAACCACACCGGCTTCTCGGGCGATCATGGCCTCTATTCGGCGACCTTCGCGTTCGTCATGAACCAGGCGGCCTATGACGCTTTGCCGGACGATCTCAAGAAGGTGATCGACGACAATTCGGGCGTCGAAGTCGCCCGGGCCTTTGGCAAGGCCATGGACGAGGGTGACGTCAAAGGCCTCAAGATTGCGACCGATCTGGGCAACAATATCGTTACCCTCGACGAAGCCGAGACCGCACGGTGGAAGGCGGTGGCGGAAGGCACTCGCGACCAATGGCTCGCCGACATGGCTGCCAAGGGCGTAGACGGCCAAGCACTCTACGCAGCGGCGCAGTCGCTTATTGCCGAAGAGACGAAGTAGGCCCAACCAATAGAGCCCCGCTGCAGGGACCTGCAGCGGGGCGCCTTTTCCCTAAGCCAGCTTCAACAGACGCGCCGCGTTGTCCTTTAGGATCAGCGGGCGGACTTCGGGCTTGATCGGGATCTGCTCGAAATCGGCCAACCAACGTTCCGGCTTGATCATCGGCCAGTCCGACCCGAACAGCATTTTGTGCTTGAGGATGCTGTTGGCGTAGCGCACCAGAATCTCCGGGAAATATTTCGGCGACCAGCCGGACAGGTCGATATAGACGTTGGGCTTGTGCGTTGCGACCGACAGCGCCTCTTCTTGCCAAGGGAAGGAGGGATGCGCGAGAATGATCGGCATGTCGGGAAAGTCCGCCGCGACGTCATCGATAAACATCGGGTTCGAATATTTGAGCCGCATGCCATTGCCGCCGCGCTGCCCGGCGCCGACCCCAGTCTGCCCAGTGTGGAACAGCGCCGGCTTGCCGGTCTCGGCGATCGCCTCGTAAAGCGGATAGGCCATGCGATCATTGGGGTAAAAACCTTGCATGGTGGGGTGGAATTTGAAGCCCTGCACGCCATGCTCGGCCACCAGTCGCCGCGCCTCGCGCGCCCCAAGCTTGCCCTTAGCCGGGTCGATCGATGCGAAGGGGATCAGCACGTCGCTATTGGCGGCGGCAATCTCGGCCACTTCTTCGTTGCGATAGCGGCGATAGCCGGTTTCCCGCTCGGCATCGACCGGGAAGATGACGCAGGCGATGTTGAGGGCACGGTAGTGGGCGGCGGTGTCCGGCATCGTCGGCGGGTGCTCGAAGCCAGCCTTGAAATACTGCGCCATCGCGGTCTGCAGATCGTCATAGCCATCATCGGCGTGAAGGCCGCAGGACTCTTCCGCGTGTGTGTGGAAGTCGATGGCGCGGATGGCGCTGAGGTCGATCATGATTGCTCCTTGCCGAGGCGGACGACGGCCTTGTCCCCCTCGTCCTCAAGCCGTGCCACCAAATTGGCTCGATGGGTCAGAACCCGTCGTTGGTTCAGCGTTCCCTTGTCGGTCGTTTCCCCATGCTCAATCGATGGCGGTTCCGCCAGCACCAATATGCGGGTGATGCGGTTCGACGATCCCGTGGCCTTCCGCGCCAGCGCCGTCAGCCTTTCGAGGAGGGCTGCCTTGAGCGCCGGACCAGCCAGCGCGCCATTGTCTTCCTCGGCGACGATACCCAGCGCGCGCATCCCGGCAAGATTGGGAAAGGCGAGTGCGCCCACCTGGTCACTGTCATGGCCGGCGATGACCAAATCGGCCACAAGCGGGGAGAGATCGGGCAGAGCGCCGACCCTCAACTTGGAAACTTGCACCCAGGTGCCGGTCATCAGCTTGAAATCCTCGGCGACCCGTCCCTCATAGAACATGCCGCGGCTCGGGTCGGCCGGATCGATGAGCCTTACCGCATCGCCGGTGATGAGATAGCCCTCCTCGTCGAAGCTCTCAGCCGTCCGCGTCGGGTCGCGGAAATAGCCGGGCATGACGTTGGGTCCCTTGACGCGAAGCTCGCATCGTCCATCCTCCCCCGGGATCAATTTAGCAGTAACCCCGGGGAGCGGGGCACCGAGCTCGCCGGCACGATCGATCGGCGAGTGTACCATCGTGCCGGTGGGCGCCGTCTCGGTCATTCCCCACCCCGACGACATCAGCGGTGCGTAGCCATTGGTCGCCATCGCCATCGTCTCGAGTTTTTCCCAAAGATGCTGCGGCAGCGATGCGCCAGCATAAAAGATCAGGTCGAGACCTCGGAAATAGGCGGCGCGGAGGGCCTCGTCCTTCTCCATGTGCTCGACCAGAAGCGCGAATGTGGTCGGCACGTTGAACGAAATCGTGTGCCCCACCAGCTTTAGATTCTCGATCGTCCGGCCGAAGCCACCCGCCGTCGGTTTGCCGTCATCGATGTAGAGTGTTCCGCCATTGGCAAGCATCATATTAATATTGTGGCTGCCTCCGAAAACGTGATTCCACGGCAGCCAATCGACCAGCTGCGGCGGGTGATCGCCGAGGAACGGCCAGACCTGGCGTATCTGCGCCTGGTTCACGCACAGCATCCGCTGCGTCGTCATCACTCCTTTGGGCGCCGAAATCGATCCTGAGGTAAAGATGATTTTCGCTAAACTGTCCGGGGTCACGGTCGCGTGCGCGGCCTCGAGACCCGATGTCGCCGCTTTCGCCAGCTGGTCAAGCGGCGTCGCCCCTCGACTTGCAGCCGACGCGACGATCTCGACGCCCTGCAGGGGCCTCGCTGTCAACGCATCGGCGAAGCGCTCGCGATCGGAGACATAGACCAGCCCGGGCGTCAAAATCTCTAGGATCTCGGTAAGGCGCCCGCGTGCTTCGGGCACCAGCGAATATTGCTCGGCGAGAGACGCGGTGGGGACGCCGACATATTGCGCGGCAAGGAGCAGTAGCGCGTGATCGATGCTGTTGCCCGACAGAATGGCGATCGGCCGTTCGGCACTGAGCCCGCGGCCAACCAACCCGGCCGCGACCGCCCGGACTTGCTCCAGCGTTTCGCGAAAACTCATACGCCGCCAGCCTGCGCCCGACCGCTCGGCGAGAAAAGTGCGGTCCGGCGCAGCACCAGCCCAGTGCTGCAACCAATCGGTCGTGAGGCGCACCGCCGGACCAAGCGGCGCGACCGAACGCACCAACACCGTCCCGTCCTGACGCGTTTCCGCCACGGCACGCTGTGGCGCAAAGCCTTCAAAGCGGCGAATGATGTCTCCGCGAGTTAAAGCGGTCATAAAATTATCGCTCCCTCGCTCAACGCTGCGGCAGGCGCACCGCACCATCGAGGCGCAGTACGCTGCCATTGATCATGGCATTCTCAACGATGTGGCACGCCAATGCCGCGAATTCGCTTGCTGCACCCAGCCGCTTCGGAAACGGTATGTTAGCGATAATCGCTTCGCGGCTTTCGGCCGGTAGCCCGGCCGTCATCGGAGTCTCGAACAGCCCCGGCGCGATTGCGGCCACTCGCACGCCAATTCGTGCCAGCTCGCGCGCCGCCGGCAACGTCAGTGAGGCGATACCCCCCTTCGAAGCCGCATAAGCCGCCTGGCCGATCTGTCCATCCTCGAACGCCACCGAAGCCGTATTGATGATGACCCCCCGCTCGCTGTCGCCCTCAAGCGGCGTCAGCTCGGCCATCGCGCGCGCCGCGACGCTGAGGACGATATAGGTGCCAACCAGATTGACCCGCAGGGTCTTCTCGAACACATCCACGCTCAGATTGCCCTCGCGCGGCAGGATGCGCGCGGCGCTGCCGATCCCGGCGCAGCTGACAACGATCCGCGGCGCTTGGCTCCATCGTGACACCACCGCTTGAAACGCGCGCTCGACTTCCGCCAGCTCCGTGATGTCGGCGCCGATGCCGAGGCCCTCAATCTCATCGGCCACCGCCTGAGCGGCAACGGCACGACGATCAACGACCGCCACGCGGGCCCCACGCTCGGCCAGCGCCCGGGCGGTTGCCGCGCCTAGTCCGCTGCCGCCGCCGGTGACGAAGGCTATCTGGCCGTCGATCTGCATGTGTGTCGGTTGGCTCGTGATCCGCTCACTGCCATTGTTGTGGTCCATAGCTACAAATGCAAGCACGCCGGGTTTTCGCCAGGAATTGCGGAATAGGCGGCAACCGCTGCATGCTGATTGTCGGTCGCTATCGGCATGCTCCCGTCGGCCTACCAGGAAGAATATTGACCGTTTGGTCAAACCGCCGCAGACTCGGGCAATGAAAGTGCTCGTGCTCGGATCGGGCGTCATCGGGGTCACCTCGGCTTACTATCTGGCGAAAGCCGGCCACGAGGTGATCGTGATTGATCGCCAGCCAGGCCCCGGGCTTGAGACCAGCTTCGGCAATGCGGGGGAGCTGAGCTACGGCTATGCTTCGCCCTGGGCCGGTCCGGGCATTCCGCTCAAAGCCATCAAATGGCTGTTGATGACCGATGGCCCGCTCGTCATCCGCCCCATGCTTGATGCGCGGATGTGGCTCTGGGGCCTGCGCCTCCTCGCCAATTGCACAGCGCGCGCCTACGCAATCAACAAATCCCGCATGGTGCGGCTCGCCGAATACTCCAGCGTGCAGATGGTCGAACTCCGCCAACTGCCCGGCCTCGCCTTCGACGGCCGCGAGCAGGGAACGCTGCAACTGTTCCGCACGCAGCAGCAGCTCGACCACATCCATGGCGACGTCGAAGTGCTTAAGCAGTACGGCGTGCCGTTCGAAATCCTCGACCCCAAGGGCTGCGTCGCCGCTGAACCCGGTCTCGCTACCGCGCAGGTCCCCTTCGTCGGCGCCCTGCACCTGCCCGACGACGATACCGGCGATTGCAAGCTATTCACCGAGGGAATGGCCACGCTCGCCGCCGGACTTGGAGTGATATTCCACTACGGCACGACCATCGAAACGATCCTCGCGGAGGGCGAGCGGATTGCGGGTGTGCGCTCCAGCAGTGGTGTTCTGACTGCGGATGCCTATGTTGCCGCGCTAGGCAGCTACTCGCCGCTGCTGGTCGCGCCGCTCGGCATCCACTTGCCGGTCTATCCGATCAAGGGCTATTCGCTCACCGTGCCGGTGACCGATGCCGCTGTTGCCCCGGTTTCGACCGTCATGGATGAGACCTACAAAGTCGCCACCACCCGCTTTGCCAACCGCATCCGCATCGGCGGCACCGCCGAAATCGCCGGCTGGGACACGACGCTTCGCCCGCACCGTCGCGGCCCGCTCGAGCGCTCGCTGCGCGATTTGTTCCCCCGCGCCGGCGATTTGAGCAAAGCCAGCTTCTGGTGCGGTCTTCGCCCGATGACCCCCGACGGCACGCCGGTCATTGGCAAGACCCGCTACCCAAATCTCTATCTGAGCACGGGCCACGGCACCCTGGGATGGACCATGGCCGCGGGGTCCGGCCGCGTACTGGCCGACCTTGTCTCCGGCAAGGCCCCCGAGATCGACACATCCGATCTCGGCCTTGGCCGCTACGGCGACTGAAGTCTCTCGACCATTGTCGCTACTTCCATTGAGCCTGGTGTGACCGCGACGACGACCATTGTTTCCTCGCCGCTCAGGTCGCGGTCAGAGCCTCGGTCGGCGCAAGACGGGCGGCGCGGATGGCAGGATAAAGTCCGGCTATCGCACCGATCATCATGGTTGCCACGAGGCCGGCCGCGGGAACCCAGAGCGGAATGTCGACCGGCCATCCCTGGAGACGGGCATAGCCAGCCGTCACCAGCCAGCCGACGACAAGGCCGCTGCCGCCGCCCAGCAGCGCCAGCATCAGCGCCTCGCCGAAGAACTGGGCGCGGATGTGGCCCCGGGTTGCCCCCTGCGAGCGACGAAGGCCAATTTCCGCGCGCCGCTCCAGCACCGAGATCACCATGGTGTTGGCGACACCAATGCCGCCTACGAGCAGCGCCACGGCGCCGAGCCCCAGCAGCAGGCCGGTAAAGGCGACATCGGTCGCCGCCTCCGCCGCCAGCGCATCGGAGGGGCGGGATATCTCGACCTCATTGGGATGCTCGGGATTGGCGGTACGCGCGAGGAGGCTGCGGACTGCATCGACCGATGCGGGCCTGGCGCGCACGAAGATTGTCGTGATGTCGCCGTCGGCACCGAGATAGCGCTCGCCGGCAGGCCAGCCGATCAAAGCCGCGAGATCGAGGCCGGGCACCAGCGACACTGGCGCGAGAATACCGACGATCGTGAACCATCGTCCGCCGAGCCAGATCGGCTGGCCGATCAGATTGCTGCCGATACCGAGCCGCGCGGCGGCACGGGCGCCGAGCACCACGGTCGGATAGCTCGACGTAGCCTCATTGAGCCACGAACCGGCAGCGATTTTCGCGCTGACCGTGCCGAGGAGATCGAGCCTCGCGAGGAAGACGGCAATGCCGCCCGATTGGTTCTTGGGAATATGATCGTTACGATAGACCTTCGCGTCGGCAAGCGAACCAATGGCGCTGACGGATTCCACTGCCTCGATCCGTCCGATCATCGCGATCGACTCGGGCGGCATGATCGCGGCCTCGCCGAGCATCGATTTGCCCGGGCCGGCGCTCAGCAGATTGGTGCCGAGTTCCGACAGCAACTGGTTCAATTGCGCCCGGCTCGAGGTCGAAATCCCTACCACAGCCATCATTGCGGCGATGCCGATGGCAATCCCGAGGGCCGAGAGAACGACGCGAAGCGGGCGGGCGCGGAGGCCATACAGAGCAAGCCGCAGGATGTCGAGGGGCAGCAGGCGGGGCGGTTCGAGCAAGGCGGTCACGGCGAGCGCCTCCTGTCGTCGACAAGCTTGCCATCGTGCATCGAAGCCTGGCGATCGAGACGCGCCGCGAGATCCCGATCATGGGTGATCACGATAACGGCCGTGCCCGCGCGGTGGAGGCCGAGCAGCAGCTGCACGACGCCTTCGCCGGACGCGCTGTCGAGAGCACCTGTGGGTTCATCGGCAAGCAGCAGCATCGGCTCACGGACCAGGGCGCGAGCGATGGCAGTCCGCTGCTTCTCCCCGCCCGACATCTGATGCGGTCGATGGGCAAGACGATGATTGAGGCCGACCTGACCGAGTGCCGCCTCGGCCCGACGGCGGCGCTCGGCAAGCCCGATTCCTGTGTAGAGAAGCCCATCGGCGACGTTGTCGAGCGCACTGATGCCCGGTGAAAGGTGAAAATGCTGAAAGACAAATCCGATCCGTCGCGCGCGCAATGCCGACAGATCGTTATCCTTGAGCTTGCCGAGGTCGTACCCGTCGATCTCGACCACGCCGGTGCTGGCGCGATCGAGCGTACCGATGATGTTGAGCATTGTCGATTTGCCCGAACCGGACGGCCCGACAATGGCGACGAGCTCGCCGCGGTTGATTTCGAGGTTCACGTCGCGAAGCGCGAACACGCCACCGGCATACACACGCGAGACATTGCGCAGCGACACGATCGGTTCGCTCATTGCGGCACACCAACTCGCATGCCTTCGGCTATGTCATCGCCTGCGATTTCCACCCGTCCGGCGGCGAAGAGCCCTGTATCGACAGGCACGAGCGAGCGCGCGCCATCGGCGACAGCCTCGACGGCGAAGCCTCCCTCAGGACGAGCGAGGAGTGCAGCGACCGGGACCGAGAGGACGTTGTCGCGGCTGTCGCTGACGAAAGTGACGTCGACCGACGCCACCTCCAGCGCGCCGAGCGCCGCCTGATCCTCGATGGCGATGGTGACGGCGATATTGCCGTCGGTCACCACAGATCCGACTTCAGTGATCGTGCCAGCAACGTCCGTATCGTCCGGCAGCGTGACGGCGACGGCGCGACCGAGAATCGCCAGGGCCTGGTCACTCACCGCCATCGGCACGACAACCAGCTTGTCGGTGCCGGAGAAATCAAGGATCGCGCCACCATTGGCCGAACCGACGGTCAGCGCCTCGCCGACACTGGCGCGATGGGTGGTGATGTGGACCGGACCCGGCGCGACGACGATTTGGCGCGGACCGACGATGCCGGTCACGGAAAGTCCGATATCGCGCTGCCAGGCGCGGACCTGATCAGGGAGAGGACTTCCGTAGCCGAGGGCGGAGAGGTTTTCGGTGAGCTGCCTTATGTCGGTGTCGGCCGCGGCTTCTGCCGCCATGGTTTCGTGTACGGTGCGGGCCTCGTCGAGCTTCACCGTGGCTTCGGCGACACCCAGGCGGGCCGTGACAGTATCGAGTCCTGCAGTGGCAATGTCTTTACGGAGGGCGCGGATGGCGCCGTCGAAGGCGGCTCGTGCGGCAGCGAGTTCAGCTTGCGCAGTGCTGACCTCGACATTTGGCGCGAGTTGAGCTGCCGAGAGCTTGGTCATCCGACCGACCTTAGCTTCGGCTGTGCTGACAGCGCCGGAGAGTTGTATGAACTCGGCGATTGCGTGGGTCGGCGAAAGTGCGTCATTGAGGCGCCGCGTCGCATCGGCAACGCGCGCTTCGGCGTCGGCCAGCCGCGCCGCTTCGACATCCAGGTTGAGCTGCGCGGCCTCGAGCGAATTCCTAGCTTGTTCCAGTTCTACCCATGCCGGCGCGGCCACTCCCCGATCGAACCGAAGCGTCCGATGCTGGGGCACCGATCCATAGAACAGGATCGCCGGTTGACCATCGAGGGCATAGAGTGGCTCGCCCCGGTTGGGTGTCGCACCCTCGTGCGCAATCCACGTGACCATCGCCGATGCCCCGCCGAGGCTCGGCCGAAGTTCCGTCACATCGCCATAGCCGAGCGTCCCCGTCAAAGTCTTGGTGTCGAGGAGCGGTCCACGCGTCACCTGAGCAGTCGCCCCGGTTGCCTGCGATGTCGCGGCTTCTGGAGCTTCGGCCTGGACCCAAAAGAACGCTGCGACCGCGACGATTCCGGCGGCGAGAGCGATCCCGCCGCCGGCAAAGAGAGCCCGAGAGCGCATCATCCGCCGATGACAATGCGGCCGCTACTTCCGGCTTCCTGCTTGCAGGCCGCCATTGCCGCTTCGAAGCGCGAATCGCCCGGTCCTATTCCGACATTGCGCAAATCGTAACGGCCCTCGGCATCCGGGTCGGGAAAGTCGGGCACGCCGTTTTCCCGAACGCATTGCGAGAGCTTGAGCAGCGCTTCGAGATTGTCGGGCGTGATGGCCTCGCCGAAAGCGCCGGGAGCAAGATGATCGCAGGCCGCTGCAGCTGCCTTGAAGCGTGGTGCAGTCTGCGGATTGATCAGGAACTGGAATCCGCCCTCGGAGTCCGGGTCGGGGAATTCGGCGTAGCCATTGTCGCGCATGCATTGCGAATAGGCGAGGGCCGCATCGAGACGGTCAACCGGCTCTGTCTGCGCCGCGACGACCGGGCCGACGGCAATGGTAGCCACCATCAGGCTCGCTGCTGGCACGAGGAGGCAATTGCGAAGGATCATTTCATCGGGTCTCCATCTTGGAGCACCGAGATACGAAACCGGATATTCGCTGGCCGTTAGGACGAACTCGGAAACCGTATCCGGATGGAGAGGCCGCCGCCATCGCGGGCCGTGGCCTCGATCTCGCCGCCATGCGCCTGGGCAACCGAGCGGACGATCGACAGTCCAAGCCCCGCTCCGCGAATTGTCACGCCGCGGGCGGCGCCTGCAAGCCGCTCATTTTTGGCGAGCCGCCGGAAGGGCTCGAAAAGCCCCGAGACCTCGTGGGCCGGAACGAGCGGGCCGCTGTTCGTCACCTCGAGCTCGACGCCGTCGGCAACGCTGCCGGTTTGCACGCGGACCCAGCCGTCCTCGGGCAGATTGTACTGGAGGCCGTTCTCGATCAGATTCTGCAGCAGCCGTTCGATGAGCATGGCGTCACCCATGATGGTCCCTGGCTCGAGAGCTGCTTCGATAGAAGCGCCGGTCTTGTCCGCCCGAGCGCGCATCTCGCCAACGACGTGCTCGGCGATCTCTCCAAGATCGAACGGCTGGAAGTCGGCAACCCGCTGGTCGCTGCTCGCGAGGGTGAGAAGTCCATCGGTCAGCTTTTCATGCCGCTGGTTCACGGCCAGCAGCGTGGTGCCGAGCTGCTTCACCTTCTCGTCGCTCGAATCATCGAGCAGGGCGACTTCGATCAATGTGCGCGCGATGGTCAGTGGCGTGCGAAGTTCGTGGGAGGCATTGGCAATAAAGCGGCGCTGGCTGTCAAAGGACCGATCCAGTCGCTCAAGCATCGCATCGAGCGTATCGGCAAGGTCCTTGATCTCGTCTTTGGGGCCAAGGAGCGCAATGCGCTCATGCAGGCTCCGGTCGGCAACGCGGCGCGCTGTGGCGGTGATGCTCCGGAGCGGCTGTAGAGCGTGTCCTGCCACCAGCCAGCCAATCGCTCCTGCCGCAATGGTCAGCAGGGCAACGATGATTGCCGATGCGATCAGCATGGTTTGGAGCGTGTCGACACGCGCCCGGCGGATCATGACGTCGATGACGCGGCGGGCCTGCCGCATTCCCTCCTCTGCGGTCCCGGGTACGTCGCTTCCGTCCTCGATCGAAGGAGGGCCGGGGGGCACGCCACTGCCGATGTCGAGCGGAGGTGCTAGGCGGATCGTGAACTGCTGATTGAGGACCTGTGCGAGGAAAAGATACATGAAGGCAATCAGCGCGACGCCCGCGACGAAGAATGCGCCGGCATAGAGCAGCGACAGCCGCGTGCGGATGGTCCAGGGGAAACCGAGGAACGTCATCTCAGCCGATATCCCACGCCCTGCACGGTTTCGATAATCGCCGGTTCACCGAGCTTGCGCCTGACATTCATCATCGTGAAGCGCACCACATTGCTGAAGGGATCGATCTGTTCGTCCCAGGCCTTCTCCAGCAGCTGCTCGGCGGAAATAACGCCCCCATCGGCGCGCATCAATTCCTCCAGAACCGCAAACTCCTTTCGCGAAAGCTCGATCGCCTGGTTACCGCGCGTCACTACTCGGCGATGCGCGTCGAGGCGGATATCGGCGCGTTCGAGGATGGGCGCGATGGCGGGCCGCGCGCGCCGCGCCAGGGCCTGCACGCGGGCAACCAGTTCGGCGAACGCGAAGGGCTTTGTGAGGTAGTCGTCGGCGCCGATCCCGAGGCCGGCGACGCGTTGAGCCACGTCGGTTGCTGCCGTGAGCATAAGGATGCGGGTCTGGCTCTCCGATTGTACCAGCGTCGCACAGACCTCATCGCCCGAAACGATTGGCAGGTCGCGGTCGAGCACCAGCACGTCATAGTCATTGACGCTCGCCCGCTCCAGACCAGCCTCGCCGTCATAGGCGACATCGACCGCCATTGCGTAGAGCCTGAGGCCCTCGGCGATCGAGTCGGCCAATTGTCGCTCGTCCTCAACTACCAGCACGCGCACCTTGTCGCCCCCGACGAACCGCCAACTGGCTCCGTTAGCCCATCCAATGTTAGGGCGGTGTTAGGCCTGAAAAATGACCGGCCCGACAGTGCTTGCCCGCGCAGGCAATCGCCGGTCAGTGCTCCGCTTGGGCCTCGCCTTTGCAGCCAAATTGGGCGATATACCGGGCGTGGCGCGGCTCATTCTGACAGTTCTGGCGATCGTTTGGATGAGCCTGGGCGCCGCTTCGGCACTGTCCCAGGCGTTACCTTATCATTCCGATCCGAGCGCCCGCGATCTGCCGCCCAATCTCACCGCCGTACCCTCGATCCGCTTTCTCACCACCGCCGATTTTCCGCCCTTCAACTATCGCGACGCGACCGGCGAGTTGATCGGCTTCAACATCGATCTCGCCCGCGCCATCTGCGCCGATCTCGATATTGCCTGCACCATTCAGGCGTGGCCCTGGGATCAGGCCAGCAAGGCGCTCGAAGACGGACAGGGCGATGCCTTGATCGCCGGCCTCGCTATGACCGATGCCAATGGCGCGCTGTTCGACTTCTCCTCCATCTATCTGATGCTGCCCGGCCGCTTCGTCGCCAAGACGGAGGCGGCGACGGGTTTCGCGCCCAGCGCGCTTGCCGGCAAGAGCGTCGCCGTGCGGCGCGGCTCAGCGCACGAGACCTTCGTCACCCGTTATCTGCCGGAAGCCAAGCTGCTGCCCTTCGACAGCGAATTCCTCGCCCTTGAGGCTGTACGTGACGGCAAGGCCGATGCCTATTTCGGCGATGCGCTCCGCGCCTCGTTCTGGCTCAACGACCATCCCGGCTGCTGCAGCTTTGCGGGCGAGCCGTATTTCCGGCCCGATCTCTTCGGCCCCGGCCTAGCCATGGCCCTGCCCGCCGGCCACGACGCAGTCCGCCAGGCCATCGACTACGGCCTGATCCGCCTCAAGCGCTCGGGCGTGCTGGACGAACTCTATCTGCGCTGGTTCCCAATCGGCTTCTATTGAGCTCTCAGCGGTTGGCCGAGCGAGCCTGCTTAGGATCGATCGGCCAGAGCACAAAGGAAAAGACCATTGTTGGCCGAGCGAGCCTGCTCAGGATCGATCGGCCAGAGCGCGAAAGTCACGCTTTGCGCAACCGTGCCCTTGCACTTGCCTCAATCGCCGCTGTTACCAGCGAATCCAGTTCCAGCCGGTCGCGCAGCATTTCGAGCAGCCGAAGCTCTTCCTGCTCGAGCCTCAAATCGACCGCCGCGACTTCGACTGCCAGGGCATAGGCAGTGTCACGCAGCCGGGACGGAATGGCGCCCAGCACCATGTCGAGAACATTGTCGAGGCTGCTACTGTCCTTGACCAGGTCGAGGCAGTTGCGCGCCGTCTCGGCGAGCTTGCCCTGGTCATAGCCGTCGAACACCGGCAACCGGTTGACGAGGCCCTGGATGTTGCTCAGTTCCCGGTCGCTCACCGCAGCGTCCGAACTGGCGGCGATCACCATCACATAGATCAGGGCGTCATGGGTTGAAAGCGGCATTGCGGGCCTCGGGGCGTTAAGACTGGCGCATAGCTAGGGACTGCCGCCCGGCTTGTCCAGTTGACTCGGGCGCTTGGTGCGGGCAACACCCTGCGACCGCCCGCATCCCAAGGTTTTCCCCGCCGTGACCGCGCCGCTCCCGATCCTCGATCCTGCGTTCTTCGACGCCGCCCAGACCGCCAAGGCCTGGCCGTTCGAGGAAGCGCGCAAGATCGTCGCCCAGCTCAAGAAGACCGGCAAGCAGGAGGCATTGTTCGAGACCGGCTACGGCCCCTCCGGGCTGCCCCATATCGGCACCTTCGGCGAGGTCGCGCGCACTACAATGGTTCGCACCGCCTTTCGCCTGCTGACCCGCGACGAGATCCCGA
>JBDSEK010000104.1:0-26946 GCA_039920085.1 Devosia sp. | reverse complement strand
CAGATCGGTGCCGCCGGCGCCGGCATGACCATCCGCCCAAAGGGCGTCACCGTCGCGGGCGCTGGCGCCCCCAGCACCGTCGAAGAGTGGCAGGTGCAGCAGAATTTGCGCATCGATCGCCGCCGCTACGATTACCTCGTCGATCGCGATGTCCAGCGCTGGTGGCCCAATGACGATCTCGAAACCGGCTACCGTGGCCGCTGGGGGCAACGGGTGACTGCCGACTTCCTGCCGCGGCGATCGGGCCCGCGTTTTCCGGATTATCTGAAGATGTTCTTCCACGCGTTGGCGGCGGGGGACGTGGATAAGAAGTTCGAGGATATGTAAGCGGTTGGCCGAACGAGCCCGCCCGCGGTTGGCCGAACGAGCCCGTTTGGGATCGGTCGGCCAGAGCAGCAAGAAGACTGCCCGGCCAGAGCAGCAAGAAGAAGCGCGCCAGCGGTTGGCCGAACGAGCCCATTTGGGATCGGTCGGACAGAGCCGAGGACAACTTCGCGCTGGCCCCAGTCGCTTAAGGGCGGCACTGGGGGGCGGAAGGGGGCGGGCTCAGAGCGGCCCGCGCGGCCAAAGCGCCGGATCGACCGTGAAGAGATCGGTGCTCTTGTCCTCGGTCGGCGCGTTCGGGGCGGCGATCAGCGCACCCATGATGCGGGCGAGGATGCCCTTATCATGCGGCTTGCCGCCATGCTCGCGGCTGAGCTCGACCAGCAGCGCCGAGGTGGCGTCGAGCCGCGCGGCGAGGATCGCGGCGATGCGGCTGGCGAGCACCGCATCCGATTGAAGGGCATCGGCCGCATGGCTAAGCGTCCTGACGCGCGCCATGCCCGAGGCGCGCACACTGGCGCTGGCGGGGCGTCCGAGCAGCACGCTCATCTCGCCCACGAGCGTCCCGGGGCTCGACAGCGTCGCGAGCGTCACGCCGCCGCGCTCGACGGCAAGGTTGCCCATCAGCAGCACGTGGAGGTCGCCTCCGGCCTTGCCCTCTTCCATCAGCAGATCGCCGTCCTCAAGCGTACGGGTGGGCTGATCGGCAATAAGCTCGATGAGGCTGGACATGGCTTCACTCCGGGGTGGCGCGGCCCGACCCTAGCGTGACGGGCTGGGACGCGGAAGGGGCAGCGGCACAAACCGATCGTGCGGCGGCGGGGTTTCGGCGGCCAGGCGGAGCCGAGGCTCCGGGCTGCCACGGAGACCCGGATATTGGGGCAGTCACGTCCACCAAGGACGCGGCACCGCGGGACGTCGCTCCGGCCATAGACGGCGCTGAGCGGGACTTCCGTCCCGCCGTGCGGGGCGGGCTTGTGTTTCGGACGATTGGCATGTGCAGCAGAATTTGCGCATCGACCGCCGCCGCTACGACTACCTCGTCGATCGCGATTTGCGGCGCTGGTGGCCCAATGACGATCTCGAACTCGGCTACCGCGGCCGCTGGGGGCAACGGGTGACGTCCGACTTCCTGCCGAGGTGAGATCCGGCCGCGCTTCCTAGACTATGTCAAGATGTTCTTCCACGCGCTGGCCGGGGGGAAGGCTCTTCTCGCCCTCCTTCACGTGGATAAGAGGATAGGTAGGTGTTGCCGACCGCCGCCGCGTAACCCGAGATACGCGGGGCGGTCACGTCCGGAGCGCGGACCCAGGAGACGATACAAGGTTGAAGGGTGGCCACAAGCGCGGATTTGACGGAAAGGCGTGGGAGGATAAGGGGTTGGTGGACCAAACTCGCCCGGACCAATACAGCAAGAAGCACCGACTCCGCGACTCCTTATCAAGTCCCGCGCGTTGCCCCGATAAGACGCCAAGCCGCGAGTTCGGCCGGCTTACGTCAGCGTGATGTGAGGTGTCGCCAGCGGTGCCAAGGCGGAGGAGACGACGTTCACCTTTACGATCTGATTGCGCCGCCCTAACGATTAGATAAGGCTACTAACATAAGCATTGTCCCAAACGTCGGAAGCGAGCGATCGGTCTGTGCTGAAAGAAATCGGAACACAAACCCTAAAGCTCGACCTTGAGAATCCGCGTTTCGGGTTGAGCGACGCAAAGGATGAAACCGAGGCGCTCGCTCTTCTTCGAGACAGAGCCAACCTAAAGGAACTTTGGGACTCTATAGCAGAAAAGGGATTCGAGCGGTATGAGCCACTAGTAGCCTATCGCGACAAGAAGCGTGGACTTGTAGTTATCGAGGGCAACCGTCGATTGGCGGCCGTCAAGCTTCTCAGGAGCCCAAAGCTTGCCACATCACTCGGAATTCGCAACCTTCCCAGTTTGACTGCGAAGATCAGGGCGACGATGACCACGTTGCCCGTCACTTTGGTTAAGTCTCGTGACGCTGCTGCCGACTACATCGGCTTCAAACACATTAACGGGCCAGCGAGCTGGGGATCTCTGGCAAAGGCCAAGTTCGGAGTGGCGCTCTTCGACAAGCTCAAGGTGGCAAAAAGCAACGAAGACACACGGTTGCAAGTCCTCTCCAAACGTCTCGGAGACAGCCGACAACTGCTGCTCAGAACGCTTGTGGGGTACAAGGTCTTTGAGCAGGCGCGCGACTTAGGTTTTCTTGGCGAGGACATGCTCGACGAAAGTGCGTTCGACTTTTCGCACCTTTATACCATGTTGCAAAACCCTGCCACGAGAGAGTTTTTGGGTCTCGGTTCCGATCCGCTTTCGGAAGGTGACATACGCAACAACCCAACGCCAAAGTCCCACCAAGAAAGCCTCCAGCACCTAATGAGTTGGCTCTTTGGAAACGGTGACGACGAGCCATCGTTAATTAAACGCCAAGGAACTGATCGGCCCAAGCTGACAAAGATACTCGCCAGCGCCGTAGCGACGGAAACGCTCATTAGCACGCGCGACTTCGATAGAGCAGCCGACGAGGCGGGGTTCAGTAGCGATCGTTGGTTCTCGCGAGTCATAACACTGGAGACCACTGCAAAGTCGGTAGCTGATGGTGTTTCGGATCTCCCAGAGGACGTGGCAGGCGATGAACTCAAGCGAGCCCAGCTTCGTCTTGATAAGGCTCATAGGCATGTCCGAGCCGCAATCTCGCAAGTGAAATCCCTCTTCTGAGATGCGGACGAAAAAAAAGGGCGAGCAACCTCCAATAGGTTTTCACTTTGAGCCATTGAGCTCAATCTCTCAGTGCGGAGATGCGATTGCCATTGCTGAATTTTGGACGCTGCAGAAAGGTCGCTTCACGTTCGCGGACTATGAGTGGGACGAAGACCAACTCGTGGAGTCATACATCGAAACTATCGATGACCCGGCGCTGAAGCGAGACCTGCAAGCTGAACGAGGATTTGCGCGGACCGAGGCGCTAGAGGCGTTTAGACATGAATTGTTTCGTCAAGTGAGCGAGCGCCAGACTCTCATGGGCAGCGGATACCCATTCGGCTTTGACTCTGCCAAGGATGATTTCCTCTTCGCAAAAGCAGACTTCAAGGCTGACATTCGTGCCCAGGCTTACGTTTGGCTTTCCCTATTCCTGCTTGTCGACGGGCCTTCCGATCTTGTTGCGCTCTCAAAGGAGGGGCGCCGAGTATTTTACCGACAGTTCGCGAAAGCGTTTGAGATTATGTGCTGCCACATTCTGAGTAGCAGATCCGACGGCCCTATTTGGTATCTGGGTAGCAGCCGTAGCGCAGCGACACTTGCGCGACGCTTAAGTGACTTTTGCGCATTCGTCGGCACCGGAAGAGTAAAAGCGCATGGTGCGCTCGAGGCTCATCTTAGGAACTCGAACGATGGAGGTGTCGACGTCCTCGGAGTTTGGGCTCCCGGCGGAAAAGTTCAAAAAGATGCGAACTGCTTACTGCTTGGAGCGACGATCCAACAGGCGGATCGCAGGGGCAAGGTAATCGGACTGGACAACATCTCGGAGTTTAAGGGGTTCTTTGCCTATATTCCACACGTGGCGTTTCAAGGTGTCCTAGCCGTTCCATTCGAACACGACGAAGCAGAGGCAGAGAGGTGCCGCAACAAGAACTGTATCTACATCGCTCTCGCCGACATCCTTAGACATCTTGGAACAGAAATCGCCGACCAGAAGAGTCGCGCACAACTGCTGCGCCCGACACGCCTTATGAGGATCATTTCGAGAGAAATTTCGCAATTGACGACTGTGCAGACCAACGATGGAAACGTTGGCGTTTTCAGGGCCTAATTAGAACCTCGTTCGCGGACCGACGACTTTGCAAAGAATACTGGACCCTCAGGTCGCGGATGTTCAAGTCGCCATACATTTCGCGAACAAGCTCGCAGTCATCATACGTCATCGCCCAGTGCTTCCGCGACTTTGCGTGAAAATGGGCGGCCAGTTTGCGATGGGCCTTTTCAGTCATCCCGTCGTAGTAGAGCCTTGATCCGGCATGAATGTAAGGCGGATCGACAAACGTAAAAGTGCCGGCCTCGTTCTTCTCGCACTCGCGAAGGAAGGAGAGTCCGTCAAGATTGCTTGCCCGGATTTTTCGCCGTTTCGATCCAATCCACCTTACCCTGTCAGCGAGGGTATTTCGATAGAATCGAGCGCCAAGCAGCCACTTGCCAGACTGATCGTAGCCCCCAATCGGGCCGGCGCCGACGACGATGCCCGACCGGTTAGTTCTGTTAAGAAAAAACGTCGCGAACCCAAGTTGGAAGAGATCTGGTTTGTTGCCCGGTTCAGCAACAACGGCCATACATTCTCTCCAAGTCTCCATCGTTAGATCTACAGTTTGAATTCGTTCGATGAACTCATCAGGTTTGGTCAACACGGAATGCCATACCGCATAGATGCGAACGTCAGCATCATTTAGTAAGACGCTTTTGACGACCCCCGCCGCGAGTAGATGCAGAGCTGCTGAAGCACCACCGGCATAGGGTTCGGCGTAGACAGTTATTGGTGTCGGGACACGCTCGATCATTGAAACAAGCTCGGACGCAAAGAACGCTTTCCCGCCAGGATATCGTAGCGGCGAGAGTGAAGGTAGGCGTCGCCCCGAGAGCAATTTCTCTCGGTAGGTTTGTTCACTTTCCAAGGCTACCTCCGAGCGTTGCTAACATACTAGTCCTTGGCAAGCTAAATGCGCTTCCAATGTGCCTCGTCTCCATCCATCCCCATCTGCGCGCCGCGATTGCCTTGCGCATCAAGAGCGAGGAGCAGCCCCTACCCGCAAGTGCCTGCTCACTCCACCAGAGCCTTCGGACTCCCGCGCTCGCGCCCCAGGGCCGATAGGTCCAACCCAGACGACTGTTTCCTCCCCCCGCCGCGCGAGGGAGAAACCAGTGAACTCATTGCCGCTCACTAGGCGCTTCTCGCCACCCCAGATCCTATCCCGGGGGAGGCTCTCTCCCTGGAAGGGAGGACCGGGCATGCTATTCATCCCCCATCTTCAGCGCCGCAATAAACGCTTCCTGCGGAATCTCCACGTTGCCAAACTGCCGCATCCGCTTCTTGCCCGCCTTCTGCTTCTCCAGCAGCTTCCGCTTGCGCGTCGCGTCACCCCCATAACATTTCGCGGTCACGTCCTTGCGCATGGCGCGAACCGTTTCGCGCGCGATAATCTTGCCGCCGATCGCCGCCTGGATGGGGATCACGAACAGATGCGGCGGGATCAGCTCCTTGAGCTTTTCGCACATCTGGCGGCCGCGGGCTTCGGCGGCGGAGCGGTGGACCAGCATCGATAGCGCATCAACCGGCTCGGCATTGACGAGGATCGACAGCTTGACGAGGTCGCCCTCGCGGTAATCGCCCAGATTGTAGTCGAAGCTCGCATAGCCGGCAGAGATGGATTTGAGCCGGTCGTAGAAATCGAACACCACTTCGTTGAGCGGCAGATCGTATTCGATCATCGCGCGGTTGCCGACATAGGTCATGTTGCGCTGGATGCCGCGCCGGTCCTGGCAGAGCTTGAGGATCGAGCCCAGATACTCATCCGGCGTCAGGATCGTCGCCTTGATCCAGGGCTCGCGGATCTCGGCGATCTTGGTGACCTCGGGCATGTCGGCCGGGTTGTGGAGCTGCATCGCCTCGCCATTGGTGAGGGCGATTTCGTAGACGACGCTGGGCGCGGTGGCGATCAGATCGAGATTGAACTCGCGCGCCAGCCGCTCCTGGATGATCTCGAGATGGAGCAGCCCCAAAAAGCCGCAGCGGAAGCCGAAGCCGAGCGCCGCGCTCGTCTCCATCTCATAGCTGAACGAGGCATCGTTGAGCCGGAGCTTCCCCATCGCCTCGCGCAGCAATTCGAAATCCGACGCGTCGACCGGGAACAGGCCGCAGAACACCACCGGCTGCGCCGGGCGGAAGCCGGGCAGGGCACTGGCGGTAGGTTTCCGATCGTCGGTGATGGTATCGCCGACATTGGTATCGGCCACCTGCTTGATCGAGGCGGTGAAAAAGCCGATCTCGCCCGGCCCGAGCTCGCCGATATCGACCAGCTTGGGGGTGAACACACCGACGCGGTCGAGCTCATAGGCCGCGTTGGCATTCATCATGCGGATGCGCTGGCCTTTCTTCACCGTGCCATCGATGACGCGGATCAGCACCACGACGCCCAGATACGTGTCGTACCAGCTATCGACCAGCAAGGCCTTGAGCGGCGCCTTGGCATCGCCCTTGGGCGCCGGCAGGCGATGGACGATGGCTTCGAGCACGCTGTCGATGCCGAACCCGGTCTTGGCGCTGATCTCGAGCGCGTCGCTGGCGTCGAGCCCGATCACATCCTCGATCTGCTGCTTGACCTTGTCGACATCGGCGGCGGGGAGATCGACCTTGTTGATCACGGGGACGATGTCGTGATCGACCTCCATCGCATGATAGACATTGGCCAGTGTCTGCGCCTCGACGCCCTGCGTCGCATCGACGACGAGCAGCGAGCCCTCGACGGCGGCGAGCGAGCGGTTGACCTCATAGGCGAAATCGACATGGCCGGGCGTGTCGATCAGATTGAGCACATAGGTCTCGCCGTTTTGTGCCGTGTAGTTGAGCCGGACGGTCTGCGCCTTGATGGTGATGCCGCGCTCGCGCTCGATATCCATCGAATCGAGCACCTGCTCCTTCATCTCGCGCGCCTCGAGTCCGCCCGTCATCTGGATCAGCCGGTCGGCCAGGGTCGATTTTCCGTGGTCGATATGGGCGACGATGGAGAAATTGCGGATGTGGTCGAGCGGAATAGACATTGGGCGCAAGGCGATCAGCGGTTGGCCCGGAGCCGCGTCGCGGTGACGGGACAGAGGACAGGAGAGCTAGCGGGCTGATAGCAGGCGGGAAAGCCCCGCGCAAACGTGGTTTACGCGCGGTTAACGGCTGCCGGGGCGCCGGCCGCCACCCGCCGTTCAGGTCAGCTTTTTGGCTGCCTGCTCGTGGAGCGCCGTGGCAAAGGCGGCCGGGCTCCAGCCGGCATCGAGCGCGCGGTGGAACAACGCCTGCTGCGTCTCGGGCGCTAGGCCGCCCAACGGCGGATCGCGGTCGAGATTGGTCGGAAAAGAATAGCCTTCGGCGGCCGAGGCGATGGCGTTCGCGGCGCCGCCTTTGTCGATGCTGCCCGCCGCGAGCATCGCTTGCAGCGCCGGGTAAAGCGCCTCGCTCATTTTGGTGCGATCGACGCTCTCCATCGCCCGTCCATAGGGGGACGAAACCTGCAGCAGATTGGCCATGCGCCGAATATCGGCCGAGCGGTTATTGCCGGCGGCATGGAACAGCGCCGGATTGAAGAACACGGCATCGCCCTTTTCGAGCGCCAACTGGACATGGTGCTCGGCGAAATACTCCTTGAAGGCGCTGAGGCCGGTGGCGAGGTAGCCATGCAAATAAGCCTGCGAGAACGGCAGATAGAGCGTCGGCCCGCTCTCGAGCGGCATGTCGCAATGCGCCACCGCGCCCTGCAGCGTCAACAGCGGCGACAGCGCATGCACATGCGCCGGATAGCGCCCGACCATCGCAGCCGACTGGAAACCCAGATGATAATCGCGATGCGCCGATTGCGCCGCGCCGCCGGGGTTCACGCAATTGACCTGCGACGTCATCTGATAGGCCGGACCCAGCCAAGCCTCCGAGATCAGCGCGATGATCTCATTGCCATAATATGCTGCGAAATTGCCGGGATCGCGCAGGCACAGCTTTTCGAGCGCGTTCCAGATCCGGTCATTGGCGCCGGGCTTGGCGAAATGATCGCCCCCGCCCGTGCCGCTGGCGTGCTGTTCGGCGATCATCGCGTTGAACAATGCGGTGGCAGTGTCGATCGGCGCTGTGTCGGCGAAGGCGCCCTTGAAGGCGACGACGCCTGGCCCGGTCGTGAGGGCCTCAACCCATTCGGCGAGCAGCGCCCTCCGCCGATCCGGATCGCCCGCGGCGTCGCGGGCCGCGTCGCCCTCATAGATCAGCACATTCTTTTCGACCGCCGCCGCGAACGGATAGTCGGCCGCATTGACGCCTCGCTCGACCAAGGCGCGAAACTCTGCGAGGTCGCATTGCTGCGCGGTGAGCCAGACGCGCTTTGACCGATTGCTGGCCGCCATGATGTGCTCCCGCTGCAGCTTTCTTGCGGCTAACTCTACCCGCTAAAGGGCCGCCTATGCGAAGATATACTCATCGACGAAGTCGTTGCGGAATTTGCCTTGGGGATCGGTGCGCCCTAGCAGGTCGCGGAAATCAGCGAGCCGCGGGTAGAGCGCTTGCAGCTGCTTGGCCGGCATCGTGAACAGCTTGCCCCAATGCGGTCGGGCCTTGAACGGGGCGAGCGCCGCTTCGAGGGTCGGGAGCACGGCCTTGACCGCCGGCCAATCCTGCTTCCAGGAAAAATGAAAGGCAACGCCATCCCCGCCATAGCCCATGCTCATCCAAAGGGAGTCCGCGGCAATGGTGCGAATTTCCGAGACGATCAGCGGCTCGGCGATCTGCTCCTTGATCGCATAGAGCGCGCGCATCGCAGCCGCCGCGTCGGCGCGGGGGACGAAATATTCCGATTGCAGTTCATGCCCCGAGGCGGGGGTAACGTTGATCCGGAAATGCGGCAGTCGGTCGTACCACACGCCGGCAATCCCCATCTGTTCGGTGCAAGGGGTTGGGTCCATCGCGCCAATGGGATGCCAGGGCCGATCGGCGGCACGCGCGCCGAACAAATCTCCCGGGCTCGGCGGCATCTCCACCGCGCTCTTGATCCATACCTGCTCGATGACATCGCTCCGCCAGGTCGGGAAGAAGCTGACGCTATAGGCCGATGAAAACAGCGCGTCGAAATTCTCGACGGCCGCTGCAAAGGGCAGATCGAGATAGAGGTTTTGACGCAGCGAAAAGCTCGGCAGGATATCGAGGGTGATATCGGTGACGATGCCAAGGGCCCCCAGGCCCACCACTGCGCCGTCGAAATCCTTGTCGCCGCGCGACAGCGTCACCAGTTCGCCATCGGCCTTTAGAATGGAGAGACCCGCAACGCTGCTTGCTAGATTCTTGTTTTTGTCACCCGAGCCATGCGTCGCGGTGCTGATCGCGCCCGCGACAGAGATATGCAGCAGCGAGGCAAGATTGTGGAGTGCGAAACCCTCTGCCTCAAGAATTGGAGAGAGCTGTCCGTAGGTGATGCCAGCGTCGACCCGCGCTGTGCGGGCCGCTCTGTCCATGTCGACGATGCGAGGCATTTGCTTGAGCGAAATCAGATCGGCGTCGGTGTCCGCGATGCGGTTGAAAGAATGGCGCGAACCGAGCGCCCGGACTTTCCTAGCCTTTCGCACCAAAGCCTGGAGTTCGGGCACCGAACGAGGGGCGTGGAGGGCGGCCGCGCCGTAAGTAATATTGCCGGCCCAATTGGCGTTAGCGTCGTCCATCGTTGCAGCTTTCATTTTGGGCGGCGGATGCGCCCAGACTGCATTGGTGGCCGCCCGGGGCATCCTTCGTCAAGCCGAAAGGGTCGCGCCGGGAATGCAGTTAAGCCAGAAGGGGTCCGGAGTTCTCCCGGTCGATCGCGCTGTCGCGACGATCGACCATTGACACCGAACCCCGGCGACCAGCCCCGGCTACTGTAGCCTGAGCTTCAGTTCAACCGTGCATTGTCCCGGCTCGCCCACCAACGGCGCATTGCAGACGCAGGCCTTGGCCTTGCGGTCGAAATGGCTGTCCTCGGGGCATTGGGTGATCTGCTGGTCGGGCACGCAGTCGCCAGGTTCGCCATGTGTGCCCTTGTTGCAGATACAGATGCCGTCATCAGCATGGCTGTCGCGCGGGCAGCTGATCTCGACGACATCCGGCCGACACTTTCCGGGAGTGCCGTGCGAGCCTTCGTCGCAGACGCATTGGTTGCCTTGCTGATGGCTGTCGCGCGGGCATTCGAGCTCGACCACATCGGGCCGGCACTTTCCCGGAGTGCCATGTGAGCCTTCGTCGCAGACGCACTCGTCACCTTCCTGGTGGCTGTCACGCGGGCAGCTGAGCTCGACCACGTCGGGTTTGCACTTGCCGGGCGTACCGTGGCTGCCTTCGTCGCAGACGCATTTGTTGCCGGCCTCATGGCTGTCCCGCGGGCAGTTGAGATCGACGACGTCGGGTTTGCACTTGCCGGGCGTGCCGTGGCTGCCTTCGTCGCAGACGCATTTGTTGCCGGCCTCATGGCTATCACGCGGGCAGTTGAGATCGACGACGTCGGGCTTGCACTTGCCGGGCGTGCCATGCGTGCCATCGCGGCAGACGCATTCGCCATCGACGCTGCGGCTGTCCTTCGGGCAGGCCTTGGGCGGCTCGGCACATTGCTTGCCGTTCCAGCTCGTGCCGTCGGGGCAGCAGCTGCCATCCGGCTTCACCTGCTTGATCGGGCACTGCTTGGGCTTCTCGCAGATATTGGCGGGAAGCTTCGCCGCGGCAGAGGCGGTGTATTGCGCGCCCTCCGCGCTATGGAGGACCTCCGCCGAGATCGCCGCATTGACGGTGTTGACGATGTCGCATTTGCCGGCGATGGCCACATCGGTTGGGATGTGGATGACAATCGTCATCTGCGTGTACTTGCCGACTGGAATGTCCTTATAGGGCGACGAGCAGTGAACATCGTTGGCAAGCGTGGGCACGCAAGTCCAGTCGCTGCTCACAAAGCTCGTGCCGTCCGGCAGATTCTCGTCGAGCTCGACCGTACCGTGATAGGGGTCGGGCCCGGTCGAGGTGGCGCGGATGGTGAAAGTGGCGTCATAGCCGTCGCCGGATTTCACCGTCTTGCCGGCGGTCTTGGCGAGCTTGAGGCTCGGTGGATCGCAATACACCACCACCGGTCCCGGCCCGACATTGATGAAGAGCTGCGGCACCTTCTGCGTCGATTGCGCAACATAGCCCGGATCGCCCGGATTGACCGGGTTGGTGATCTGGACCGTGTTGACCACCTCGCAATCGGCGAGTGTGACGCCTGCAGGATCGACATGCGCGGTCGCAATGAAGGTCCAGTCCGAGCCGCCATTGAGCGGCACGGCGCGCGTACAGGTCCATTGGTTGAGGCCCGATGGGATGCAGGCCGGGGTCGAGAAATCGGTCGGCCGATTGCTGTAGTCGGTGACCTGGATCAGCGGCGGTTGTGCGCCGCCGCCGAGGTTCGAAACCTTGACCTCGAAATCGCACAGCCAATCGGTGCTGCTCGGATCGGACGCACAGCCCAGCGCCGTTTTCTGGATATTGAGCAGCGGCGCGGCGGGCGGTGGGCAGGCCGGGTTGGGCAGCACCTGCGAATCCGACGCGGCGTCATTACCGCCCGGATTCTCGGCGCCGCCCGGGTTGGGCGCGAGGATCGAGATATTGTTAGTCGCCGAGCAGACCGCCGGTCCGTCCGGATAGAAGGTGTAGTAAGGCACGCTCACCGGCACCGCCGGATTGAGCGTGATGCTGCCGGGGAGCGTACAGGTCACATTGGTGGCGGGGCCCGTACAGGTGCCGGGCGCGATCAGCGTCAGCGTGTCGAGCGTTGCGCCAGCACTTGTGTCACGGAAAGACAGCGGCCCGGTATAGGGGTCGGGACCGATATTGGTCAGCGTGAACTGCCATTGGCAGGCATAGCCGTTGACGGCCATGTAGACCGTCGCAAAACAGCCGAGCCCGGTCTTTTGCATTTCGAGATCGGTGACCGGCGCGGCGATGAGACATGCCGGGTCCGGGATATGGGTCGTCGCCTGATCGAAATCATTGCCGGGCAGCAGGTTGTTCGGTGAACCGCCGGCAGGCGAGGCGATATTGGCCTTGTTGCTAAGATCGCAGAGCGGCGGCCCGATATTCTTGGGCACATGCGCCGTGACGAAGAATCCCGATGTCCAGCCGGGCGCGACATTCACCGGTGGGACTATGATATCACAAGTCAGCACCGGCCCGACCTGAATGCAATTCCACGGCCCGAAGGTCGTCGCTGTGGCATTGGTGCCGAGCGTATCTTTGACCTGGATCGGCCCGCTGTAATTGCCCGGACCGGTGTTCTGCACGGTCACAAGATAGCTGCAGATCCAATCGAGCCCGGTGTCGAAACAGGTCGCGGGGAAGGTGACCTTGTTGAGGAGAAGGTCGGCGCCGCCGCCCGGCAACACACAGCCGGGGCCCAGAATGCTCGTGATGCCGGAGTCGAAATCATCGCTCGAATCCTGGTCGTGCAGCCACCAGGGCCAATCGATGCCCGCGACGTTCGCGAGGTGGCAATAGGCGACCATGGCCTTGGGCAACTGCACCACTTCGTGCAGCACCACTGCGTCGCCCGGGAACAAGAGCTCGGGTCCAGTGACGCAACTATAGGCGGTCGGGCCGGTGGGCGTGCAGTTCCATGGCGGTTGCGGCCAGAAATGCATGACCGCGCCGGGATTGTTGGCCGGCAGATGGTCATCGACCGTCACCGATCCCCAATAGGGCACCGAGCCGGTATTCTCGACCCGGATGGTGTAGCTGCACCACCAATCGACACCGCCATCGAAGCACTGATAGGGGCTCGCCCACTTCTCGAGCGTGAGGTTGAAGTCCTCGTCCGGCTCATAGTCGATCGGCGGCAGGACCGGCGGATCGTCTTCAGCGGGCGCGCCTTCGCAAACCTGCCAGATGGCAACGCTGCCGACATGGCCCTGGGCCGCGGCCTCCTCGTCATCAGTATTGCCGTCATAGTCGACGAAGAATGCCTTTTCCGGCGGATCGTTGAGCGGCCGCACCAAGGCGCGGCGCGCGCCTTGCAGACCCGAAATCTGGTTGGGCGCGTCCAGCGGATTATCGAGATCGAGATTGTCGCGCAGCGCATCGCCGGTCGCCCAGAGCCAGGCATTGCATGAACCCCCGAAGCTCTCGCTCGCGGAATTGTAGTTTGGCCCCAGCGCAATGCCGCCGGTGGCGTTGCCGCCGTCCGGCGCCATGCCGATGGCATAGCTGTCGGAGGTTTCTTTCCAGAGGCCGGGCGTCGCCGGATCGTCGGGGAACTCGCGCTCGTAGCGCGCCACCGAAGAGTCCCCGGCAGTAGCGAACACGGAATAATCGTAACTGCCCGCCTGCGGCCCGCGCTGCGCCAGCAGCATCCGACCGCGGGTATCGAAGATAATTCCGGTAATGTCGCTGGAGGACGGCAGATCGGCTGCGTCGAGCTCCCAGCGCGGTGCGCCGAAGCTGCCATCGGCAGCTATTCGCACCGACCAGACCTGGAGCCCGGCGGTGGCGTAGTAGAGTCGGCTGCCACGTATCGCGAGACCGGTGACCTTGCGTTCCGGCTGGGTGATGCCCCAGGTTGAGGGGTCCTCGCTGTTGAACGCCGGATCGGTGATATCCATGCCGATGCCGTCGTCTTCGACCGCCTCGAGATCGTGCGTGGGCCGCGCGGTCATGCCATGGTCGAACGTATCGAGAATGGTCCCATCCTCGGCCAGCCGGTAAATCAGCCCGGTATCGAGATCCGAAACGAAGAACTGCGCCGTTGAAGGATCAAAGACGATGCCGCTAAGTCCTGCGCCGGTATTGGCCGCGATGGTCGAGAACAGCGAGATTTCGCCGGTCGTGCCATCGACTTTCCAAATGCTGCCCGGATAGCCCTCAACATCACCGGCGCTGCCCCATTGGCCGGGCATATAGGTGGCTGCGGGATCGCCCGATGCGCTGCGCATCGGATTGCCCTCGGCGTCGGGCACCACAATGTTGAGGCCGAACGCCGAGCTTGCGGCGAGATAGATATTGGGCGCCGGGGCGTCGGTGGTCTGCTGTGCATTGTCGAGCGTGATGCCAAAGACCTGGCCCACATCGGCGGCAGTCGCCGCAAAGACCGAGGGCGCGTCGATCAACTGGCCCTCGGGCTGGCCCTCCGGCTCGAGCCCGAGAATGGCCATCGAATGCCCATCGAGATCGATGAATGTGTAATCGAGTGGATCGCTGCCATCAGGCACCGTGTCGGGCGCGACCACACCGGAGAACCCGGTAACGATCGGCTGGCCGGGCGCGAAGATCGCCTCGTCGGCAGCCGCAGCGCTGTTCGCTTCAAGCGTCCATGCACCCAGCACCGCGAAAGCGGTGACGACAAAGGCACGTCGGAAATTCAAACCGATTAGCGACACGATGGCATTCTCCAGCCAGTGTACGCCCCAAGTTCACGCGCCTCGTCCGCGCAAACTCCGCACCCTCACCTTAGCATGGCGAAACGCCAGCGCCAGTCCCCTCGTTTAGGGGAAACTCGCTTCAATTGCGCAGACATTCAGCGGTGGTTCAGATTCGAAGCTCGGGACGAGTGAACGTCCATCTCGCCGGGACGGATGGAAGAACCATCCAAAAAGTGGCGTATCTTGGTTAGAAGACGAGGCCTTGAGACTAGGCCCGTCCGATCGGCGTGACAAGCACGCTCCCATCGCTCGCCGCGGATTTCCAATGCGCTCCGACAATGCGCTTGCGGTTCCAGCCACTCATCGGATCCTGCCAGCGCTCGAGACGAAGCCGCAGCGGATCGGGGAGCATGCCGCAAGCAGAGATGTCTGAGCACAGCTCTCCAAGCGCGGGCCCAGAGACGAGGGCGCCCAAATCATAGAGCCGAAGCGCGGCGGTGGCCGGGGCAGCCGAAACAAGATCGGCGCGGATAGCGGCGCGCAGCAGCAATAATGCGACCTGACGTTCCGTCGCGAGACGCAATACTGCTGCATGCTCGATGGCCCAAACCTGCCGCTGCTTCAATAGCCGCGCGACGAGCCCGTCGAAATCACTGCCTGCACTGAGCGGCTGCCGGCCACGCGGCTCGGGCTCCGAACCTGCCGACAGAAGACTGAAGCCATGCTCATCGACATAGGCTATGCGGCCATTGCCGAGCGCGTAAAAGCCTTCGGCGAGGCCCGGCACGGCGCGCAGCGCCGGCGCGGCGGCCCTGGCTGCCGGAAGCAACGGTCCGGCACCGGCGACGCCAAGCGCGGCGGCGGTGGTCAGCATCGCCTTGCGGCGGCTGACGGCGCCAGATCGCGAACTCATCGAGGGTGGGGTGCCTGCCATCTCTGCTCCGCCGGCGAGCCTAGCGCCAAGATGCCGACCCAACAAGCAGGACGCTGGCGAGTATCGGCTGCCTTGGTTGGCGACCCTCATCCTCGGGCGTATCCTCCGCGCCGCAAAGACCACGGCTTGGCGGTGCCGAACTGGGAGAAGACCAGGTAGGATGAGGCAATTGCCGGGCAGGCCCAGATTCTGGCAGCAACTTCGGCATGGGGCAGGGCGTTCAGGTTCGATGCAGCGGTTCTTCCCCCTATTGCTGATCGCGGTGGCGCTACCCGTGCTGGCCCAGACGGTGCCGCTTCCGCGGCCGCGGCCCGAACCACCGTCGCAAACCCCCGTCACAACCGCTCCGGCCGCGCCGCTTGCTCAGCAGGTGCCTTTGCCGCGGCCGCGCCCCGCAACGCCTCAGGGCGCGCCCGGCGCGGAGGCCCCCGCGCCGGCCAGCGCTCCCGTGGAACCCGAAGCGCCTCGCGACTATCAGGTCGCGTGCCCCGCGGTGATGCAGGGGATCGCCGTGGCGAGCTCGCTGCCACCTGTCGTCGAAGGCCAGTGTGGCCTGCGCTCGCCGCTATCGCTCAAGGCGGTGAGCGCCAATGGTCGCATCGTGCCGCTCAATGCGCCGGTCACCACCGATTGTGGCATGGCGACGGTGCTGCCCGAATGGATCGCCGAAGTCGATTCCTACCTTATGGCGCGCGACAATACCCGCATCGCGACACTGATCGTCGGCACCAATTATGCGTGCCGAAACGTTGACAACGCGAAGACGGGCAATCTGAGCTTCCACGCCTTTGCCGATGCTCTCGACGTCGTCGGCTTCGTGCTGGACGACGGGCGCACCATCACGGTCGAGCAGGGCTGGACCGGAACGGAAGAGCAGGGCAGCCGCATCGTCCGTTTCGCCCACGATGCCGCCTGCACGCATTTCACCACGACGCTGGGGCCAGAAGCGAACGCGCTGCACCATGACCATCTGCATATCGACCTCGGCTGCCACGGAAGTCGCTGTACGGCCCGGCTCTGCGAATAGAGCCGAAAGCTGGTCTAGTTGCTGCGTGGGTGATGCACGGGCAAATCGGCCCAGTCGCGGATGGTCCAATCGCGACCAGGCTCGATGATTTGGCTCGGTCCAGGTGACCGGCGCAGCCTTAACCTCGCGATAATCGATGTGAACTTCATTTCATTCTCCTGTCGTAATCGGGCGGCTTGTCGCCTCCCCGCCCTGAATTCCTTCTGAACGTTGCCGCCGAGCGGCGCAGGCCAGCTATGCGGGGACGAGCAATCCGCGTGATAGGGCGGCAGATCGGCCCAGACTTCGATCGGTTGGGTCAACTCGGCGACGGCATCGCGTTCGGTGAGCCAAGCCAGCAAATGGCGGAGGGCGTTGGATATTGTCTTCATGGCTTTCTCCTTTTGATTTGGGGGAAAATGCCGGCGCCAAAGGCCGATCGCAATGGACAAGAGTTACTCCAGACTATAGATAATCTAAATGCCAGAGGCCTTCCCAATCCCCCTTAACGCCCTCTACGCGATTGAAATCGTGGCACGGACGGGCGCGCTGGCACCGGCTGCGGCCGAACTGGGCGTTACCATCGGTGCCGTCAGCCAGCACATCAGACGGGCCGAGGCTCGGCTCGGACTCGATCTGTTCGAGCGCACGCATGCTGGCCTCAGGCCGACCCCCCAGCTGGAAGCAGCGCGCCCGCTATTGGCCGCAGGCTTCGCATCGCTGCACGATGCAGTACGCGGCATGCGCCGACCCGATCAGTCGGTGCTGACCCTGACGCTGGGGAGCGTGTTTGCCTCACGCTGGCTGATCCGGCGGCTTCCCCATTTTTCGGCCCGTTATCCCGAGATCGAGTTTCGCATGGTCGCCACCGGCCGGCTCATCGATCTGGCTCGCTCCGACATCGATTGTGCCATCCGCTATGGCACCGGCGAGTGGCCGGACGTCAGCGCCACCCCGCTTGGAATGCGCGCCTATCGACCCGTCGCCTCGCCGGCGCTGGCGGCGCAATTGCAACGCCCGGCCGATCTTGCGGGCGTGCCGGTGATTGAGGACACTTCGACCATGTTGTCGTGGAAGCATTGGTTCGAAAATGTGGGCGTGTCGATGCCGACCCTGAATGGTCCGCGCTATTCCGACCCGGCTTTGGCCTTTGAGGCCGCCCAGGCAGGGCAGGGTGTGCTTCTGGCGGTTGACCGGATGAGCGCCGACGCGGTGAAATCGGGTCTATTGGCCACCCCTTTCGCGCTGCCGGCTGAAAGCACCTACGACTATTGGTTCGTCACCACCACGGCGAGGTGTGTGCCGAAGAAGGTCGGCATCTTTCGCGATTGGTTGCTGCAAGAAGTGGCGGCGAATTGATAGAGCGGCGTTTTATCAGCAGCGACGGGGTCGAGCTCGTTTATGGCGAGTGGGGCCCGGAAACGGGCACGCCGATCGTCCTGTGCCACGGCATCGCCGTATCGTCGCTGCAGTTCCGCGCCGATGCCGAGTATTTCGCCGGTCTCGGCTATCGCGTGCTGACGCCGGATCTGCGCGGGCATGGACGGTCGGCGGCGCCGAGGCCAACGAAGGCGAACTACGCGCTCTTGCGCCTGGCGCGCGATCAGATCGAAATGCTCGACCATGCGGGCCTTTCCGCCGTCCACTGGGTTGGCAATTCGCTGGGAGGCATTGTAGCGCTACCGCTGCTGGCGGGGGACCAGGCCCGGTTCCTGAGCTTTGCCAGTTTTGGCACCAGCTATTCCATCGCCCTTCCGGCGGTGGGCGGCCAGTTCTTCGTGGGGTTGACCTTTCGCGTCATGGGTAAGGAGCTGATCGCACGGCTCGCCGGGCCGATGACTTCGCGCGACGCGGCGGCGCAGCTTCTGATCACCCAGATGGCGCGAGACACCAATCCCGACGTGGTCGGCGCGATCTCAGCATCGCTCGTCCCCTATGATTTCATAGGGACCACCGCGGCGGCGACTTTGCCGATCCTGCTACTGCGCTGCGGTGGCGATGTGCTCGTCAACGCCGCGCTCCAGCGCACTTTGCGCATCATGCGCAAGCGACCCAACTTCACCTTGGTTGAGGTTAAGCGAGGCGGCCATTGCGCCAATCTCGACGCCACAGAGGACGTAAGGCAGGCACTGCTTGCCTTTTGGGCAAAGGCGGCTGGCTAAATCGAGCGCGCGATTTCGGTGGCGTTCCGATAGGCCAGCGCCATGATCGTCAGCACCGGATTGTAACCGCCATTGGTCGGATGAAGGCTCGCATCGGCGACAAACAGATTGTCGTGTCCCCAGACGCGCCCCCATTGATCGGTGACCGAATGTGCCCGGTCGCTGCCCATGCGCGCGGTGCCGGCCTGATGCTGTCCGGCCGACAAACGCCGATTTGGCGGCGTCCCCCATATCTGTTTGGCACCAGCCGCCTTCACCCAATCGTGCGCCCGTTCGAACATGAAGGCGGCGGTACGCAGGGTCTCCGCATGTACCGCGCCGGAGAGGCGCGCCACCGCCAGATCGTAGCGGTCACGTACGCTGCTCGACACCGTCACCCGAGATTCCGCGTTAGGAATTTCCTGCACCGGGCCTTTGACCTGCAGCACATGACGGAAGTGCTCCCGCATGAAATGTTTGGCCGCCTGGCCCCAGCGCGGCAAATCCGGCGGCAGCGCGAATTTCCAGAAGATGATCGGCAGCATGTTGAAATCATCGGCCAGCATGCTGCCGCCGATGATGCCTGGATTGCCATGATTGTAGGTTGTGGTCGCGATCGACGCGCCCGGTCCCTCCGAATTGTGCACCTCCTCGTCGAACAGCCCGAACGCGGAGGGGTATACGTGGCCCTGCAGATGCCGGCCGACATGATCGCTGGCATTGCCCAAACCTTTGGGCTCCCGCGCTGACGCCGAGTTGAGCAGCAGCCGCGCTGTCTCGATCGCACCGGCGCTGAGCACGACCGCCTTGGCCCGCACGCTTCGCGTCACCCCCTGGGCATCGGTAAGGCTGACCCCGGTGACCTTGCCCGCACCGTCGGTCTCGACTTTGCGCACCATGGCGCCGGTGACGAGCGTCAGGCGCCCGGTCGCGCCGGCGCGCGCGATCATCGTGTTCTGAGTGCCGTTCTTGGCGTCGACCGGGCAGGGAAAGCCGACGCAAGAGCCGCAGGCAATGCAGGCCGGGCGGGCATTGTAGGGGACCGAATTGACGAGCAGCGGCAGGGGAAACGTGTCGATGCCAAGCTGGGCCGCGCCACGGCGCAGCGCCCTGGCCCCCGCTGCATCGCCGAACGGCGGCATCGGGTAGGGCTTGTCGCGCCGTCCGGCATGGACGTCCGCCCCGCTTTGGCCGGCGACGCCGATTTCCCATTCGACCCGCTCGTACCAGGGCGCGAGCTCGTCATATCCGATCGGCCAGTCGGCGAGCGACGACCCATCGGGAACGCCATAGCGCGAGGCCATGCGGAAATCGTCCGGGTGAAAGCGCCAGGCCTCCATGCCATAGACCAGTGTTCCACCGCCGACTGCGGCAGCATTGTTGTGATAGTGCTCATTGTAGGGGGGCACCACCCGCTCCGTGCCATCAAGCATCACCGCAACCCGCGGCTGGCCGTCATCGGGGCCGGTATTCTGGCCATAGGCGGCGAGACGCTGATTGCGCAGATGGTCGCGCCAGCCGCTATCGGAGTAGCTGCGCTCGACGCCCCGCTCGATCAGCAGCACACTCTTGCCGGCCTCGGTGAGGATCGCCGCTGCGACCCCGCCTCCCGCGCCCGCGCCGACAATGATCGCGTCGAACTCAGTCGACCCGGCGGTAAACGGTCGCGGCTTCTGCCCATCGCGTCCACTGGCACCCTGCGGCCCATTGGGCAGGCGATGCGAATACCCGATCATTGTCCAGGCGGCAAAACCGCGATTGCCGCCATTGCCTGCATCAGCATAAACGCCTTCGGCCGTGAGCTCCGCGAGCCGGCGAAACCAGGCATCGTCGGCCGCTGCGGCAAGGAGAGCATCCTGTTCGACCACGCTCAGTGCCGCAAAGCTCTTGCCGTGACGCTGCTGCACCTCCGCCTCGAGCGCCTGCAGCCCGACAATGCTCATCGCCGCGCCCTGCACTTGCCCCGACATGAGCTGGCGGTGGACATAGTCGTCCGCCCCCAGTTCCGTCGCCGATGGATCGGCATCGCGCGGCACGATCCGGTCGAGCACGGCAGCAAGCAGCGTCCGGTCGATATCGATGGTCAAATCGAAGCCCTCCCCCGATGCCTTTCTGCCCCAGAGCGGTGCCGCCCGCGACATCTGTTTGGAGAACGGGTAGCGAACGAAGGCCGGTCTTTCCCAAAAGGACGCAGCGCGACGGCGATATTTCGCGCGAGCCTGAACCAAACGAACTGGAAACTCGTATCTGACGGGTAGATGCGGGAGGAACCAATGTCCGAAGCCCAGAGCCGCCGGCGCGCCTGGATTACCGGTGCCGGCTCCGGCATCGGCCGCGCGCTGGCCAAGCGGCTGGCACAACAGGGCTGGGACGTGGCGATCAGCGCCCGCTCGGCGCGCGATCTAGATAGCCTTGCTGCTGAGGTTCCGGGCCGGATCAGTGCGTTTCTCCTCGACGTCACCGACGCCACGGCCAATGCCGCGACGGTTGAGGCGATTGAGCAGAATTTGGGCGCCCTCGATCTCGTGGTGCTCAACGCCGGAAGCTATTTTCCCGTCCGCGCCACCAGTTTCAGCGCCGAGAATTTCCGCAAGACCATCGACGTCAACTTGCTCGGAACGAGCTATGGGCTCGCCGCGATCCTGCCGCGCATGGTTGTGCGCCGCTCGGGTCATATCGCAATCATGGCATCGGTCGCCGGCTTTGTCGGCCTGCCCAATGCGTCGAGCTATGCAGCGACCAAGGCGGCTCTCAACGCAATGTCGGAATCGCTCAAGGTCGAACTCGAGCCGCACAATGTCACGCTGACGGTCATCAATCCCGGCTTCGTCAAGACGCCGGCGACCGACAAGAACGACTTTACAATGCCCTGGCTGATCGGAACCGATGAGGCAATTGATGCGATCATCAACGGGCTTGAACGCAAGAAATACGAGATCATCTTCCCCTGGCAGATGGCGGTAGCGATGAAGATTCTGCGCGTCCTGCCACACTGGCTGCAGTTTGCGATCACGCGACGGATGGTACGTTAGGGTACGCCGACCGTCTACTCCGCCGGCTCGGTCCGCCGCACCACCGTCGTTGTGATCCGCTCGGCCGCCGGCACATGCGGGACCACCCTCACGCCCTTGGCCCAGAGCTTGACCGCTTCCCAATGGATCGCGGCCGTGACCTTGAGCGTCATCAGCGGGTAAGTGAACAGTGCCCGCAGCAGCGTTGCATCGCTGAGTGGCTTCCGCCATCCGGCAAAGCTCGCCTTAAGCAGCAGGCCATCGGCATCGGTCTCGTCGATGGCGATCAGCACCCGCTCATCGGGCGGCGCGATGCGGAAGTGATAGACGCAGTCCATTGGCATAAAGGGCGAGACATAGAGTTCCTTCGCTGCCTCATGGCGGAATGGCGCTTTGCCCTCTGGACGAATGACATAGGTGCGCCGTTCGCCGAAGGTGTTGGTGACCTCATAGAGGATGCCGCGCAACTTACCCGAAGCGTCCGAGCAGAAGAAAACCGTAAGCGGGTTGAAGACGTAGCCGAGGATGCGGGGGTAGCAGAGCACCCGGATCGCCGGATGGCTGACGGCAATGCCGGCCGCGTGCAGCTGTGCTTCGGCCCAGTCGCGGAGGGACCCCTGGCCAGTCCCATGGTCCTTGTCGTGAAACGAGAACAGGGCCGCCCGATTGTGTCCGAACCAGCGCAGCTGGTTGAGGGTCGGCAACTCGTCGAGATCGAGCAGTAACGAAAACACCCGATAGCTCAGCCGATGCCGCTTCGGGCGTAGCCGCGAATGCACCACGGTGCCGGCATAAAGAGCGGAGTTGAGGCTCATTCCGCGGCCACCGGCAGCGGCGCCAGCGTGATCCGGCTGGATTCATTGGCGACAGTCCAGGGGCGGCGCACGCCGCCGACCGCCTCCGCCGCCGCGAGGCCTGATTGTAGCGCGTCCTCGTGAAAGCCCGAGCCGAAATAGGATCCGGCGAAATAGACATTGCGCCTGCCTTGCAGCCGCCACAGCACGCGCTGCGCCGCAATCGCCTTATGGTCGAACAGGGGATGGGAGTAGTTGAAGGTCTGGATCATCTTGCCCTCACCGATCGGCCGCGTCGGGTTGAGCGTGACGAACAGCGGATGCGTCCGGTCGAGATTTTGCAGCTTGTTCATCCAATAGGTGACGCAGAGCGGCCGCTCACCGATGTCGCTCGATTCCCCGATATAGTTCCAGCTGCCCCAGACCCGGCGGCGCTCCGGCATCAGAGCGGTGTCGTTGTGCAGCACGGCGAGATTGTCGGTGTAGGTGAACGCGCCGAGCAAAGCGCGCTCCTCGGCGTCGGCGTCGCCGAGCAGCCGCAGCGCCTGATCGGCGTGGGTCGCGATCACTGCATCGTCGAAACGGTCGCTGTTGCCTTTCGCATCGCGCACCGTCACCTGGCCATAGCTGCGGGTGATCTGGGTCACGGCGGCGCCGGACCGAACCGCGCCGACGCGCGCCAGCAGGCGCTTCACATATTCACGGCTGCCGCCGGTGACCGTCCGCCATTGCGGCCGGCCGACAATGTCCATGAGCCCGTGATTGATGAAAAATCGGATGAAGGCATGGAGCGGATAGGCCCGCATCTGTGCCGAGGTGGTCGACCAGATCGCTGCGCCCATCGGCAGCAGATGATCCTCGACGAAAGCCTGATGATAGCCATGCGCGTCGAGATATTGCCCGAGCGTCAGCGCCTCGGTGTCGGGGCGGCGCAACAGGCGCGGTGCTTCGGCATAGAAGCGCAAAATATCGCGGACCATACTCCAGAAGCGGGGACGCAGGGCGTTGCCGCGCTGGCCCACGAGGCCATTGAGTCCATCGCTGGAATATTCGAGTTTGCCGCCGTCGAGCGACGCGGAAAAGGTCATGTTGGTTTCTTCGGTGGCGACCCCCAGATGCTCGAACATCGCCACCAGATTGGGGTAGTTCCCGGCGTTGTAGACGATGAAGCCGGTATCGACCGGGGTGGAGCCGGCGCCTGTCGGCGCCATCACAGTGTTGGAATGGCCGCCGATCCGGTGTTCTGCCTCGTAAAGCGTGACTCGGTGGCGGCTGCTGAGCAGCCAGGCGGCCGAAAGTCCGGCCACGCCTGAGCCGATTACCGCAATGTTGCGGTTCCCGTCCGGCCGTCCGGCCTCCAAATCGATGAACACTGCACGCCCCTTCGCTTTCCTTGTCCGATGGAGATACGCGCCAGCGCAAGGATCGGGTGCAGTTCCGAACAAATATCGTGCGCTGTGAAACTCGGCGCCCCTGTGGCACCGTTTCTCTCCTTTGGAGAGAACCAATGCTCAAAATGCTGACGGCCTATGGCGCGACTACTGTCGTATTCCTCGCGCTTGATGCACTCTGGCTGTCGCTGGTGGCCTTGGGCTTTTACCGGCGGGAGTTAGGTCCATTGCTGCTCGAACAGCCAAACCTCCTGATCGCCGGACTGTTTTATCTGGTCTATGCCGTGGGCATCGTCTTCTTTGCAGTGAATCCGGCGCTGAATGGCGGGGGCTGGGGTCACGCAGCGATCGCCGGGGCGGTACTCGGGCTCGTCGCCTATGGCACCTACGACATCACCAACCTGTCGACCCTGAAGGGCTGGTCGGTGGCGGTGACCATGGCCGATATCGCCTGGGGCACGATTTTGACCGCAATTGCGGCGACCGCCGGATATCTAATCACCGCGCGGCTGCCAGTTTAGCGCCGGAATCCGGCCCGCTTTCCATTATTCATACTGCGCTTTCGCGCGCCCGCGGGCTTCACCCGGGGACGTGAAGTCCATAGAGTCCTGAACGCGTTCAGGAAAGTGGAGGCCGGGTTTCCGGTTCGAACGCGCGACACGGATAGAGACGGTTTTCGGGGCACGGGCCGGCTTGGGCAAGATTTTCATCAGCCATTCCAGCGTCAACAACGCCGAGGCGCTGGCCATCGACGACTGGCTGCACGAGCAGGGCTGGGCCGACACCTTCCTCGACCTCGACCCTCGACGCGGCCTGGTCGCGGGCGAACGCTGGCAGGCGGCCCTCAAAAGCGCGGCCGAAAGCTGCGAGCTGATCCTGATTGTCATCAGCCCGGACTGGGCTGCCTCGCGCTGGTGCCTTGCCGAATTCCTGCTGGCCAAGCAGATGAACAAGCAGATCGTCGGCGTGGTGGTGCAGCCGACCCCTTACGACACGCTGCCACCGGAGCTGACGGCGGAGTGGCAGCTCGTCGATCTTACGGCCGGCAAGACCGGCTGGAGCACCACGATCGTGCCGCCGCGCCTGCCGGACGAAAAGACCGTCGCCTTCTCCGAGAACGGGCTGGCGCGCCTCGCGGCGGGATTACAAAAAGCGGGGCTCGACCCCGCCCATTTCGCCTGGCCGCCGTCGCATGATCTGGGTCGCGCGCCCTATCGCGGCCTGCTGCCGCTCGACGCAGACGATGCCGGCATCTTTTTCGGCCGCGACGGCATGATCGTCTTGACGCTGGACGGGCTGCGCGGCCTGCGCAGTAAGGCGGCGCCGCGCTTTGCGACGATCCTCGGCGCATCGGGCGCTGGCAAATCCTCGTTCCTGCGCGCCGGCCTGCTGCCGCGGCTTAACCGAGACTCGGCGCACTTCCAGGTGCTGCCGGTGGTGCGGCCCGAGCGCGCGGCGCTCACCGGTGAACACGGGCTGGCAGCGGCACTGCTCGCTGCGCTCGAGGCACGCGGCATCAAGAAGAACCGTGCTGAAATCAGGAACGCGGTTCTAGGCGGCGCCGATGCCGTTGCGGCGCTGCTCAAGCAGATCGCGGCTCCGGTGGATTCGGCGAGCGCTCCTGAGACGCCGCCGGCAGTGGTGCTGGCCGTGGACCAGGCCGAGGAACTGCTCGAGCCCGGCGACAGCGCGGCGGAGGCGGCCGCGCTGCTGCGCCTGCTCGCCGATCTCGCGGGTCGCGACGACCCTCCGCTCATCGTGATCTTCACCATCCGCTCGGACGGCTTCGGCCGGTTGCAGGACCGGCCCGAACTCGCGGGCACCAAGCCGCATTATCTGATCGATCTGTCGCCGATGCCCTCCGGCTCTTATGGCGATGTGATCCGCGGCCCAGCGCGGCGGCTGGCGCAGGCCGGCAAGACGCTGGCGCTGGAAGAGCCGCTCGTCGATGCGCTGTTGAGCGACATCCAGAAGGGCGGCGGCAAGGATGCGCTGCCGCTGCTCGCCTTTACCATGGAGCGGCTGTTCCACGATTATGGTTCGGATGGCGATCTTCGGCTCAGCGAATACGAGGACCTCGGCCGCATCCGCGGCGCCATCGAGGCGGCGGTCGAGCAGGCGCTGAAAGCAGCCGACGGCAATCCGGCGATCCCGGCCGATCGAGCGGCACGGTTGGCGCTGCTGCGGCGCGGCTTGATCCCCTGGCTCGCCGGCATCGACCCCGACACCAAGGCGCCACGGCGACGAGTGGCTCGGTTGAGCGAAGTGCCCGACGAGGCGCGTCCACTGATCCAGCTGATGGTCAACCAGCGCTTGCTCTCGACCGATAAGGATGCAGCGAGCGGCGAGACCACGATCGAGCCGGCACATGAGGCGCTGTTGCGTCAGTGGGGTGCGCTTGATGGCTGGCTGCTCGAAGACAGCGCCGATCTTGCTCTCCTCGAAGCCGTCCGCCGCGCTGCGACCGATTGGGCGGCGAACAACAGGGCGGCCGAGTTCCTGGTCCACAAAGGCGCGCGGCTGGGGGCAGCCGAGGCCGCGGTGGGACAGGAGAAATTCGAGGCTTATCTCGGTGCGACGGATCGCGAATATTTGCAGGCGGCACGGGAGGCCGAGGATGCCGCTATGCGGGCGGTGCGAGCGGCTCGGCTGCGGGGACTGATCGCGGCCGCAGTCGTTGCCGCTGTGCTGATCGTCGGCGGCGGTGCCGGCTATTTTATCTGGTCGGCGGGCGAGGCGGCCAAGACACAGGCGGGTGTGAACTTCCTCATCGCGCAATCGGAAGCGGCGTTGCGCGCGGGTCGGCCCGAAGAGGGCGCCAAGGCGGCTCTGGCAGCGTATGAGCAATTGCCGTCGACCGCCTCCCGCACCTCGGCACTGGCGGCCGCGATGGCGATTCCGCCCAACAGCCTCGGCACGCTCGCGATCGAGGGTCGGATCGTCGATGCGTTGTGGAGCACCGTCGGCCTAGTCACGCTGGCGGCCGATGGGACCGTCACGCGCGTCGATCCGCGCAGTGGCGTGCTCGAGACGAGCCGTGTGCCGACCGACAGCCAGCCAGTGGGGCTGCTGCAGGGTGCTGATGGGCCGCGCGTGGTGTATGCCGACGGTAGTGTCTCTGGCCTCGACGGCACGATTGATATTGCCGCGCCCGCCGATGGCTATTTCGGCCAGGCAGGGACGCTG
>JBDSEK010000103.1:0-5188 GCA_039920085.1 Devosia sp. | reverse complement strand
GCGCCCACGACCTTGCGGCGCAGTCCTAAAATAGCCCATCTTGCCGGGCCTATCGCTGGCCGTTCTCCCGGAGATTGAGAGCCTCGTGACTTTTCGCACGCGCTTTGCCGCCGCCCTGGGCCTGGTCGGCCTGCTGCTCACCCCCTATCCTGCCACCGCCCTGACGCCCGAACCGAGTGCGTTTGGAGCGTTCCTCGCCGGCCAGCAGGCCCTCGAACAATTGCGCACCGCCGATACGGTCAAATTCTTCCGCGAGGCGATTGGCGGCAACTCCAAAAATCCGCTGGTGCTGCAGCGGGCTTTCGTCGCCTTCGCCAGCAATGGCGACATCGACTCGTCTGCTGCCATCGCCCGCCGCCTGCTCGCGGTCGACCCCCGCAATCAGATGGCGCGAATCGTCGTCGGCACCGAGGCATTGAAGCAGCGCCGCTATGGCGTCGCCATTCGGTTGCTGGGCGATCTGGGCAGCGACAGTTTCGAAGGCATCACCGGCGCCATTCTCAAGGCCTGGGCTTTGGTCGGAGGCGGCAAGGTCGACGAGGCCTTCGCGCTGCTCGACGGCCTGGGCGAGGGCGGCCTCGAGGATTTTCTGCTGTTTCACCGGAGTCTGATGGCCTCGGTCGCCGGCCGCACCGACTTTGCAATCGCGCTGTCGGAAGAAGCCTACGATCTCGACCCCTTCAGTCCTGACGTCGTCGAGGCCTACACCCGCAGCCTCGGCAATGCTGGCCGCTTTGACGAAGCCCTTGCCGCGATCACGACCTATGAAGAACAGGGCCTCAGCCACCCATTGGTCGACAAGGTCAAGGCAGACCTTTTGGCCGAGCGCCGGCCGGGTCCACTGGCGGCGACTGTGCAGGAAGGCGCGGCCGCGATGTTTTACGCCATCGGCATCGCCTTCGCGCGCGAGAACAGCACCGATGTTGCAATGGTGTTTCTCCGTCTTGGCCAATATCTCGACCGCAAGGACGATCTGATGAGCTTCGGCATCGGCCAGCTCTATGATGGCGCGGGACAACACGCGGCGGCCAACGCCGTCTACGACGCGATCCCTGCGACCTCGCCGATCAAGGGCATGGCCATCGTGCGCGTCGCCGGCAATCTCGATGCCATAGGGGATCGGCCGCAGGCGATCTCGCGTCTCAATGAGATCATCGCAAGCGACCCCAAGGACCTCGATGCGCTCTCGGTGCTCGGCGATCTGTTCCGATCCGACAAGCAATATCTGGCGGCGGCCGATGTCTATGGCAAGGCACTTGCCGTCACCGGCGGCAACGCGCCGGGCGACTGGCGCTTCTACTATGTCCGCGGCATCGCCTATGAGCGCGGCAAACAATGGCCGCTTGCCGAAAAGGACTTCCAGCGGGCGCTCGAACTCAACCCCGACCAGCCGCAGGTGCTCAATTATCTGGGCTATAGCTGGGTCGATCAGGGGCTCAATCTCGATGCGGCGCTGACCCTCATCCAGAAGGCGGTGACGGCTTCGCCCAAGGATGGCTACATCATCGACAGCCTTGGCTGGGCTTACTACCGGCTCGGCCGCTTCGCCGACGCCGTCACCGAACTCGAACAGGCCGCGATCCTCAAACCCACTGATCCCGAGATCAACGATCATCTGGGCGACGCCTATTGGAAAGTCGGGCGCAAGCTCGAAGCGCGCTTCCAGTGGCGTGTCGCAATCGCCGTGGACGAAGAGGGCAACGTCAAGGAACGCGCCACCCCCAAACTGGCCAACGGTCTCGATGCCATTCCTGTCCCCGAGGATTCCGCTCCCATCGTCGAAGCGCCCGCCGTGAACTGAGGCGATGGCCGATCCGCTACTCGTCGAGGCGGCCCCCGCCAAGATCAATCTCGCTTTGCATGTCAGCGGCCGGCGGGTTGACGGCTACCATAATCTCGAAAGCCTGGTGGCCTTCGCCGCCCTCGGTGATGAGCTCGAGGCTCGCGCTGCGCCCGCCGACACGCTCACGGTCACCGGCCCCTTCGCCAAGGCGCTCGGCAATGGCGAGGCCAACCTCGTCAGCCGCGCCTTGGCTGCCTTCCGCGCCCGCTGGCCGGGCGCAGTCGATGGCGGGCTGGCGCTGACGCTACACAAGAACCTGCCGGTCGCCGCCGGGCTTGGCGGCGGCTCCGCCGATGCGGCGGCCGTCCTTCGATTGCTGGCGGAACTCAGCTCCGTACCCATCGACGCGCGCGATCTTGCCGCCCTTGCGCTCGAACTCGGCGCCGATGTTCCCGCCTGCCTGTTGTCGCGACCCTGTGAAATCCGCGGCGTCGGCGAGATCGTGACCCCGCTGGCGCGCTTTCCGGCCTGTCACGTCGTCTTGGTCAATCCGCTGATCCCGGTCGTCACAGCCGAAGTGTTCCGCAAGCTCGTCAACCGCGACAATCCCGGCCTGCCCGAGATCGGCGACCCGCTGACCCGCCCCGCCCAATTAGGTCTCTGGCTCACGCAGACCCGCAACGACCTCGAATCCACCGCCATTGCCATGGTGCCGGCGATCGGCGAACTGATCGCCGCGCTTGCGGCCGTCGATGGCTGCATCCTCGCGCGCATGTCGGGTTCAGGCGCGACGGTGTTTGGCCTCTTCGGCTCCAGCGCCCGCGCCCACCAGGCGGCGCACGATCTGCGCGAACGCTTTCCCGGCTATTGGGTCGCGGCGGCGCCGCTAATAAGCCCGTGACACGTAAAACTCGGCGATATCGCTGAGGATGTCGCGCATCTCGCCGGCCGGCGCTGCGGCGAGGGCTTCGCGCGCCCGCTTCACATGCTCGTGCGCCTTCTCGACTGTCGCGTCGAGCGCGCCGCACCGGGTCATGATGGCTGCAACTTCCGCCAGTGCGATATCGCTCGCATCGGGCTTGCCCAACGCCGCGACGATGGTTTCGCGCTCGCTGGGGGTGCTCGCCTTCAATGCCAGGATCACCGGCAGTGTCATCTTGCCTTCGCGCAGATCGTCGCCGGTGTTCTTGCCCATGGCGCCGCTCTCGCCGCGATAGTCGAGCACATCGTCGACCAGCTGGAATGCTATTCCAAGCTGCTCGCCATACTCGCGCATCGCTGCGATTGCCGCTTTGTCGGTGGTTCCTGCCAGCGCCCCGGTTTCGGCGGCCGCCGCGAACAGGGCCGCGGTCTTGGCGTGGATCACGTCGTGGTAGTCCTCGGGCGTGGTATCGAGCTTGCCGACCTTGCTGAGCTGCAGCACCTCGCCCTCGGCGATCACGGTGGCGGCGCGCGCCAAGACGTCGAGCGCGTCGAGCTTGCCGGTCTCGACCATCATCAGGAATGCCTGGCCGAGCAGGAAATCGCCGACCAGGACGCTCGCCTGATTGCCCCAGACGGTGCGTGCCGCCGGGCGGCCGCGCCGCAGATCGCTTTCATCCACCACATCGTCGTGCAGCAGCGTTGCATTGTGGAGGAATTCTACCGCTGCGGCAAAATTGGTCTGCGAGCCGTCTACTTTGCCGAACGCCAGCGCCGAGGCGACGGTCAGCATCGGCCTGAGCCGCTTGCCGCCCGCATCGATCAGATAGCGCGCCAGCTCCGGCACCATCTCGACGCGCGAATCCGCCCGGCTCAGGATCAGCGCATTGACCTTTTCCATCTCGGATTTGGTCGCCGCCAACAGCCGGTCGAGCGCATGCGCTCCCGCACCCTGTGTCGCCGCTGCCGCCAAACTCGCCATCCTGTCCTCCGGCACGCATGGCTTTGAGCCGCGCCGCCGAGCCCCTATGATCCGCCGCGATCGAGGTGCGATGTCCCTAGACCAGCCCAATGCCGTTGTAAAACGCCAAAGCGTCACGCGCGACGCCTTCCTCGGCGGTCGGCTCACCATCGCCCAGCCGGCCAATGGCTTTCGCGCCGGGCTCGATTCCGTGCTGCTCGGCGCGGCGGTGGGCATGACCGGAGACAGTCTGCTCGATCTCGGCGCCGGGGTTGGAACCGCCACGCTGGTTGCGCTGGCCGGCCGCCATGAGCTTTCGGCCAGCCTCGTCGAATCCGATCCGGACATGGCGGCGCTCGCGGTGCGAAATCTTGCGGCCAACCATTTGGCCGCACGCGGCAAGGTGTTGACCCTCGATCTCACCGGTTCAGGCCGCAGTCGGGCCGCCGCGGGGCTTAAGGCCGACGCCTTTGCCAGCGTTATCGCCAACCCGCCCTTCTTCGACATCGGCCGGGGGACCAAACCTTCGATCGCCCGCGCCGCTGCCCGCCATTTGCCGGCCGGCGATCTCGATCTGTGGGTCAAGACTGCAGCAACGCACGCCGCCCCGGGGGGCGAAATCATCTTCATCCATATCGCCGAGCGACTCTCGGCCCTGCTGGCGGCGTTCGAGGCGCGCTTCGGCGGCATCACGATCCTGCCCCTCACGCCGCGCGAGGGCGAACCGGCACACCGGCTGCTGATCCGCGGCATCAAGGGCTCCCGCGCGCCGCTCACGCTGCTCGCGTCGAGAGCGCTACATACTCCGGCCGGCCGTGCTTTCCGGCCAGAATTCGAGGCCATTTTCCGCGGCCGCGACCGGCTCCACTGGTAAAGCGCCGTCCCGCGTCCTAAATCCTCCGCAGATCGAGATTTGCCCATGGTCGAACTGCCCGCCATAGTCCGCTGGCTGACCCGCCCCTTCCGGCGTGGCGGCATCACCATTCCGGTCGTGCGGCTGCAAGGCGTGATCGCCTCCGATCAGCGCGCCGGACGGCTCAACATCGCGGCCGTGGCGCCGCTCCTGAAGCGCGCCTTCGAGATGAGCGGCCCCGCCGTCGCGCTGATCGTCAACTCGCCGGGCGGCTCCGCTGTCCAGTCGCGCCTCATCGCCAAGCGGATTCGCGATCTCGCCGCCCAGCACGACAAGCAGGTGCTGGCCTTCGTCGAAGACGCTGCCGCCTCGGGCGGCTATTTCATCGCCACCGCCGGCGACGAGATCATCGCCGATCCATCCTCGATCGTCGGCTCCATCGGTGTCATCTTCGCCGGCTTCGGCTTTCCCGAGGCCCTCGCCAAGCTTGGCGTCGAGCGGCGTGTTCACACTGCGGGCAAGAACAAATCCACCATGGACCCCTTCCTGCCCGAAAAGCCCGAGGACATTGCCCGCATCAAGCAGATGGAAACCGACATCCATAAGGTGTTCATCGATTGGGTGAAGTCGCGCCGCGGCGATCTGTTTAAGCTGCCCGACGATCAGCTCT
>JBDSEK010000102.1:0-4291 GCA_039920085.1 Devosia sp. | reverse complement strand
ATCGTGCTCACCATCCTGTTTGGCTTCTACCCGGCCCCGATCCTCGATGCGACGGCGGCGTCGGTGAATCTGGTTGCCGAGAACTTCGCCATTGCCATCGGAGCGCCCTCGCCGGCTGCCGAGATCGTCGCGGCGGCGCATTAGGAGAACATGGTGCCTCAGTTTCTCACCGATCTGATGCCCGTCTGGCCCGAGCTCAAGCTCGCCGGCGGCACATTGGTGCTGCTGCTGATTGGGGTATTGTTCCCCAAGCTGCAGTCAAACGTCGTCTCGGCGCTCGGCGTCGTGCTCCTGGTCGTGGTCATTGCCGTGTCGCTGATCTGGCCGAGCCAGGGCGTGTTGTTCAGCGGTGGCTTCATCAATGACGGCTTTGCCCAGTTCATGAAGGTGCTGGTGCTGGCCGGCTCCGCCTTCGCACTGATGATGTCGATGTCGGCGGCGCGCGAAAACGGGCTCGACAAATTCGAGTACGCGATCCTGGTGCTGCTTGCGACCCTGGGCATGATGGCGATGGTCTCCGCCAATGATCTTATGAGCCTCTATGTCGGTCTGGAGCTCCAATCGCTGGCCCTCTATGTCGTTGCTGCACTCCGGCGCGACGACCCGCGCGCCACCGAAGCAGGGCTCAAATATTTTGTCCTCGGAGCCCTGAGCTCGGGCATGCTGCTTTACGGCGCCTCGTTGGTTTATGGCTTTACAGGCTTCACGCAGCTCGACCAGATCGTCGCCGCTGTCGCGACCGGGGGACGCTCCGTCGGGCTGATCTTTGGCATGGTCTTCCTGTTGGCCGGTATCGCCTTCAAGATTTCCGCGGTGCCATTCCACATGTGGACGCCCGACGTTTACGAGGGGGCGCCCACTCCGGTCACCGCGTTCTTTGCCTCCGCACCCAAGATTGCAGCGATGGCTCTGTTCATCCGCGTGGTCACGGTAGGCTTCGGTCCGCTCGGCAATGACTGGCAGCAGATCGTGATCTTTCTGTCGATTGCCTCGATGGTGCTGGCCGCTTTCGCCGCTATCGGCCAGAACAATCTCAAACGGCTGCTCGCCTATTCCTCGATCGGCCATGTCGGTTTTGCCCTGGTCGGCCTTTCCGCCGGAACCTCGGTGGGGGTCGAAGGGGTTGCCGTCTACATGGCAATCTACATTGCCATGACCATCGGCATCTTTGCGGCAATCCTGTCGCTCCGCACCGCAGATGGCCGCCCGGTCGAGACCATTTCGGCCATGGCAGGACTTGCCCGGAAGCGGCCCTTCGTGGCGGCCATCATCGCCGTCATCATGTTCTCTTTCATCGGCCTGCCGCCGCTCGCCGGGTTCTTTGCCAAATGGCAGGTGTTCCTCGCCGCCATCGATGCCCAGCTTTTCGTTCTTGCGGTGGTCGGTGTGCTCGCAAGCGCCGTCAGCGCCTTCTATTATCTGCGCATCGTCAAGGTGATGTATTTCGACGAGCCGGCTACGGAGTTCGCGGCGCCGCCCTTTGAGCTGACTTCGATCATGGCGCTGAGCGGCTTTCTGGTCGTCACTTACTACGTCACGGTCGGCAGGCCGCTCTTCGACCTGGCGCACATCGCCGCCGGAAGTCTGTTCTAATTGGCCGCCTTCTGGCTCGGACCTATCGCAACTCGGCGGGGCTGCAGGCTCTTCTCCCATGACGAGGTCGGCTCGACCTCGAGTGAAGCCGTGCGTGCGGCGGAGGCCGGCGATGTGGGCGAGGTTTGGTTCGCCGCCCTCAAGCAGAACGCCGGACGAGGTCGCCGCGGCCGCGCCTGGGAGACGCCGTCGGGCAATCTGGCAGCGAGTCTGCTGATCGTGCCCGACTGCGACCCCGCCATAGCAGCCTCACTGGGCTTTGTTGCCGGCGTGGCGCTCAATCGCGCGCTTTCGGAAACCTTGCCGCCGGGCATCGTCCGGCAGGGGCTCGATGGCGCCAACCGGATCGCGCTCAAATGGCCCAATGATGTAGTGGCCGATGGTGCCAAGCTCGCCGGGATCCTGCTTGAGGCCAATAAGCGTCGGGACGGCCGTCACGCCATAGTCATCGGTTTCGGTGTCAATGTGCGACATGCACCCGTCGGGTTGCCTTACCCCGCGATATCGCTCGACACACTCGGTGCAAGCATAACGCCCGAGGAGCTCTTTGCGTCGCTGAGTGACAATTGGGTGGCTGCGTTCGAGCTTTGGGATAGCGGGCGTGGCATCGCGCAAATCCTCGCTCAGTGGCGTGCGGCCGCCGCGGGCATTGGCTCCGAGATCGCGATTGCGCAGGATGGCATCGTCGTCCGCGGCATCTTCGAGAGCATCGACGATGCGGGCCGGCTGATCGTTCGCGCCAACGACAATTCGCGCGTCACGGTCTCCGCGGGCGACGTGCATTTCGGCGTCACTGCCGGGGTGAGGGCGTGATGGCCAATACGCGAACCGACGAGCTTGTGTTCGTGCCACTGGGCGGCGTCGGCGAGATCGGCATGAACATGGCGGCCTACGGGTTTGGCCCGCCCAACCAGCGCCAATGGATCGTCGTCGATTGTGGAGTGACGTTTGCCGGGCCGGCCCAGCCGGGCATTGAGCTCATCATGGCCGACCCGACCTTTCTCGAGGACAATGCGGACGATGTTCTGGCCTTGATCCTCACGCATTCGCATGAGGATCATTACGGCGCGGTGCTCGACCTCTGGCCGGCCTTCGATCGGCCAGTCTATGCGACAGCGTTCACCGCTGCGATGCTCGCGGCCAAGCGCTCCGCCGACAACATCGTCGACAATGTCGCAGTGCGCCCGATGCAGGTGGGAAGGCCATTCGAGATCGGGCCATTTACGGTGGAGGCGATCAATGTCGCCCATTCCATCCCCGAAAGCTGCGCGCTCGCCATAACCACACCGGCCGGTCGCGTCATTCACACCGGCGACTGGAAGCTCGACCCGCGCCCGACCGCCGCCGCACCGACCGACGAGGCGCGGTTCCGGGCGCTCGGCAGCGATGGCGTGCCGATCGCCCTCATTTGCGACAGCACCAATGCGCTCAAGGACGGCGAGAGCCCAAGCGAGGACGAGGTTGCCGCAACGCTGGCGGCGCTCATCGCCGAGGCGCCGTACCGCGTGGCGCTGACCACGTTCGCCTCCAATGTCGGCCGCGTCATCTCAATCGCGCGGGCGGCGGAAAAGGCCGGCCGCAGGGTGGTGATGTCCGGCCGAGCCCTGCACCGGATTTCGGCGATCGCCCGGGAACTGGGAATGCTCGAAGGTGTGATGCCCTTCCTCGATCAGGACGAGTACAAGAATTTGCCGCGCAACAAGATCGTGCTGCTCTGCACCGGCTCGCAAGGCGAGCCGCGCGCGGCTATCGCGCGGATCGCGCGTCAGGAGCATCCAGCCATCGACCTCAACGGCGGTGACCGCGTGATCTTTTCGTCATGGGCCATTCCCGGCAATGAGCGCGAAGTCATCGACATCCAGAATCTCTTGATCGATCGTGGCATCGAAGTGATCACCGGCCGCGATGGGCTCGTTCACACCACCGGCCACCCGCGCCGCGAGGAACTGAAACGCCTCTATGATTGGTTGCGTCCACAGACGCTGGTGCCAGCGCATGGTGAGGCCGTACACCTCGAGGCGCACGCCGCGCTCGGCCGTCAGCATGGCATCCCCAATGTCCTCCACGCCCGCAATGGCGACATGGTGCGGCTTTTCCCCGATCCGTTGATCTTTCCGGGGGAAGTGCGCACCGGCGAGCTCTACCTCGACGGCAACATCCTCTGCTCGCCGGAGGAAAGTGGTGTGAAGGGCCGTCGCCGGCTGAGTTTCGGCGGCCACATCGTTGTCAGCCTCTGCGTCGACGGCAATGGCAGTGTGGTCTCCGGTCCCGACCTTGCCATCGAGGGGCTGCCGCAAATCGAGGACGACGAGGAATCGGTTACCGAGATCGTCCGCCGGGCGGTCACTGGGGCGCTCAAGTCGATCCCGCCCAAGCGCCGATCCGATGCCGATTTGGTGGATGCCGCCTTGCAGCGGGCGGTGCGCGGTGAGATCGGCAACTGGTGGGGCAAAAAGCCCAATGTCACGGTGTTCGTGCACCGCTTATGAGGCCGCATCGTGCTCCAGCCCGTCACCATAGCCGCCATCTACGTCATTGTGTGGTTCGTCTGCCTGTTCGTCGTGCTGCCCTTCGGGGTGCGCAACCAGATCGACACCGGCGAGATCGTCCGCGGCAGCGAACCGGGAGCGCCGGTGGCACCCAGGCTGTGGCAACGGTTGTTTTATACGACGCTGCTTGCTGCAGGCGTCACCGCCTT
>JBDSEK010000101.1:0-32853 GCA_039920085.1 Devosia sp. | reverse complement strand
ACCCGGATCGCCGGGTGGTTGATGGCAATGCCGGCCGCGTGCAGCTGCGCTTCGGCCCAGTCACGCAGGGATCCCCGTCCCGCCCCATGGTCCTTGTCGTGAAACGAGAACAGCGCCGCCCGATTGTGTCCGAACCAGCGGAGCTGGTTGAGAGCCGGCAGCTCGTCGAGATCGAGCAGCAACGAAAAGACGCGATAGCTCAGCCGATGCCGCTTTGGCCGCAGCCGCGAATGCACCACCGTGCCGGCATAAAGGGCGGAGTTGAGGCTCATTCGGCAGCCACCGGCAGCGGCGCCAGCGTGATCCGGCCGGATTCATCGGCGACGCTCCAGGGGCGGCGCACGCCGCCAACCGCCTCCGCCGCCGCGAGGCCCGATTGCAGCGCGTCCTCGTGAAAGCCGGAGCCGAAATAGGATCCGGCGAAATAGACATTGCCCCGCCCTTGCAGCCGCCACAGCGCGCGCTGCGCAGCGATCGCCTTATGGTCGAACAGCGGATGGGAATAGTTGAAGGTTTGGATCATCTTGCCCTCGGCGATCGGCCGTGTCGGGTTGAGCGTGACGAACAGCGGATGCGTCCGGTCGAGATTCTGTAGCTTGTTCATCCAATAGGTGGCGCAGAGCGGCCGCTCGCCGGTGTCGCTCGATTCCCCGATATAGTTCCAGCTGCCCCAAACGCGGCGGCGTCTTGGCATCAGGGTGGTGTCGTTGTGCAGCACTGCGAGATTGTCAGTGTAGGAGAACGCGCCAAGCAAAGCGTGCTCCTCGGCATCGGCGTCGCCGAGCAGCTGCAGCGCCTGATCGGCGTGGGTGGCGACCACCACATCGTCGAAACGGTCGCTGTTGCCCTTCGCATCGCGCACCGTCACCTTGCCGTAGCTGCGTGCGATCTGTGTCACGGCGGCGCCGGACCGAACCGCGCCGACGCTGGCCAGCAGGCGCTTCACATATTCGCGGCTGCCGCCGGTGACCGTTCGCCATTGCGGCCGGCCGACAATGTCCATCAGGCCATGATTGATGAAAAATCGGATGAAGGCATGGAGCGGGTAGGCGCGCATCTGTGCCGAGGTGGTCGACCAGATCGCCGCGCCCATCGGCAGCAGATGATCCTCGACGAAGGCCTGATGATAGCCATGCGCATCGAGATATTGCCCGAGCGTCAGCGCTTCGGTGTCCGGGCGGCGCAACAGCCGCGGCGCTTCGGCATAGAAGCGCAAGATATCGCGCACCATGCCCCAGAAGCGGGGACGCAGAACGTTGCCGCGCTGACCCACGAGGCCATTGAGGCCGTCGCTCGAATATTCGAGTTTGCCGCCATCGAGCGACGCGGAAAAGGTCATGTTGGTTTCTTCGGTGGCGACCCCAAGATGCTCGAACATCGCCACCAGATTGGGGTAGTTGCCGGCGTTGTAGACGATGAAGCCGGTATCGACCGCGGTATGGCCAGCGCCCGTCGGGGCCATCACCGTATTGGAATGGCCACCGATTCGTTGTTCGGCCTCGTAAAGTGTGACCCGGTGGCGGATACTGAGTAGCCAGGCGGCCGAAAGTCCCGCCACGCCTGAGCCGATCACCGCAACATTGCGGCTTCCATCCGGCCGGCCAGCCTCCAAATCGATGAGCACTACACTGCCCCTTCTCTGTCCTTGTCGGTGGAGATACGGGGTCGCGCAAGGATTGGGTGCAGTTCCGAACAAATATCGTGCGCTGTGAAACTCGGCGCGGCCATGGCACCGTTTCTCTCCTTTGGAGAGAACCAATGCTCAAAGTGCTGACCGCCTATGGCGCGACCACGATCGTCTTCCTCGCGCTCGACGCGCTCTGGCTGTCGGTGGTGGCCCTGGGCTTTTATCGACGAGAGCTGGGGCCATTGCTGCTCGAGCGGCCAAACCTCGTGATCGCCGGCCTGTTCTATCTGGTCTATGCCGTGGGCATCGTTTTCTTTGCCGTAAACCCGGCGCTGAATGGCGGGGGCTGGGGTCACGCAGCGATCGCCGGGGCCGTGCTGGGGCTCGTTGCCTATGGCACCTACGACATCACCAATCTATCGACGTTGAAGGGCTGGTCGGTGGCGGTGACCATGGCCGACATCGCCTGGGGCACGGTTTTGACCGCAATTGCGGCGACCGCCGGATATCTAATCACCGCGCGGCTGCCGGTTTAGCGCCGGAATCCGGCCCGCTTTCCATTATTCATACTGCGCTTTCGCGCGCCCGCGGGCTTCACCCGGGGGCGTGAAGTCCATAGGGTCCTGAGCGCGTTCAGGAAAAGTGAGAGCCGCTTCTCCGGTTCCAACGCGCGACACGGATAGAGTCGGTTTTCGGGGGCACGGGCCGGTCTTGGGCAAGATCTTCATCAGCCATTCCAGCGTCAACAACGCCGAGGCGCTGGCCATCGACGATTGGCTGCACGAGCAAGGCTGGGCCGATACCTTCCTCGATCTCGACCCCCGCCGCGGCCTAGTCGCCGGTGAACGCTGGCAGGCCGCGCTCAAAAGCGCGGCCGAAAGCTGCGAGTTGATCCTCATTGTCATCAGCCCGGACTGGGCCGCCTCGCGCTGGTGCCTCGCCGAATTCCTGCTGGCCAAGCAGATGAACAAGCAGATCGTCGGCGTGGTGGTGAAGCCGACGCCCTACGAGGCGTTGCCGCCGGAGCTGACGGCCGAATGGCAGCTCGTCGATTTGACGGCGGGCAAGACCGGCTGGAGCACCACGATCGCGCCGCCGCGCCTGCCGGACGAAACGACTGTCGCCTTCTCCGAGAACGGATTGGCGCGCCTCGCGGCGGGACTGCAAAAAGCCGGGCTCGACCCTGCCCATTTCGCCTGGCCGCCGTCGCATGATCTGGGTCGCGCGCCCTATCGTGGCCTGCTACCCCTCGACGCGGACGACGCCGGCATCTTTTTCGGCCGCGACGGCATGATCGTCTTGACGCTGGACGGGCTGCGCGGCTTGCGCGGTAAGGCCGCACCGCGCTTTGCGACGATCCTCGGCGCATCGGGCGCCGGCAAATCCTCGTTCCTTCGCGCCGGCCTACTGCCCCGCCTCAACCGAGATTCGGCCCATTTCCTGGTGCTGCCGGTGGTACGGCCGGAGCGCGCCGCACTCACCGGCGAACACGGGCTGGCAGCGGCACTGCTCGCTGCGCTCGAGGCGCGCGGCATCAAGAAAAACCGCGCCGATGTCCGGAACGCGGTTCTAGGCGGCGTCGACGCGGTTGCTGCACTGCTGAAGCAGATCGCGGCCCCGGTGGATGCGGCGAGTGCTCCCGAGACGCCGCCAGTACTGGTGTTGGCCGTCGACCAGGCCGAGGAACTGCTCGAGCCTGGCGACAGCGCGACGGAGGCGACGGCGCTGCTACAGCTGCTTGCCGACCTCGCGGGCCGCGACGACCCGCCGCTCATCGTGATCTTCACCATCCGCTCGGACGGCTTCGGCCGATTGCAGGATCGGACTGAGCTCCAGGGCACCAAGCCGCATTATCTGATCGATTTGTCGCCGATGCCCTCGGGCTCCTACGGCGATGTGATCCGCGGCCCGGCGCGGCGGCTGGCGCAGGCCGGCAAGACGCTAATGCTGGAAGAGCCGCTTGTCGATGCGCTGTTGAGCGACATCCAAAAGGGCGGCGGCAAAGACGCGCTGCCGCTGCTTGCCTTCACCATGGAGCGGCTGTTCCACGACTACGGTTCGGATGGCGATCTGCGGCTCAGCGAATACGAGGACCTTGGCCGCATCCGCGGCGCCATCGAGGCGGCGGTCGAGCAGGCGCTGAAAGCAGCCGACGGCAATCCGGCGATCCCGGCCGAGCGAGCGGCACGGTTGGCGCTGCTGAGGCGCGGGTTGATCCCCTGGCTCGCCGGCATCGACCCTGACACCAAGGCGCCACGGCGGCGGGTGGCGCGGCTGAGCGAAGTGCCTGACGAGGCGCGGCCACTTATCCAGCTGATGGTCAATCAGCGCTTGCTCTCGACCGATAAAGATGCCGCAAGCGGCGAAACCACGATCGAGCCGGCGCATGAGGCGCTGCTTCGCCAGTGGGGTGCACTCGATGGCTGGCTGCTGGAGGACAGCGCCGATCTCGCTTTGCTCGAAGCCGTCCGCCGCGCCGCGACCGATTGGGCGGCGAACAACAAGACGGCTGAATTCCTGGTCCATAAGGACGCCCGGCTGGGAGCGGCCGAGACAGCGGCGGGACAGGAGAAGTTCAAGGCCTATCTCGCTGCGACCGACCGCGCCTATTTGCAGGCGGCACGGCAAGCCGAGGACGCCGCTATGCGAGCGGCGCGAGCGGCGCGGTTGCGGGGACTGATCGCAGCGGCGGTGGTTGCCGCTGTACTGATCGTCGGCGGCGTTGTCGGCTATTTCGTCTGGTCGGCAGGCGAGGCAGCCAAGGCGCAGGCGGGCGTGAACTTCCTCATCGCACAATCGGAAGCGGCGTTGCGCGCGGGTCGGCCCGAGGAGGGCGCCAAGGCGGCTCTGGCGGCGTACGAGCAATTGCCTTCGACCGCATCCCGCACCTCGGCGCTGGCGGCGGCGATGGCCATTCCTCCCAACAGCCTCGGCACGCTCGCGATCGAGGGGCGGATCGTCGATGCGCTGTGGAGCCCTCTCGGCCTTGTCACGCTGGCGGCGGATGGCACTGTCACGCGTGTCGATCCGCGCAGTGGCGTGCTCGAGACGAGCCGCGTGCCGACCGACAGCCAGCCGGTGGGGCTGGTACCGGGTGCGGATGGGCCGCGCGTGGTTTATGGGGACGGCAGTGTCTCGAGCCTTGACGGGACGATTGTAACCGCTGCGCCGGCCAGCGACTATTTTGGCCAGGCAGGGACGCTGAAATCGAGCACTGACGGCAAGCTATTCGCCATGATGGGCCTCCTGGGTGACGCCCTGGTACGCGATTGCAGTTCATTGCCCTGCATCGACCGCGTGCTGACGCCGCCAATGCATGTCGACCCCGGGGCGACGGTGACCGCGATCGCGGTCGCGCCAGGCGGCGAGGGCGTCGCGGTCGCATGGCAGCCCGGTGGCCTTGCACTTTATCGTGGTTTCGACGACGAACCGATGGTTTTGGCGCTGACGCCCGAGGTGCTGGGCACGGAATCCGTCAATGCGATGGATTGGTCGGCCTCGGGCAAGCTGCTGCTCGCCAGCAAGGAGGGCCGCCTGGCGGTCTTCGATCTTACTGGGGCCGAGCCGATCCATCCTTTGCTGGCCAAGGTGCCGACGGCGGCAGTGGCGTGGTCGCCCGGCGCTCCATTCTTTGCGCTGAGCTGCGACGACGACACAATCTGCTTTTACGGCGAGGACGGCCGGCGACGCGACGCGTTGACCGGTCACAATGGACGGATCGCAACGCTGCGCTGGAATGCCGATGGAACGCGGCTGGCATCGATCGCGCCTGGCGAGCCGATCCGGTTATGGTCTGCCGCGCCTGATCAACAAATTGCGTTCGGTGTGCGGACCCCCGATTGGACGGCGCTCACCGCGCTGGCTGTGGATCGCGATAGGGGGATCATCGCTGCGGGCGACGAAACAGGCCAAATCTGGGTGTGGCAGGGCGATGCGCCGCCCAAGGCTCACATCGCCAATCTCGACCGGGCGCGCGTGTCATCGCTCGTCTTTCTGTCCGATGGCCGGCTGGCGGCGGTCTATGAGAACAAGGCCATCGGCGTCTGGTCGCTGGACAAGGACACGCCGGATAAACTGCTGGCTGTGAATAATGCCGCCTTCTCGCGTATTACCGCACTGCATGGCGACATCCGCGCGGTCGTCCCCCTCACCGACGAGCGCCTCGTCGTCCTCTCGGGTGACGATTTGCGCGAAACCGAGATCGCGGCTGCCGAGGGCGCGCTGACCCCTTGGGGCGTCGCAGCCGCAGACGGCAACAAGGCCTTCGTTTCGACCTCGGACGGATCGATCCAACGCCGCGATCTTGGCGCGGGAACGCCGGGCAGTCTCGTCTTCGACGCCAGGCAGCCAATCTGCGGCGTGGGGCCGACCAATGACAATAATGGCGCCAAGAGCCTCGATGTCAGCGACGACGGAAAATGGCTGGTGGCGACACGCACCGACGCCAAGGTCATCGTCCACAACCTCAACGATCCGAGCAAGCCGATCTGCATGGATCTCCTGGCGCCCGACAGCAAGACCGTGGCTTTCTCCCCGGACTCGAGCAAGCTGGCGGTGCTGAGCGCCACCGACCGGCTCTATGTGTTCGAGCTGGCCCATCCGGACTCCGCCATCATTTTGGGCGCGGCCGCCGTGCCCGATAATTCGCCGCTGGCGATTGCGGCGGGTCCGGCGCGGACGACATCGTGCCTCGACTGGCTCGATAACGACACCTTGGCCATTGCTACAACCGCGGGAGCGATCGAGCGCATCAATCTCGATCCCGCAAGCTGGCGTGCCCGGGTGGACAGCCTGATGGCCTCCCAATAGTCTTTGCTCGAATGAATGGGGGTCGCATGGGTTTTTCTCAACCGCACAGGTTGCTGCTCAGCGCCGCTATCCTCGCTCTGGCTCTTGCCGCGCCGGCGTTCGGTGGGGCGGTGGTCGAGATTCCGGTGACGGCGAGCGAGGCCCCTGCAATCTATCCCGGCAGCGCTCCAGGGCAGATGAAGAGCTGGGTGCAGCTGGTTTGGGATCCGGCCAAGCGCGAACTAGCCCGCCAGAGCTACACCGCCTGGGATCCGATCCCCTCGCTCGGCCTTGATCTGCAATGGCGGCCCGACGACCCCGCCGCGGCTCTTTCGGGTCCGCTCAACGGCAAGGGAACGCTGCTGTTTCGCAGGAAAGGCGCCCCATCTTACGATCAAAGCGCTGAAGTCGCGCAGTATCGCGGCACGCTGGTCGACGGCCGTGCCGAGGGCGAGGGCAGTTGGCTCGATAGTTCCGGCTATGGCTATGAAGGCCAGTGGCGGCAAGGACTGATGCATGGCGAAGGCCGCCTGATGCTGCCCAATGGCGACGAATATGCCGGCCTCTTCGCTGATGGGCGACGTCAGGGTCGTGGTCTCTACATCGACGCCACTGGCGCCATCTATGATGGCGGTTTCGCCAGCGATTTGCGCGATGGCGAGGGAATATTCGTGCCGGCGCGCGGCGAACCCTACCGGGCCGACTGGCTGGCGGGCTTAGAAGTGGTCGGCACGCGCGCGCAACTGGATCCTGAAACGCTCGACTATGTGCGCATCGTCGCCGCGGAATATCAGGAGGTTCCCGATCTGCGCGTCGGGCTGATCGCCGAGCGGCGGCCGCACAATTTCGATCTCGGTATCGAACCGATGAGCTACACGTCAAAGAGCGACGGCGCGCGGCTCGACATCTTTCCCGACGATCAGCGCCTGATGGATGTGTGGCGCGGCGGCGCGCCGATCGAACTGACAGACGAGGAACTGGTGCGCTTCAGCAGCACCTCGGAGGGATTTACCCCCAGCTTTCTCGGCTATTATGAGCGCTATGAGCCTCTCTCTCTGGTGTTCGAACTCGAGAATATCTCGACCGAAACTGTCGCCGTAGTCGGCGGTTTCATCGATGTGGCGGAGAGCGCGCGCCAACCGGAACCGGCGGTGCAATTACGACCCGATCACGAACATGAATGCGGCGCCGGCCTCTGGTACCGGCCAGACGTGTTTCTCGACAATTTCGGCTGGGGCGCGGCGGACAATGCGCGAATGACCCTGGCGTTTGGCGGCACCGATGGCCGGCTCGACGACACCAGTGCCAGCAAGGAGATCGGCACGCTCGAAACCAGCGCCAAGATCGACCTCACCGCGGAACTTCAAGCCATCGGTGTCAATACGGCAGTTGTCGGCAGCGAGGATTTCCGCTGCACCGACCGCAGCGACAAGCGGCTTTGCCTCGGCGAGATCCGGCAGTCGGGCCGCTATGGCGAACTCTCTGAATTCATCGCACTCAATGATTCAGTTATCGAGGCGAAAGTCTCTGGCACGCTCGACTACGATTGGGCTGCGCCCGACGGCACGCCGAACCACAAGAGCTCGCCCTTCGGCGCGGTGCTGCAACTGGGACATCTCGCCAATGACGCCGAATGCGGTGAGGGCGGCGAGATTATCCCGCTAAAGCACGATCCCTTCACGCTGAAGCTCGACGAGAAGAACTACAAGATCGCCATTCCATTCGCCGGCGAGGTAACGCCCGGGTTCACCATGCGCTGGCGTATCGAGCTCAAGGCGCCCGAAACCTCCGAGCATGATTTCCAGCTCGTTCTGGTGCTGGCCGATGGCCGTCAAATCGCCTCGCGGCCGGTGCATCTTGTCTATTTCGAGCCACCGGTGCGCGACATTCCCAACGAATTAATGGGCTTCTAGCCGCCTCATTGCATCGCGCGCCGGCCGAGCTCGAACAGATTGGGGATCGGCACCGGCCGGATGGCGATGGTGCCCTGCTTGAACACGCGCAGTTCGAGCAACGCCCCGGACCCGCGGGCCTCCGACTGGTCAAACAGGAAATTGCCGAGCGAATAGACCAGCTGGCTGCGTCCGCCGCCTAAGGCCACGATGCTGTTCGAGGCGCGATGCGGATGCGCCCCGACGATCAGCGATACGCCACAGGCGGCGAGCGCATCGGCCGCGACCCGTTCCGCCGCCCCCGGCACGTCGGTGTACTCCACCCCCCAATGGACGAAGGCGACCAGGGGCGGCTTGGCGTCGAGGCCACACACCCAGTCGAGATCATCGGTCTCGGCAATGGCGCCTTCGGTCAGGCGGCCGCGGGTGAAATTTATGGCCAGCAGGCGGAATCCACCGAAATCGGCGATTGCGCCATGCTCGATCGGCGTGACGCCGAGGTCACCGAGCACCCGCACCGATTCTCCACGGCCGACCGGGCCCAGATCATTGGCGTGATTATTGGCAAGGCTCGCCCCGCTGGTGCGAAAGGCCGTGAGAATCGGCGCCGCGTCCTCCATCAGCATCACATGCTCGCTGGCCCCGAGGCCCGCGACCGGCGCCTCAAGCAGCACACCTTCGAGATTGACGATCATCGGAGCACCGGACGTGGCTTGCGCGACGGCTTCGGTGATGGCGGCCCAGGCCGCGCGATCACGCAGTACCGGAAGGAAGTATCGTCCTGCCAGGACGTCGCCGCCGAAGAACACGCGTTGCTGGTCCGGGTAGGTGAATGCGGACGCGGTGTGCGGATTGGTGACCCAGGCGGTGACGATGTAGCTCGTCGTGTTGTTCGCACTTCCCGTGTAGTCCGCCGAATTGCTGTTCGCGATCACGACCGGCTGCGCGTCGTAGACATCGCGCTGCAGGCTCATCTGGATAAACTGTGCTGCTTTCGAATCCATGTGCGAGGGCTGCAACAGCGGCAGCACGCCTTCGGGATCGCGCCCCGCGATCATCGCCAGCGTCTCCTGATCGCGCAGCACGGCCTCGCCCAGCGGCCGATAGTGCGAATAGTCTGTGGACTGGACAATTAGGGTCTCTGGACCGAGCAGCGGCGTTAACACTGCAACTGCCTCACGCCAGTCCTGAGGGTCGGCATTGATCGACGCCAGCACTGGCACGATCTCCGCCTCCGGAAAGAAATGTTCGACAAAGGGCGCGAGCGCCATGACGCCATGCTCATGGTCGATGCTGTCGAGCGGCTCGAACAGATCGGTGTGGGCGAGCAAAGCCTCGACGCCCTCGAAGTCAGAATTGACCGTGCCGAACACTGTTTGCAAATCCTCTCGCGTCGTGGCGAATGCGCCATGCACCTTGTGGAAGTGATCGGGCGAGATCAGCACCACGCGCTTGGGATGCGTTGCTGAGGCCGCCCAGAAGCCGCGGGCGATGAGATCGTCGGCGAGCAGATGGTGTGGCACGCTGATGCCGGTGACACCGGCCGGCGGCGCGAAAGAAGGGCGTTGAGCCTCGATGACGGCCAGCAGGCGCTCGGCATCAGCCGCCGGCTCCAGATACTCGTTGGCCTGGCCAAAGGCCACAGAGGCAGCGAGCGTCACAACCCAGCAAAGCTGCCGGCAAAGCGCCTTGACCATGCCGGGGGGCCGCGCTTGCAATCCCTTGCGGTCCTGCCATGCTGGTTTGGGGAAATCGGAAAATACCATTGCGGAATAATGCCATGCCGGGGGCCAAAAGGAAGTGACGCGCCGCCTCGGCATCTATTTTGCCGCGCTGCTGGCGCTGGCCATCATCGCTTTGCTGCTGGCCTATGGAGGTCTCGGCCTCTGCGCCCCCGCTGCGCTGCCGGGCGATGAAACCTGGACCCTGCGGCGCCGCGCACTGGAGGCGCTGACCCTGCTCGCCCGCGGCACCCAGACCACCTGCTTCCTCGGTTCGGGTCCCGGCGTCGTTATGCTCTGGCTGGCCAGCCACGCGCTTTGGCTGCTCGGTGCCTTGCTGCTTGCGTTGGCTGGGTGGGAATTCGTTGGCCGCGCATTGCGGCTCAGCTGGCTGCGACGCCATGGCGGTCACAGCATCCTCGCGGGCAACCACCGCGAATTGGCGCAGTTGAGCCGGGGCCAACGAGGCTCGGCTTTGTTTCTGGCGCCCGATGCGGAGGCTGAGCGCGAACATCTGCGAGCCAGGCCATTCGCCGAGATCGGCCGGCTCGGGAGCCGCACCGAAAGCGCCTCGCTGCTCGATCGTTTCGGCGCCGATCGCGCCAGCCTGGTCGCAGCGACCACGCTCAGTGATTCCGCCAATCGCGACATCGCCGAACATCTTTTGGAGCAGGGTGGCGCGAGCGAGATCCTGGTCCGGCTGGAACAAGGTTCCGTCCGTGCCATGTCGAGCCATCGCCTGCGCCGCCTGGCGGAGCAGAAGGGCCGCAAGCTCGCGATCCTCTCGCTCGAGCAATTGCGCACGCGGCGCGGCATGGCCGCCGCAATGCCCGGCCGTTACACCGTCGAGGGCACACCACGCGTGCATATTGCCGTTTGCGGCTCGGGCCCTGGGCTCCTGGCAGTCGCCTTTGAGCTCGCGCGACAAGGCTTTGGACTCGAGCGCGACGTGCCGCTGCTCTCGATCCTACGCACAGGCACGGGCGATTTCGGTGCGGGCGAACTCGAAAGATTGATGAATTCTCCGGCTGTGGAGCTGAGATTGCTGACGGCGCCGCCAAGCGCTCCTGGCGCCATCGACCGAGCCATTGGCGACATAGCGATCGGCGGGCCGCCCTTGCTCGCGGTGCATTGCGTCAGCGACATCGACGGTGACGCCGAGGAGCTGGCGCGCCGCTGGGAGGCCGAGCTGGTGGCGAACCGTCTGCCAGTACCACCCATTATTGCCTACACGCGCGAGGCCCGCTCGCTCGGCAGCAGCGGCATGATCCGCAGCGCCGTGGCGCCCGATCTGGCCGAGGCGCGGGAACTCTCGGTGCTGATGGATGCCCGCGCCCGCGCCGTTCACCAGAAATATGTCGATGCCCAGCGCGCAGCGCGGGGCGCGGCGTTCGGTGGCAATCCCGCCGAGGTCGAATGGGAATTGCTGAGCGAGAGCGACCGCGACGACAATCGCAATGTCGCCGACCAGATGGACTACAAACTGGCGCGCATCTTCATGGCGGTGCGCAAAGGCACGGAAAGTGCCTCCCCACCCACAGAAGGAAGCGAGCCGGCGGAACTCCTCGCTCAGATCGCCCATGCCCGCTGGATGGCGTCCCGCGCCGTGAATGGGTGGCGCTATGGCAGCCCGCGCGACAATCGCAAGCTGCTGCACCCCGACATGATCCCCTATGACCAGCTCGATGAGCCGGGAAAACAGAAGGACCGGGACGAGGTAGCAACGCTCGACCGCCTCGCCGCGCTGTCCGGGGAAGTGCTGCTCAGCGAGAGGCGGGTCGGGATCGATAGTTCGCTGACCGCGGCGCTCGAGCAGCTCGTCGCGAAGCTGAGGGTAGTGCCCGCCACCAGCCTGCCGGTGGTGGTGCTCCCGCTCAACAACATCGCCGCGGCACGGATGGCCGCTTCCCTGATCGGGCGCGGCATCGCGGTCGAGGCGGTCATCGACACCACAATGGACGATCTTCGCCACGCCAATGGCGTTGATTTGCCGGCCTTTGCTGATGTGTTGCGGATGGCGTGGCGCATCCATGTCGCGCCTGAGGGCGCGGCAGGCGACGCCATAAAGGGACGAACCGATCAAGTCGCGGATGAAAACGGGGACATCCATGCTCGGTCGTAGGATCACCGGCGGCATCGTCGCGCTGCTAGCGCTGTTTTGGACGCTGGCAGCGATCGGTGCGCCAAATGTGGTGCCCAAGACTACCGAGGACGAGCGCGTCCGCACCCGCAATGAAATCGCCTCGCAGATGGACAAGAGCTATGCACTGCTCATCGGTATTTCCGAGTTCGACAATCCGGTGTGGCCGGGCCTGCATGGAGTCGATGAGGAGATCGGCCGCATGGCAACGCTGTTCGAGCGCAATGGCTTTCAGATCGCGCCCGAAAGCCAGGTTTCGGGTCGACTGACCCAGGCCGCGCTCAAGCAAAAGGTTTCCGATTTCATCGCTGCGCATGACGGCAAGGCCGATCACCGTCTCATCATCTACATCGCAACCCACGGCTTCGCCGATCCCGAAAACGTGCCATCCGGCGGCAAGGCAGACGGCTTCTTGATCGCGTCCGATTCCGGTCCGCCCGAGAGAGGCCGCGTGGCCAATGGCTATTCCGTGCTCGATCTTTCCGGGGCGCTCTACGACGTCGATGCCCAGCACATTTTCGTCTTTCTCGATTCCTGCTTTTCGGGCGCCATGCTGCCCAAGCCGACACGCGCCGCCAATGAAGCGTTGAAGAACAAGCCGACGGTCGCGCTGAGCGAAGCGACGGCCGACTGGACCCTGCATCTGCTGTCGCAAAGCGCCCGCATGATCCTCACTGCCGGGAGCAACGACCAAACCGTGCCCGACACGGACAACCCGTTCCCCGCTGCCATCGAGGATGCGCTGGCGGGGCAGGCTGACGGCGACGGCGACGGGCTGATCCTGGGCAGTGAGTTGGCGCAGTTCGTCCGCGGCCGCGTAGCGCGCGAAACCCGGCTCTCCGGCCATCCGAACGATCCGGTGTTTGCGGTCATCCCGCGGATCGTGCCGCCCGACATACGCCGTCCGGATGCGCCACCCGACGTGAATTATGCGCAGCTCGGCGATTTCATTTTCCTCACGCCCGGCGGTGCGGCGCCGCTGGCGCAGGCCGGAATCGACGAGCAGGAAGCGCTCCTCGCCGAGCGACAGGCGCGCCTCGGTGGCAATGAATTCACCGAATGCGTCGATTGCCCGACCATGACTCGCCTGCCGGGCTTAGAGGCCAATATTGCGCTGGCCCGCACCGAGGTGACCTATGCCGAATGGGATGCCTGCTTCCGCGCCATGGGCTGCCGCCGCTACCTGCCTGATGAGGGGCTCGGCCGCGGCGACCGGCCGGCGGGCAACATGACCTGGCTCGATGCCGTCGACTATGTGACCTGGCTCAGCCAAACCGAGCATGACACGCCCTTCTGCGAAGGCTATCGCCTGCCCAGCGCCCGCGAATGGCTGGCCGCCGCGACCTATTCGACTGCAGGGCCGACCAGTTGGCAGGCGGCGGTGGCCGATAGCGAGCCGGTCTGCCTCGATTGCGGGACGGGCATGGATGGCGTCGCCGCGCAGCGCACCGGGTCGACTCCGCCCTCCGATGCCGGGCTCTATGATATGATCGGAAATCTCTGGGAATGGGTCGACGACGATGCGTCTGTGATGCTCGCGGGCGACCCGGAAGGGATCGACCGCAACGCGCCGACCGTGGTGACGGTCGCCGCGGACAAATGCGATGCCGATGCGCTGGGTGTTTCCGATCGCTGTGCCGATGGCGTCGTTATGGGCGGCTCCTACGCGACGAGCCGCGCCGCCCTGCCACTCTCGGCCTGGGGCACCATGCCCCGCACCGGCCTTCGCTATCCCTACACGCTGCCGACGGTGGGCCTCAGAGTCGCCTGCACCCTGGCACCGGCACAATAAGACGAAATTCTATTCAGCTACTGGGGCCCAGAGCACATCCTCGATGCGTCGGGCGCCCGTCGCCAGCATCACCAGCCGGTCGAACCCAAGGGCCACGCCGCTCGCGTCAGGCATCACCGAGAGCGCCGCGAGCAGCTCCTCGTCGATCGGATAGCGCTCGCCATAGAGCCGCTGCTTCTCCGACATTTCGATCTCGAACCGCCGGCGTTGCTCGTCCGGATCGGTGAGCTCACCAAAGCCATTGGCAAGTTCGACGCCCGCAGCATAGAGCTCGAACCGCTGGGCGACTCGTGCATCATCAGGTGCGCGACGGGCCAGTGCCGCTTCCGATGCCGGGTAGCGATCGAGCAGCGTCGGTCGGCCCAGGCCGAGTTGCGGCTCGACCTTTTCGACCAGCACGCGGGAGAACAGATAGGACCAATTGTACTCAATGGGCACACTGAGACCGCCTTCGCGCATCTGCGCCGCAAGCGCCTCGCTGTCAGTCTCGCCCTCCGCGTCAATCGTCGCGAGAAGGTCGATCCCGGCGTGACGCGCAAAGGCTTCGGCCACGCTCAGCCTTTCGGGTTCGAGGGCAGGATCGCATTCCTTCTCCCGCCAGCGCAGCGTTCTTGCGCCAGTGCTGTCCGCAGCAAGCCTGAGCAGTGCTATGCAATCGGCCATCACGGCCTCATAGGGCTCCTCGACCCGATACCATTCGAGCATGGTGAACTCGGGATGGTGGAGGGGCCCGCGCTCGCGGTTGCGCCACACATGGCCGAAACTGGCGATACGCCGCTCGCCGGCAGCCAGCAGCTTCTTCATCGAGAATTCCGGCGAGGTGTGGAGATAGAGCGTCTGCGCCAGCCCGTCATTGCCGATGGCGCTGGTCGTAAAGGCATGCAGGTGCGTCTCATTGCCCGGCGAGCGTTGCAGCCCCGGCGGATCGACGAGCAGGAAGTCGCGCTCGGCAAAATACCCCCGCGCCGCCGCGTCGATCCGGCTGCGCGCCACCAGCATTGGCCGCCGGTCGGCATGGACCGATGGTGTCCACCAAGGCGATGCGGGCGGGTCGGGCGGTCTTGCGGGCAAGCGGTTGCTTTCGGGTTCGGGACTGGCAGTTTGGCTGGATTTGCGCTATCGGGCGCGCCGAAGAGATCTTCGGCGTGTCCGGCCCCGCCTTTGCGGCCGCTCTCTAGGCCGCCGCCTTTGGGTGAACAAGGAAGAAATAATGGTCAAGGTCATCGCCTCCTCGCTCCGCAAGGGCAATGTGGTCGAGCAGGATGGAAAGCTCTATGTCGTGCTGACGGCCGAAAACATTCATCCCGGCAAGGGCAATTCGGTCACGCAGGTCGATATGCGCCGGATCAGCGATGGCGTGAAGGTGTCCGAGCGCTGGCGCACTGTCGAGATGGTCGAGAAGGCCGATGTCGACGATCGCGAATACCAGTTCCTATACAATGATTCCGAAGGCTACCACTTCATGGAGCCCCAAACATTCGAGCAGATCGCTGTGCCCGAGGACGTCGTCGGCACTCAGAAGGCCTTCCTCCAGGACGGCATGAAAGTGTTCATGAAAACCTTCGAGGGAAACGCGCTCTCGCTGGAGCTGCCACAGCGCGTGACGCTTGAGATCACCGATACCGAGCCGGTGGTCAAAGGCCAGACTGCCTCGTCCTCCTTCAAGACGGCGATCCTGTCGAATGGCGTCAAGACCATGGTACCGCCCCATATCGGTGTGGGTACCCGTGTGGTGGTGATGACCGAGGACGGAAGCTATGTCGAGCGCGCCAAGGACTGATCGTTCCGCCTAGTGCTAGGCGCTCTTGAGCACGCGTTCCGGCTTGGGCGGCACGAGCAGATCCGCACCCACCTTCTGCCACGCCTGCCGCCGATGCATCGCAACGTCATCGGCAAAGCGAGCCAGCATCGGGTTGAAGATTTCGGGATAGGCAGCAAAGGCGTCGTGTCCCGCATCTGGAATGATGTGGCACATGGTGTCCCACAGGGCCGCATAACGGATCCCGGCCACGTAGCGGGCGCGGAAGAACGGATCATCTGAGCCATTGACCATTGCAATGGGGATCGGCGAGGTCTCGACTAACGTCTTTTCGTCGGCACAGCGCCCGCTCATCATCGAGCCGAACATGATCTTGCGCAGCCTTCCGTCGGCCCGCCGTATGGCATGGAGCCGCTCGGGGGTCACATGATCGCCAAAGCAGAGCCGGGCAAATCTTGTGACTTCCGCTTCGGAGAAATGTTCCTTTGAGGCAAGCATGGAATCGAGTGAGATTCGGAACGAGCGCAATACGGCGAGCGGCCCATGCCCGATCGGCGGGGCGCCGCTCAGCATAGCGCCCAGCACGACAGGGTTCGTGTTCATCATTTCGAGCGCGATGTGGCCGCCCAGCGACCACCCAAAGACCACCGCGCGTGAGATTTCCATCTGGTCGAGAACGTCGCCCACGATCCGTGCGAGGCCGGGCAAGGTGTAGTTGACCGCCGGCACGGCCGCGTCGGTCGACTCGCCATGCCCCGGCAGATCGATCGCCACTAGACGGTAGCGCTCGGCGAGCGCGCTATTCAGCTGCGCGTCGAAAATCTGTCGGGAACTGCCCGATCCGTGCAACAGCAAAAGCGGTACGCCGCGGCCATTACTTTCGGTCACGCGGATGTCGGCATCGCGCGTGCGGATAGTTTTGTGAAGCAGGGACATGTGGCGCTAACCTTTTGGTCGTCAGCACCGTACTCTGCCGTAAGAACGTATACGGCCCGTCTAGACCTGTGGTGAATAAATGCATAGCAATTCGCCCCTAGCGCAGAGTTCAAGGGGTGAGCAATGGCCGAAGGACAGCAGCAGAATGGCTATGTGCTTGGAGATTCTGAGCGTGAACTCAAGCGTTTAGCGGCCCAGGCTGGGTTCTATGCCGAGGGAACGCGGGATGGATTGCTGAAGGCAGGCATAGCGCCGGGCATGAAGGTGCTCGATATTGGCTGCGGCGTCGGCGACGTGGCGTTGATCGCCGCCGACATCGTCGGCCCGTCCGGTTCGGTCACGGGCATCGACATTTCCGCCCAGGCGGTAGCGGCCTCGACGATGCGCGCCGCGGCAAAGGGGCTGAACGCCCAATTCGAGCAATCGCCCGTCGACAATTTCAGCCGCTATAGCGAGTTCGACGCCGTAGTTGGCCGCTTCATCCTTGTGCATTTTCCGGACCCCGCAGGGGTGGTTCGAAGCGTCGCGACCAAGATGAAAAAGGGCGCGCCCCTCGTCTCCATGGAAATGGATATGTCGTCTAGTGCCGCCTCAGCGCCTTTCCCGCTCTTTGACACGCATCTGGGCAATATCCGCAAGATGTACGCGATGATGGGCCTGTCGCCGGATATGGGAATGAAGCTGCATGCAACTTTCCGCGCCGCAGGCCTCAATCCCACGCTTACGGGATTCACCCGGGTCGGCAATCGTGAGGAGCCCGCCGGCTTCGACTTCCTGACTGAATCCGTACGCAGCCTGATGCCTGCCCTTGAAAAGCTTGGCATTGCCACTGCTGCCGAAATCGACATCAACACGCTGAGCACGCGACTTGCGGCCGAGGCGATGGCAAGCGATCCGGCGATTTTCTATCCGCGCTTCGTCGTGGCGTGGGCTCGCGTCTGAGCGACAGCCTGCCCATCGAAGCCACGCTGCCGCGATTGCTGGCGGCGCTGCAGCAAGGCACCCGCGCCGTGCTCGTGGCCCCGCCCGGGGCCGGCAAGACCACCCGTCTGCCGCTGGCGCTGCTCGATGCGCCATGGCGCGACAATCGCAAGATCATTGTACTCGAGCCGCGACGGCTGGCCGCGAGGGCGGCCGCCCGCCACATGGCGGCGACCCTGGGCGAAGACCCAGGCCAGACAGTTGGCTATCGGGTACGGCTCGAGACCAAGGTGTCGACGGCAACGCGGATCGAGCTCGTCACCGAGGGTGTGTTCACCCGCATGATCCTCGACGATCCCGAACTGCACGGCGTCGCGATAGTACTCTTCGACGAGTTCCACGAGCGCAGCCTCGACGCCGATCTCGGCCTGGCGCTGGCTCTCGACGCCGCTGCGCTCCGGCCAGAACTGCGCCTTTTGGTGATGTCGGCGACCATCGACGGCGCGCGCATCGCCAAATTGCTCGGTGATGCACCGGTGATCGAGAGCGCTGGCCGAGCCTTTCCGGTCGAGACCCGCTACGTCCCGCCCGATCCGTTGCAACGGCTAGAGGATCAGGTAGCGAGCGCCGTTCTAGCCGCGATCAGGATCGACGCAGGATCGGTGCTGGTCTTCCTGCCGGGGCAAAGCGAGATCGCTCGTACCGCAGAACGGCTTGCCGGACGGGTTCCCGACGACGTCGATATCGCGCCGCTCTTTGGCCAACTGACCGTCGCCGAGCAAGACCGCGCCATCGCACCAGCCCCACCGGGCCGTCGCAAGATCGTGCTGGCCACCTCAATTGCCGAGACGTCGTTGACTATCGAGGGAATTCGCATCGTCGTCGATTCCGGCTTCCGCCGCTCTCCCACCTACGACCCCTCGACTGGGCTGACCACGCTCGAGACCCGCCGCGTATCCCGTGCCGGCGCCGACCAGCGCCGCGGCCGCGCCGGACGGACCGCGCCGGGGATCGCCTATCGCCTCTGGAACGAAGGGCAGAATGGCGGGCTCGAGCCCTTCGACACGCCTGAAATACTAAGCGCAGACCTCGCTTCGCTGGCGCTCGACCTTGCCAATTGGGGCGTCAGTGACCCCGCTTCTTTGCGTTTCCTCGATCCGCCGCCTGGGCCCGCCTGGAGCGAAGCTGTTGCGCTGCTGAAGCAACTGGAAGCGCTCGACGCTTCCGGCGCCATCACTCACGAGGGCAAGGCCCTGGCGAAGCTGCCGCTCCATCCGCGACTAGCCCATATGGTGGAGCGCAGTCGCGATCGGGGCACGGCCGCCGAGCTCGCAGCGCTACTGAGCGAACGCGGGCTCGGTGGAACGGACACCGACCTCGCGCGGCGGCTCACCCATTTTCGCGCCGATCGATCGCGCCGGGCGGATGACGCGCGCCTGCTGGCGAGGCGCTGGGGCGGACCTCCCGGCGGGGACCACGCGCTCGGCGCCATGCTGGCCCTGGCCTTTCCGGATCGCGTCGCGCAACAGGCGGGCGCCCGTGGCCGCTACCGCCTTGTCAATGGTCGCGCTGCGTCTTTGGAGGAAACCGACGCCCTGGCGGGCTCGCCCTTCCTCGTCGTTACCGACATCACCGGCGGCGCGGCCACAGGCAGGATCCGTGCCGCCGCCAGCATTTCTCGCACCGAGATCGAGCATCTGTTCGCGGCGCGCATCGCCGATGAAACGACGCTCGACTACGACACGGCCGCGCGCGCCGTGCGGGCCCGCCGCCGCCGCGGCATCGGCGCGCTAAATCTTAGCGAGGGACCGGTGGCGGTCGACAATTTCGAAGCGGCCGCCGCGCTCCTGGCGGAGGTCGCTGGCCCCAATCTGCCATTCAGCCCGGCACAGCGGCGGTTGCGCGAACGGGCTTCCTTCCTCCATCGTACCATCGGTGCGCCCTGGCCCGATCTTTCCGACTTCGGACTCGATCCGGCGCGCCTTGCGCCATTCCTGATCGGACGGACGAGCTTTCACGAATTCGGAGCGGACGATCTCGACGCACTATTGGTAGAACTCCTGCCACACCACCTGCGAGGCGAAATGGACCGGTTGCTGCCGAGCCATTTCGAGGCGCCCAGCGGCAGCCGCGTGCCGATCGATTATGAAGCCGAGAACGGACCGGCCCTGTCGATCCGAGTGCAGGAACTCTATGGGCTCGACCGGCATCCTGCCGTGGCAGGCGGGCGCGTCCCGCTCCTTGTGGTACTGCTGTCGCCGGCGCACCGTCCGATCCAGACCACCGGCGATCTGCCCGGTTTCTGGCGCGGCAGCTGGAAAGATGTACTCAAAGACATGCGGGGCCGCTATCCGCGTCACGTTTGGCCGGACGATCCGATCAGCGCGCAACCGACCAGCCGGGCCAAGCCAAGGGGCACTTGATCGGGGGGGACCGGATTTGCCTTTCGAGCGCCGCCGTTGCACTTTCGACCAAACGGTCAAACGGCCGCGAGGACCGGATGCAAAAGATCATTGAAGCGCTTGAGGCACGGCGCGCCGAAGCCCGGCTGGGTGGCGGTCAGAAGCGCATCGACGCCCAGCACGGTAAGGGCAAGCTCACCGCCCGCGAGCGGCTGGACGTGCTGCTCGATCCCGGCTCGTTCGAGGAATACGACATGTTCGTCACCCATCGCGCTACCGATTTCGGCATGGACCAGACCGTAATCCCCGGCGATGGCGTCGTCACCGGCTGGGGCACGATCAATGGTCGCATGACCTATGTGTTTTCGCAGGACTTCACCGTGTTCGGCGGCAGTCTCTCCGAAACGCATGCGCAGAAGATCTGCAAGATCATGGACCTCGCGGTCCAGAACGGCGCTCCAGTGATCGGGCTCAACGATAGCGGCGGCGCCCGCATCCAGGAGGGTGTCGCGGCGCTTGGCGGCTACGCCGAAGTGTTCTGGCGCAACGTCCAGGCCTCGGGGGCCGTGCCGCAGATCAGCGTTATCATGGGCCCCACCGCGGGTGGTGCGGTGTATTCGCCGGCGATGACCGACTTCATCTACATGGTGCGCGATACGAGCTTCATGTATGTCACCGGCCCCGACGTCGTGAAGACCGTCACCTCCGAGATCGTGACGCATGAGGAACTGGGCGGCGCCGTCACGCATACCAAAACAAGCTCGGTGGCGGACGCTGCATTCGACAATGACATCGACACGTTGCTGGAAGTGCGGCGGCTGTTTGGCTTCCTGCCGCTGAACGCCAGGGTAAAGCCACCACGGGTCGAGCCGTTCGATAGTATCGCGCGCGAGGACGCCGCGCTCGACACCATCATCCCCGCTAGCGCTAGTAAGCCCTACGATATGCGCGAGGTGGTGATGCGTCTGGGTGACGAGGCAGACTTCCTCGAGCTGCAGAAGGAGCACGCCGGCAATATTCTCACCGGCTTTATCCGGCTCAACGGCGAGACGGTCGGTGTTGTCGCCAACCAGCCGCTGGTACTGGCGGGCTGCCTCGACATCAATTCGTCGAAGAAAGCCGCGCGGTTCATTCGCTTCTGCGACTGTTTTGGCATTCCGATCCTGACGCTGGTCGACGTCCCAGGCTTTCTGCCCGGCACGGCACAGGAATATGGCGGCATCATCAAGCATGGCGCCAAGCTGCTGTTTGCCTATGCGGAGGCGACGGTGCCCAAGGTCACCGTGATCACCCGCAAGGCCTATGGCGGGGCCTATGACGTGATGAGCTCCAAGCATATCCGAGCCGACGTGAACTACGCCTGGCCCAGCGCTGAGATTGCCGTGATGGGCGCCAAAGGGGCGACCGAGATTTTGTATCGCGCCGAACTTGGCGACAAAGACCGGATCGCCAAGCGCACGACCGAGTACGAAGCCCGCTTCGCTAATCCGTTTGTCGCGGCGGAGCGGGGCTTCGTCGACGACGTGATCTTGCCGAGGGAGACCAGACGGCGTGTAGCGCGGGCGTTCGAGACACTACGGAATAAGGCGGTAAGCATGCCGGCCAAGAAGCACGACAATATTCCGTTATGAGGCGTCCGCCGATCAGGGCAGATCGCTTTCCAGCCGGGACTGAGCCCCGGCCGGCAAATCTGTCGCCCGGTTTAGAGCTGTGCGACGTAGGCGTCGATCAGCCCGTCATAGTCGCCGACGCCCAGTTGCTGTTTGGCCCAGTCGAGAAGTTCGGCATCGACATAGCCATCGCCATACTGGGCGACGCGATTGTCGTTCGCCGCGATCATCAGCGCTTCGACCAGCATGGCGTCCGTCGTCGCCGCCTCGCCGGCCTCGACTTCAGCCGTGTAAAGATCGACATCGGACTGCGCTTCTTGCAGGGCCGCCAATTCGGGGCTCGTCGAAATCGCGTCGATCGCCAGAGCCAGCGCGAGGGCTTCGTCTGCGGCCGCGAGATTATCCGGATCGTCCTCGACGATGCCGTTGAGCATATCCAGCCGCGCCTGCAGAGCGCCGAGCGAATTGTCCGCATAGGCGTCCGGATCGTCGTCATAGGCCGTAAGGCCGAAACTCGAAACCAACGCGTCGTAGTCTTCGCCAGCCCCGGCCAGGGCCTCGTTTGCGGTAGCCAAATTCGCCTCGGCGGCGGCGAGGTCAGCGCTCGCCTGCACGAATTCCCGAATCTCGACCATGCGCGGGTCGGAGCTGTTCATCAGCCCGTTGATATTGCGGTTGAGCGAATTGAGGCCGGCAAGCTTGGAGTGCAAATTGCCCTTGCCGTGGCCTGTGGTCTCGTCTTCGTCCTCTTCGTCCGCAGCAGCGGCGCTGCCATGGCCCTTAGCCTTTTCCGGCTTGTTGGACGACGAGGTGTCGTCGTTACTTTGGGCGGACTGGCTATGGCTTTGTCCACCTCCGTTTCCGCCTCCCCCGCCATTTCCGTTTCCATTTCCGTTGCCCTTGCCGTTACCGGCATAGGCAGCGCTGACACCCAGGGAGGCGATGCCAAGCTCGAATGGCAAAGGCGCCGCCAGCATGAGGGTGGCAAGGGCGGTGGCGGCAAGGGATTTGCTTACGATAGAACGCATGGCAGGGTCCGCGTCGGTGAGAGGATTGAACGGTGCGGACTATCAGCGGCAATTCCTAACCGAACCCGGCCCCGATCTATGGCACTTTACGGACCGACTTTGGTCGCCACCCGGGGGCACCTAGGCTAAGCCCATGTTCACCTCCCTTCTCATTGCCAATCGCGGCGAGATCGCCTGCCGGGTCATCAAGACCGCCAAACGCATGGGCATCCGCACCATCGCCGTCTATTCCGAGGCGGACCGCGACGCGTTGCATGCGAAGCTGGCGGATGTTGCGGTGCCGATCGGCGGCAATACGGCGCGTGATTCCTATCTATCGATCGACAAGATCATTGCGGCCTGCAAGCTGACGGGCGCCCAGGCGGTGCATCCGGGCTATGGGTTCCTAAGCGAGAATCCCGCCTTTGCCGCTGCGCTCGAAACGAACGGGATCATCTTTGTCGGTCCGCCCGTCAAAGCCATCGAGGCCATGGGCGACAAGATCACCAGCAAAAAACTCGCGGCCGAGGCCGGCGTTTCAACCGTGCCCGGCCATATGGGGCTCATCGCCGATGCCGCCGAGGCGGTAAAGATCGCCAACAAAGTCGGCTACCCCGTGATGATCAAGGCCTCGGCCGGCGGTGGCGGCAAGGGGATGCGAATTGCCCACAATGATGCCGAGGCGAGGGAGGGCTTCGAGCGCTCGAAGTCCGAAGCTGCGAGTTCGTTCGGCGACGATCGCATCTTCATCGAGAAGTTTGTTACGGAGCCACGCCATATCGAGATCCAGCTGATCGGCGACAAGCATGGCAATGTGCTCTGGCTCAATGAGCGCGAATGCTCGATCCAGCGGCGCAACCAGAAGGTGATCGAGGAGGCGCCATCGCCCTTTCTCGATGCCGGGACACGCAAGGCCATGGGCGAACAGGCGGTCGCGCTCGCCCGAGCCGTTGGCTATTTCTCGGCTGGCACCGTCGAGTTCATCGTCGACAAGGAGCGCAATTTCTACTTTCTCGAAATGAACACCCGCCTGCAGGTGGAGCACCCGGTAACGGAACTGACCACCGGGCTCGACCTCGTTGAGTTGATGCTGCGCGTGGCCGCCGGCGAGAAACTCCCGCTGAGCCAGAAGGACGTGAAGCTCAATGGCTGGGCCATTGAAAGCCGGCTCTATGCCGAAGACCCCTATCGCAGTTTCCTGCCCTCGACCGGGCGGCTGACGCAGTACAGCCCGCCGCGCGAGCTCGGCAGCCCACCCCACTCCTACGCCGTGCGCAATGACGCGGGGGTGTATGAAGGAGGCGAGATTTCGACCTTCTACGATCCGATGATTTCCAAGCTCTGCACCTGGGCCCCGACGCGCGAAGCGGCGATCGACGCCATGCAGATGGCGCTCGATCAGTTCGAGGTCGAGGGCGTTGGCAACAACATCCCGTTCCTGAGCGCCGTAATGGGGCAGCAGCGCTTTCGCGACGGACGGTTGACGACCGGCTATATCGCCGAAGAATTCCCCAACGGCTTCACCGGTGCAGTGCCCGACGCCGTGTCACTGCGGCGGCTCGCTGCACTGGCTTGCTGCTCGGCCTTTGCCCTTGAAACCCGCAACGGTGCGGCGCTTGGCCAAGCCGACAAATTACGCGCGGTGCTGATCGGCGACAGCCGCTGGGATTTCACCATCCATGCCGACGGCATCGAATATTGGCTGACTGAATCCAATGGCAGAAAGCTCCTCGTCGAGACCGGCTGGAAGCCGGGCATGACCTTGGCCAGCGCCCGGCTCGACGGCCAACTTCATCATGTGCGCCTGCAGCGCATCACCGGCGGTTTCCGCCTACGCTGGCGCGGGGCCGATCTTGTCGCCCGCGTTCTGCAGCCGCGCGTCGCCGATCTGATACCGCTGATGCCGGTCAAAGTGCCGCCCGATCTCAGCCGGTTCCTGCTCTGCCCCATGCCCGGGCAGGTGGTGCGGATCGACGTGGGCGAGGGCGACGTCGTCGAAGCCGGCCAGCCGTTGGCCATCGTCGAAGCGATGAAAATGGAGAATGTGCTCAGGGCCGAGCGGCGGGCGCGGGTGACCAAAATCAGCGTGACGTCCGGCGCCGTGCTAGCGGTGGATGAAGTCATCCTGGAGTTCGAGGCGGTATGATTTCGGGGCACGATTTCGCCGCCACGACTGGGTGTCATCCCGGGCTTGACCCGGGACCCATCCCACATATCGCGCTTGCGGGGAGTTGGGTCCCCGCTTTCGCGGGGATGACACCTGGTGTGTGCAATGCCTGAGAGGCCAGCAACCTTCGCCGATTGGGCGCGATTCGCTGCGCGCGAGCTGAAGGACGCACCGCTCGATAGTCTCAATCGCGACTATGGCGGCATCCTCGTTAAGCCCGCCTATTTTCCCGAAGATGCACCCGATCCCGGCCTTCCCGGTGCTGCGCCATTCACCCGCGGCGTCCGCGCCACAATGTACGCCAACCGGCCTTGGACCATCCGGCAATATGCCGGCTTCTCGACGGCGCGCGAATCCAACGCCTTTTACCGCCAGGCGCTGGCCGCGGGGCAGAAGGGCCTAAGCGTTGCTTTCGATCTCGCCACCCACCGTGGCTATGACAGTGACCATCCGCGCGTGAGAGGCGAAGTCGGCAAGGCCGGCGTCGCCATCGACAGTGTCGAGGATATGAAGCTGCTGTTCGACGGCATTCCACTCGCAGAGATGTCGGTCTCGATGACCATGAACGGTGCCGTGCTGCCAGTGCTCGCCATGTTCATCGTGGCGGCCGAAGAACAAGGCGTGAAGCAGGCGCAGCTCGATGGCACCATTCAGAACGATATTCTGAAAGAATTCATGGTGCGCAACACCTATATCTACCCACCCGAACCGAGCATGCGGATCGTCGGCGACATCGTCGCCTACACCGCTGAGCACATGCCCAAATTCAACTCGATCTCGATTTCGGGCTATCACATGCACGAGGCGGGCGCGACGGCGGTGCAGGAGCTCGCTTACACCCTGGCCGATGGCCGCGATTATGTGCGCGCGGCGCTGCAGCGCGGGCTCGACGTCGATGCCTTTGCCGGCCGGCTGAGCTTCTTCTTCGGCATTGGCATGAACTTCTTCCTCGAGATCGCAAAACTGCGTGCAGCCCGGAGTCTGTGGTCGAAGATGATGACGGAGCTCGGCGCCAAGGACCCGCGCTCATTGATGCTGCGCACGCATACACAGACCTCAGGCGTAAGCCTCACCGAGCAGGATCCGCACAACAACATCGTGCGCACCACCATCGAGGCGCTGGCGGCGGTATTGGGGGGCACGCAGTCGCTGCATACCAACAGCTTCGACGAGGCCATCGCGTTGCCGACCGAGCATTCGGCGCGCATCGCCCGCAACACGCAACTGATCCTGCAGCATGAGAGCCGCATCACCGATGTCGTCGATCCGCTGGGCGGCTCTTACTACGTCGAGGCGCTGACTGCCGAGCTTGTGACCCACGCCGAAGCGCTGATGGCTGAGATCGAAGCGCAGGGCGGCATGACAGAAGCGATCGCCGCCGGCGCGCCCAAGGCCGAGATCGAGAAAGCCGCTGCCCTGCGGCAGGCCCGCATCGACCGCGGCGAGGACGTGATCGTGGGCGTCAATCGCTACCGGCTCGACAACGAGACGCCGATCCCGTTTCGCGATGTCGACAATGCCAGGGTGCGCGACGAGCAGATTGCCCGCCTGATCGAATTGCGCCGCACCCGCGATGCCGGCCGCGTTGAGGCGGCGTTGCGGCAATTGCGCTCGGCGGCTGGTGGCACGGGCAACCTTCTCGCCTTCAGCGTCGACGCCGCCCGGGCCCGCGCTACTCTGGGAGAGGTCTCCGCTGCGCTTGAGGATGTCTTCGGCCGCTACCACGCCGTCACTCGCATCATCTCCGGCGTCTATGGCGAGGCCTACAGAGACGATCCACAATATGCTGCGATGCGGGAGCGCCTCGCCGCCTTCCGCCGATCGGTGAACCGCGCCCCCTCGATCTTCATCGCCAAGATGGGGCAGGATGGGCACGACCGCGGCGCCAAGGTGATCGCCTCGGCCTTCGCCGATCTCGGTTTCGACGTGCATATGGGCGATCTGTTCGAAACCGCTCCCGAAGTCGCGGCCCATGTGGATGATTTGAAGGTGGACGCGGTTGGAATTTCCTCGCTTGCGGCGGGCCACAAAACGCTGGTACCGGAGCTGATCGCACATTTGCGCGAAAGTAACCTTGGGGAAGTGACGGTGATCGTTGGCGGCGTCATCCCGCCCGAGGACTACCAGTTCCTGCGCGATGCCGGCGTCGCCGAAATCTTCGGCCCGGGCACCAATGTGCTCGAAGCGGCGTTTGCCGTGCTGAACCAGATCGAGGGGAAACTGAGCAACAGATGATAGGCCGTCTCAACCACGTCGCCATAGTCGTCCCTGACCTTGCGGCTACCGCGGCCCGATATCGCGACCTGCTGGGTGCCAGGGTGCACGCGGCGCGCGACCTGTCCGAGCACGGCGTCACGATCGTTTTCGTCGATCTGCCCGACAGCAAGATCGAATTGATGACACCACTGGGAGCAGACTCGCCCATCGCGAAATTTCTTGCCGATCATCCGAATGGCGGCATGCATCATGTCTGCTTTGAGGTGCCCGATCTCGCGCACGCGGCGCAAACACTGACCGCCGGCGGCGCGCGCATCCTCGGCGACGGCACACCGAGAACCGGCGCCCATGGCCTGCCGGTGATCTTCCTTCATCCCAAGGATTTCGACGGAACGCTGATCGAGCTCGAGGAAGTAAAGCCCAATCTGCAGCCGGCCTAGCGCCGCTGGACCGTGACGTGGATCAGCTCCACCTCCAGCCTGCCCCCATGTGTCGGTTGCAAAAGTTCTTGTTTTGTTTCTCGGGGTTTTTCCGCTAATGAAGGCCATGTTTTTTCGGCGGTTCCCATAGCTGATGCCGGTTTGGTCGCCCCAGCAGGACGCGGCGTTGCTCGCGGTATCGGAATGGCTGAAGGACAAGAATGGCCCGCAGGTCTTCCGCCTCTTCGGCTGGGCCGGCACCGGCAAATCGACCTTGGCGCGCTACCTCGCCGAAGGCGTGAAATCAGTGAAATACGCCGCCTTTACCGGCAAGGCTGCGCTGGTGATGCGCAAGAAGGGCTGCCGCGGCGCCTCGACCATCCATTCGCTGATCTACACCCTCATTTCTGAAAAGGAGGGCGAGCCTCGCTTCGCGCTCGACCCGGAGAGCGAGGCGCTTACCGCCGATCTCATCGTCATCGACGAAGTCTCGATGGTCGATGAGATTCTGGCCACCGATTTGTTGAGCTTCGGCACCAAGGTGTTGGTGCTGGGCGATCCCTTCCAGCTGCCACCGGTGCAGGGCGCAGGCTTTTTTACGGCGCATGAGCCCGACATCATGCTCACCGAAATCCATCGTCAGGCTGAGCACAATCCGATAATCCGCATGTCGATGGAAATCCGGGAAGGCGGCTATCTCGAGTATGGCCGCTACGACGATTCGATCGTCATTCCAAAAGCCGAAGTCGATCGCGAGGCGGTGGTAAACGCCGATCAAGTACTGGTCGGCCGGAACAAAACGCGTGTCGACTACAATGACCGGCTCCGCGAACTCAACAGCCTGCCGCGGCACGAGCCGGTCGCCGGCGACCGCCTGGTCTGTCTCCGCAACAATCCGCGCAAGCGCCTGCTCAACGGCCAGATCTGGCGCGCTGCCGAAGTCAAGAAACGCTCCAGTGCCCGTTACTCGATGGATTTGATCCCCGACGAGGAAACCACAGCCGCGGGCAACAAAGCGCAGGCGCATGTGGTCACTCACGCCGCATTCTTTTCCGGCGAGGAAGACCAGCTGAGCTGGGCCGAACGCAAGCGCTTCGACGAATTTACCTTCGGCTACTGCCTCACGGTTCACAAATCGCAGGGCTCGCAATGGGACAGCGTCTATCTCTTCGATGAAAGCTTCGTCTTCCGCGAAGAGCGCCGCCGCTGGCTCTACACCGGTGTGACGCGGGCCAGTGAGCGGATCACCGTCGTGGTCTGAACGCACTGCCAGCTTGCAATCGGGCACCCAAGACACCATATAGGGCTCAGGTTTCTGCCCTCATCGGTTGCCTGAACCTCCGGCTCGCCGGCTCTTTGGCCTTCCCGTGATCGATTTTCAACTTGCTGCCCGCCGCCCGGGCCGCGCCGCTGTACGCCAAGGAAACGCCATGTCCGCTGTCAACTATGCCGCCCCTGCCGATCTCTATCCCAGCCGCGCCCACCAGGGCCGCCGCAGCGCACTGCGCTATCGCCGCTTCGACACCGCCGCCGAGGCCGTTCGCTTCGCCATGGAAGAACTGCCGCCCGAGCAACTCAACGGCACGCTGATCGAAATCGACGAGGATCGCTTCGATGCCGCCGGTATCGGCCAGCTCTATCGGTCCGCTGAGTACCCGCTGCCTAGGATCGCCTGACGGTCTTAAGGCCCGACCGCTCTATTTCGCGAGCGGAAAGCTGAGCTCGAATCGAGCCCCGCCATCATTGACGAAGCGCGACTCTCCCCTGAGTTGCGCGGTAAGGGCGCTGATCAGCCGGCGGCCGATGCCCTTGGCGGGGGTCTCCGGATCGAATCCAACGCCATTGTCCGCGACCACCAAAAATCCGGTACCGTTCGTCTGCGCCTCGAGGGTAATCGCAACCTCGCCGGCGCGGCCATCGCTAAAGGCATGCTTAAAGGCGTTCGAGACCACCTCGTTGACGATCAGTCCCAAAGGGGTGGCCGCGTCCTTGTCGACGGCCACATTGTCGATGTTTTCGGACACCCGCACCTTGGGGTCATGCCCGGCCCGGATGTTCTCGATGAGCGTGTGAAGGTAGTCCTTGACCTCGACGCGCGAGAATGTGTTCGAGCGGTAGATGTGCTCGTGCACCGCCGACATCGCTGCGATGCGCTGGCCCATATCGGCCTTGATCTCCTTGGGGATGGGCTGCATCTGCAAGAGCGAGCCGACCGATTGCAGATTGTTCTTCACGCGATGATGGATTTCGCGGAACAGCACTTCATTATCCGCCAGGGCCGCGGTCAGCGACCGGCTGGTGGCCTGCGTCCTTCGCACCAGCCGTGCCGTAATGAACGAACCGATGAGCAGAGCGATCGCGATGGGGGCCAATAGCGCCGAGACGATGATGATCGAACTCCAAAGCCCCGCCAGGGCAGTCGTGACTGAGATTGAAGCCAGGGCGATGTAGCCCAGATCGTCGACATGCCGGAACGATACCATCCGGCTGATACCGTCGGCTGGCGAGGCTGCTGAAAGGTAGGAGCCGCTGTCGCCGGCGCGGATCGCGTCGAACGCCGCCGTCCCGGTCAAATTGAGGGGAGCGGTCAATGAGGGCAGGCGGGCGATGACCCAGCCATCATTCCTTACGATACTGATCGTCGAGTCCGGCCCGAGGCCCTGCGGCGCGGCGAAGTCTTCGAGCACGCTGGCGTCGACCGCGATCATCACCGCGCCAAGGAAATGCCCCGGTGGCCCGAGCTTCCGCACCACGGCGAAAATCGCTTTTCCATTGGTCGCGTCCGCTTCCTGCGCCGAGATCGCCCAGTCCGCCCCTGCGCCAACGCTCTGGAAATAATCACGATTGCCGATATCCCGCGGCGCGCTGGGGGAGGAGGCGTCGGCAATAACTTTCCCGGTCGAATCGTAGACGCCCACCGCGAGCTTGGTCGGCATAAGGGCGGTGACCGCCGTGAAGCGGCCCAGGGACACGGCGCTTGCCTGCGCCGGATCCCAATTGAAAGCGCCCCCAGCTCCAAGGGCTAGGGTCAAAGCCGAGGACACTACCCAACGCGTTTCCTCAGCGACGATGTTTGCGGCGGTCTGGCCGCGCGTCTTCGTCCCTTCGATCGTTGTATTGTATCCCTGCACGCAGAGCGCCGCGAAGATTCCAACAATCAGCACCACCAGTCCGATGCTGATCGCGATCACCGTATCGGCGGCTTCCCACTTATGTCGCGGCTTGGACGCCGCAGGCGGCACACTGAGATTGCCGGCATTGGGAACCGTGGAAGCCGGCCCGGCTTCACTCGTCAGGGCACCCCTCCAGTCCCGCTGAGCTCACGCACCGCATTGATCAGCGGGCCCTCCTGGAACGGCTTGGTGAAAAATCGCGCACCGGCCGGCAGTTCGGTCTGCTTCACCCCTATTTTGCCCGAGACCACGATCAGCCGGATCGGCGGCCAGCGATCGCGGACGAAATGCGCCAGCTTCAGCCCATCCATCGAGCCGGGCATATCGACGTCCGTGATAATCAGCCCGATATCCGGCGTTCGCTCGATGACTCGAACGGCCTCGTCGGCGTTGGCCGCCTCCGCCACGGCGAAGCCAGCCTCTTCGACCATGATGACGAGACCCAGGCGAATAATGGGCTCGTCATCGACAACCAGAATTCTCATCCCGGACTGCACCCCAATCGGGCCCTAACGTGCACCAGACCATTGGGTTCCACAAGCAGTTGAAAACAAACCATCGGCCCCTCCGGCGAGCCCCCGGCGCGATGGCGAAGGCGGGCACGATGGGGATGACGGTGACGATGACCGGAGGATAAGACGACGACTGAGGCTGCATCGGATTTTCGCTTGGCGCGACTGCCCGGCTGTGCTTTCTCACGCCCCTGATCCGAGGGCTGAGGGAGAGCGCATTGTACGGTTCGATCGCCATTCGTGGCGCGCGTGAGAACAATCTCAAAAATGTTTCGCTCGATATTCCCAAGCGTAAGATCACGGTCTTTACTGGTGTTTCGGGTTCGGGGAAGTCCTCGCTGGTGTTCGGCACCATTGCCGCCGAGAGCCAGCGCTTGATCAACGAGACCTACCCGGCCTTTGTGCAGCAATTCATGCCGCACTATGGGCAGCCCGATGCCGATCAACTCGAGAATATCTCGGCGGCCATTGTGGTCGACCAGCAGCGCCTCGGCGGCAATTCACGCTCGACGGTGGCGACGGTAACGGACACCGCCCAAATGCTGCGGGTGATCTTCGCGCGTGCCGCGACGCCGCGGTTGCCTTCTTATGGCTATTACTCATCCAACGACCCACGCGGCATGTGCACCGAGTGCGAGGGCATCGGGCAGGTCGCGGCCATGGACATGAGTGCGGTGCTCGATGAGTCAAGGTCGCTCAACGAGGGCGCCATCCTGCCCAAGGACTTCGCGGTCGATAGCTGGTGGTGGGAAATCTACAAGAACTCCGGCCTTTTCGACATGGATAAGCCCGTCAAGAAGTTCAGCAAGGACGAGCGGAAGAATCTGCTCGATCTCGACGACGGGCGGAAGATCAAGGTCGGCAAGATCGGCCTCACCTATGAGGGCGTCGTCACCAAGCTCAAAAAAGGCCTCGGCAGCAAGGACCCCGAGACCCTGCAGCCGCATGTTCGCCTCGAATATGAAAAGATTTTCACGCGCCAGCTCTGCCCGGTTTGTGCGGGGGCGCGACTGAACGCTGCGGCGCTTTCCAGCAAGCTCAACAAGAAGAATATCGCCGAGCTTTCAGCCATGCAGGTCAGCGACCTCGCGCCGTTCATCCGAGCCATCAAGGCTCCGGAAATCAAGCCGATGCTGGATGCGCTGGCGGCGCGGCTCGAAAACCTCGTGACCATCGGTCTCGGCTATCTCAGTCTCGACCGCGAAAGCTCATCGCTCAGTGGCGGCGAGAGTCAACGCGTGAAAATGGTCCGGCACCTCGGCTCTTCGTTGACCGACATTACCTATGTCTTCGATGAGCCAAGCGTCGGCCTCCACCCGCACGATGTCGGCCGCCTAGCCAGCCTGATGATACAATTGCGCGACAAGGGGAACACCGTTCTGATCGTCGAGCATAAGCCAAGCATGATGGCGATTGCCGATCATATCGTCGATATGGGACCGCAGGCAGGCAGCAAAGGCGGCGAAATCGTCTACCAGGGCGATTTCAAGGGCCTGCTGAAATCCGGGACACTGACCGGCAAGCACATCGACAAGCACCAGCTGATCAAGACCACGCCGCGCAAGCCCGATGGCGAACTCAAGATCAAGGGCGCCAAACTCAACAATCTGCAAAACTTGTCAGTCTCTATCCCCCGTAGCGTGCTGACGGTAGTGACCGGCGTTGCCGGCTCCGGCAAGTCTTCGCTGATCCAGGGCTGCCTGCCGCTCGCCTACGCGGACACGGTCATCATCGATCAGAATTTGGCGCGCGGCTCCCGCCGCTCGAATA
>JBDSEK010000100.1:0-19070 GCA_039920085.1 Devosia sp. | reverse complement strand
GTCGGCGATTTGATCCACTCAGCGTCCACGCATCGCCCCTCGGCTGTGCCGGTTTGGTACAAGCCGCACTGCAAACTTAATCTTGTCCTAAATATAGCGCGGGCCGGAAACGGTCCAGTTTCCAAGGGCCTCGGCCGCCCACCAAACGCCGGAATGGTTAAGTGGCGAGGCCTTTAGCCACCCCGGCGGGCCGAAAACGAAGCTTGTTTTGGCAAGGCACGCGAACTATGGTCCGGCGCGTTTTGGGCCGCCTTAGCTCAGCTGGTTAGAGCACTAGATTGTGGATCTAGGGGTCCCCCGTTCAAGCCGGGGAGGCGGTACCATTCTTGTTTGCTTATCGGTCGTCTCGACACCGATCCATCAGGCTTTGTTCACCTTGCCGGTGCAGGCTGTTGGGCACCTCAGAGTGACCCATGCCCAGCGAAGTCGAAAAGTTCATCAAGATCGAGAATCTGCAAGCCGCCCCGGGTCAAGCAAAGGGGCAGTGGCACACAATTCCCAACGGCTTCCGCGTTCGGGTCTGGGAAATGTCGATGGCCGACGCGGTGGCCGGCGACAGCGACGCCTCCGATTCTAGCGGCAAACGGTTCATCTTTCACATCGGCCATTTGCCCCATGTGGCGCGCGGCTCGCGTGTCACCTACCTGGGCACCAAGCTATCGGTTCTGAGCGTGTCGGATTCGACCCGGCTGCTCGGCCTTGAGCTCCGCTGCGGGCCGCTTACCTAGGCCTAGCGGCGTGGCAGGTTCGTCGACGCAGCCATCGTCGCCCACGCGATCCACCCGGCCACCCAAGCCAGGATCAGCAACCCCATGCCGGTCGCCCCGAGCATGATGTTCGGGATTCCGCCGATGCCATCGGCGACCGATTGCGACGTGAAGATACCCCAGGTGACAAGCAGCGCGATGATCAGCAGATTGAAGACGATAAATCCGGTCCGACGCGGATGCCGCCACAAAAAGGGAAAGGGATTGCCCATCGCCGGTTTTCCTATGCAGCCACGTCCGTCAGCGGCTTTTCGGACATGATGTCGGGCATCGGATCGACACCATAGGTCCAGGCAAGCTGCAATTTGCCATCGACCTCGAGCATCACATCTGCCTCGTACTTCATCGAGCCCATCAGGTCCGCCATAACGATGGCGCTGCTCAGGGCCTCGGGTCGCGAGGCGTGCCGGGCCAATGAGACGCCTTCCAGCGTCACCAGCCAAATGTCGTTGCGATTGAAGACGAAATATCTGGCCAGCCCCATCGCCGTCTCCTGACTAAAGCGAACGGAGGCAGAAACGCACGAGTGTAGCCTTGGTTGCCTAGAGCGCCAGCCGAAGGTCGGCGAGCTGGTTGGCGATGGTCCTAAAGGTAGCGACCAAATCGGTGGCGGTATTTGGAAAGAACGCCTTGGTGGGGTCGGTCGCGCAGGCGGTCAACATGTCGATCGTCGTTTGGTTGGGCGCGCTCAACCCAATCGTGTAGATCACGATGTCCTTGGCTTTGGCATTGGTACAAGTCGTCTTGGTGCGATTGTCCATTTCGGTTTGCAGAGCCGTATTGTTAGCGCCCGCAAGCCGCCCTTGGTAGGGATAGCCATAGGCGGTGTACCAGTCGGCGCCGGCATAGTCGCTGGTCCAGCTATGCGTGTTCTCGCCATCGGTCATGACGATCATCACCTTGGAGGTCGTGCCGGCGAATGCCTTGCCCTCGGTGAGCGGCTCGGTCGGGGACAGCATGTGGAAGCCCCACACCACACCCTGATGGATGTTGGTGCCACCGGCAGAATTCATGGCAGCGATCTTCGAGATAATTGACGATTTCGTCGCCGTCAGCGGCTGCATTGCGACGCCGCAATCTGCGTTCGGACCTGTCATGCCGCCCGGACCGCCAGCTAGCGGCGAGAACACCGCGTTCCCGGCAACATATTTGCAGATGCGTTCGTGGAGCTCGCGCGCCGTATATTGATAGGTCCAAGTGCGGATACGCCGATTGGTCCGGTTGCTGCCACTGCCGCTGGTCGTTGCGTAGCTATCGACATAAACGCCGGCGCCGGGGTCCGGGTTGTTGTAGATGCTAGACGGGCGGGTCGAGGTGACGGTGGTCGTCACCCCTGTCTCTGACACTTGTGTGTAGACGTTGGTGGGCGAGGCGCCGTCGCAGACGGCCGAGTCATAATTACTCTGGCTCTTGGTGGCGTCCTTGTTGCAGCTGAACTTTGTCTGGGTCCAGATGTACTTCGGCTCAAGCGGACAGGCCGCTGGCGTGTCGCTGAGGTATGAGTTGTCGAAGCCATCCGCCTGATCCTGCGCAAAAATCGGCGTGAACAGGCTGTCCGCGGTGCCCACGCTCGGCGTTAAATCCGAGGTGTCGTAGTAGAGCCCGCCAGCGCCGGTGGTGTGGTTACGCGCTTCGACGCAGCCTTCCCAGGCCACCCCGATGTTGGTGTAAAGGGTGAAGCGATTGACCGCCGTGCTGAAAGCATTGCCGTCGTAATTGTCATTGTCGAAGCCATCCTTGGCCACCTTGGTCGCGCCGGTCTGGTCCATCCAGGACGCGGTCTTGTAGCCGGTCCCGACATTGACGAATTCGTTAAAGGGCGAGATGCCGATCTTGACGTTGGCAACCGTCGGCGCCAGCCCATCGCTCGCCGTCAGCGTCGCAGCGCTGCAATCAGTGATCGCATTGAACAGGATATCGGTTGCGCAGCGCGCCGCCAATTTGAGGTTGGTCATGCGGCTGTTGGTGCTCATCGACCCCGAATTGTCGAGCACCATCGCTACTTCGAGATCGAGCTGCTTGCGCGTTGCCTGCGAGACGAGCTGCGCCGTGATACTGGGGATGCCGATCAGCGCCACGAAGGCGGTCGGTTTGGTGATCGAGGCCGTGAGCTTGATCGAGCCTTCGGTCGTATTGGTCTCGACAAGACTGACCGAGGCGGTGATCGTGGCGTCGTTAAGCCGCTCCTGCAGGATCGTCGTTGCTTTGGTCTTCAGCTGAGCATTGGTGTCCAGCGAGATGCGTGCCTGGAGCGCCAGCGACGCGGAATCGAGCGCCGTCTGTCCGCGCGTCCGCGCTTGCTGCACCGCGGTGAAGTCCACCACCGCGCCGGCCGTGGCGATCAGCACGACTGCGAGGACACCGAACAGCACCATAAAGGCGCCGCGCTCATCGTTCTGGAAGCGTTTGAAATGGTGGACGAGACGGCGCATTTGACGGATTGAGGCCCCTGAGAGCCTGCATCCTGACGGAAATTCCTAACTAAAGAACAATCACCTTGGCGCCAATTTTCACTCGGCTGTAAAGGTCGATCACGTCGTCATTGACCATTCGGATGCACCCCGACGAAACGTCGCCGCCAATGGTCCAGGGCTCGTTGGTGCCGTGAATGCGGTAGAGTGTCGAGCCGATATAGAGCGCGCGGGCGCCAAGCGGGTTGTTGAGCCCGCCCGGCATATAGTCGGGAAGGCCGGGTTTGCGGGCCTTCATCTCCGCCGGCGGGGTCCAGCCGGGCCACTCGGCCTTGCGACTGATGTGGTGCGAGCCGCTCCACTCAAAGCCATCGCGGGCTGTGCCGATGCCATAGCGCATCGCCTTGCCATCGCCGAGCACCAGATAGAGGAACTTCTGGCCGGTCATGATGATCAGCGTGCCCGGCGCCTCATTGCTCGCGAACGGCACGACCTGGCGCATGAATTTGGGGTCGAGGCGAACCTTGCCGTTGCGCAGCATCAACCGATTGGTCGGTGTACCGCTGGTGAGCGTCATGCCGGGCGGCGGCTGGAAAAGCCCAACGAGCGGGTTGGCGGCGCGGACGGGAAGGCTCGGCAGGATGGCGGTGAGGGCGAAGCTCAGGCCGAGCAGAAGGGCGCGGATCGAACGGCGCATAGCGTGATCTCTGAGGGGCAGTTGATGGTTTATGCATCATTGCGCAAAAGCTCGAATCCTCCGTGAACCGGCATGGTTAAGTGATTGCGGCAGCTTATGGTTTCGCTAGTCTTAACGGAATGGAGGAGCAGGATGACGGAGTTGCAGCGCTGTGGCTGGGCGGGGTCGGCGCCGGACTACCAGCACTATCACGACGAGGAGTGGGGCCAGCCTGTCGTCGATGATGTCGCACTCTTCGAAAAGCTTTGCCTCGAAGGCTTCCAGGCCGGCCTCAGCTGGCTGACGATCCTTCGTAAGCGCGACAACTTCCGCAAAGCCTTTCGCGGCTTCGATCCCGCCAAGGTATCGCGGATGGGAGAGGCGGATGTCGAGCGGCTGCTGCAGGACGCGGGCATCATCCGTCATCGCGGCAAGATCGAATCGACGATCAATAACGCCAAGCGGACGCTCGAGATCAAAAAGGAATGCGGCAGCCTTGCCGCCTATGTCTGGCGCTTCGAGCCCAAGCCCGAGGGCAAGCCGCCCGCCGCCCGCCAGATCCCGAGCGAAACCGAAGCCTCGCGGGCCCTGAGCAAGGATCTGCGCCGGCGCGGCTTCAGCTTTGTCGGCCCGACTACGGTCTATGCCTTCATGCAGGCGATGGGCCTCGTCAACGATCATGTCGAGGGCTGCTTTTGCCGCGCCCGCTGCGAAAAGCAGCGGGCCGCTCTGAAGCGGCCCGTCTGACCTACTGGTGGTCCCAGTATTTCTTGCTCGGCTCGTGCGGCATCAATCCCACATCGCGTCGCAGATAATTGGGCACGGGCGGTGAGCCACGCACCCTTTCTGGCCATTGCGAAACGATGGCTGATACCAGCCGGCGCAGAACACCGCCCTCGCGGCGGGAAAGGAACGGAACAAAGCTCGAGACAGAAGGCGAATTGAAGAGTGTCATGTTTAATGGCCGGACGCGCAATGGCGCCGGCTCCCTGGTTGAGAGTTGGAGGAGCGGAACCGATGCCGGCGCGATGGAATCGCGGACGTCGATCAGAACCGGTTGGGTTGCGTTAGTGGCTCAGACAAAGCCGGGGACGGATGGCCCGAAGGCCGGCGCTCAGCGAGCGAAGTTCATCCCGGCGGCAACAGGGCCACGGGTGAAGACACAGAGCAGATGAATCATGTGCGACTCCTTCGTGGTTGGCGTTGCGAACGACGGCGCTGATAAAGGAGGCGATTCCACCTGACAAGCCCAAAGCGCGGCGGCCTGCCGCACCCGGCAAGCATTGTGTCATGGGCGCAACAGCGACACTTGCGATGCCTCAAATTCGCAATTCCTTGTCTCGAATAGCCGTTTGCACTAGGAACGGCGCAACTTGGGACTCCACTTCATGGCCGATCCGAAATCCCTGATCGCGGCCCGCCTGCCGCGCGGTTTCGAAGACCGTTCGCCTGCCGATATCGCGGCGGTGGATCGGATGATCGCGACCATCAAATCGGTCTATCGGCGCTATGGGTTCGACCCGGTCGAGACGCCGTTCCTTGAGTACACCGAGACGCTGGGCAAGTTCCTGCCCGATACCGACCGGCCTAATGCCGGCGTGTTTTCGCTGCAGGACGATGACGAGCAATGGATGAGCCTCCGCTACGATCTCACCGCGCCGCTCGCCCGCTATTTCGCCGAGAACTACGACCGCCTGCCCAAGCCCTTCCGCAGCTATCGTCAGGGCTGGGTCTTCCGCAACGAGAAGCCGGGCCCCGGCCGCTTCCGCCAGTTTATGCAGTTCGATGCCGACACGGTCGGGGCCGCGGGCCCCGAAGCCGACGCCGAGATGTGCATGATGCTCGCCGATGTCATGGATGCACTTGGTCTTGGCGGCAAGTATGTCGTCAAAGTCAACAATCGAAAGGTCCTTGATGGCGTGCTGGAAGGCGCCAGCGTTACGGACTACGAGAAAAAACTCGCCGTGCTTCGGGCGATCGATAAGCTCGACAAGTTTGGCCCCGATGGCATCAAGCTGCTGCTCGGCGAGGGCCGCAAGGACGAGAGTGGGGATTTCACCAAGGGCGCCCGACTATCGGCCGGTCAGCAGCAAATTGTGCTCGACTTCGTTTCGGGCAAAGCGCCGGACGAGAACGAAGGCGTCGCCGAGCTGCGGTCGATGGAGGTGCTGTTCCAGTCTGCTGGCTATGGCAAGGACCGGATCGCGATAGATCCCTCGATCGTCCGCGGCCTCGAATACTACACCGGCCCCGTCTTTGAAGTCGTGCTGACCTTTCCCGTAACCAACGACAAAGGCCAGGAAGTGGTGTTCGGCTCGGTCGGCAGCGGTGGCCGCTACGATGGTCTTGTGTCGCGTTTCCGCAGTGAGCCCGTTCCAGCGACCGGTTGTTCCATCGGCGTCTCGCGACTTGCCACCGCGCTCAAGCTCACCGGCAATCTCACTTCCGACCAGAACACCGGTCCAGTCGTCGTTCTCGTCCTCGACAAGGATGCTGCCGCCATCGCCGACTACCAGAAAATGACCAGCGAGTTGCGCAATGCCGGCATCCGCGCCGAGATGTATCTAGGCGCCTCCGGCATGAATGCGCAGATGAAATATGCCGACCGGCGTAACGCCGCGGCCGCGGTGATTGTCGGCTCCAATGAGCGCGCCGAGGGCAAGGTCACCATCAAGGATCTCGCCGCCGGCGCCGAGCAGGCCAAAGCCATCAAGGACAATGCCGAATATAAGGCCGCAAAAGTGGGGCAGAGCGTTGTCGCCCGGGCCGACCTCGTCGACGAGCTCAGCAAAATCCCCGCCGTGGCGCGCATGCGGGCCGACGCCTGATGGCCGCCAAGTCGCCCAGCGAACGCCGCGCCGCTCTGGTCCGTCTGGTCGAATCCAAGTCCGTGACCCGCGTTACGCCGGGCCTGCTGCTTCCCGCCGGGCCCTATCTCGATCTCGCTGGCGAAGAGTTCGGCCGCAACCTGCTGTTATCGACCGCCAATAACGGCATCGAATATTGCCTGCGCCCCGATTTCACTTTGCCCATCGCCAAGGCCTATCTCGATGAGGGGATGGTGGGGACCCCGGGCGCCTACACTTATCTGGGCCCGATCTTCCGCCAGGAGGACGGCTACCCGGTCGAAGCCGAGCAGGCCGGGCTCGAACTGCTCGGCCAGCCCGATGCCGATGCGGCGCTCGACCAAGTGCTAACCTTTGCCCGCTGGGCACTGGCCATCTACGAGATCGCCGATCCGCGCGTTCGGCTTGGCGGAGTGGGGCTGTTCGAAGCCCTGCTCGCCTCAATGGACATCTCGCCGCAATGGCAGACGCGTATTCGCCACCGCTTCGGCCATCCCAACGCGATGGCGCGGCTGATGGAGCGGCTCACCGCGACCGAAGCGCGGATCAGCGGCACAGCCCCCGACGCGCGCGAGAGCATCGTCGAAATCATCACCGACAACATGCTGTCGGCGGGCATGAGCCTGGTGGGCTCCCGCCAGCCCGAAGAGATCGCCGACCGCTACCTCGAAAAGCAGGCGCTCGACGCGGCGCCCATCCCCGAGGACAAGGTGCAGCTGCTCGTCGACTATTTCTCGGTCTCCGACAGCGCCCAGCGCGCGCTCGACACCGTCGGCAAGCTGGCGCGCGGTGCCAGCATCGATCTCGAAGGTCCGCTAACCACGGTTCGCACCCACGCCGCCGCATTGGCCGCGCTCTCGCCCAAGGCCGATGTCATCTTCGACGCGAGCTTCTCGCCACGGCTCGACTATTACACCGGCATCGTCTTCGAAATGGCAACCGAGAATGGCGCCATCCTGGCCTCGGGCGGCGAATATGACCGCTTGTTCGACCGTCTCGGAGCGCAAATTCCGGTGGCGGCGTCCGGCTGTGCCCTCTGGACCGACCGGCTCGAAGAGGAGGCGGCCAGCCGATGAGCAGCGAAAATCTCATCATTGCCGTGCCGTCCAAGGGTCGCCTCGAAGAGCAGACCCGTATCGTCTTCAATGAAGCCAAGTTGCCCATCGCCCGGCCCGGCGGCGCGCGCTCCTATGTCGGCACCATCAAGAACCAGCCGCAGGTTTCCGTGCGCTTCTACCCGGCCGCCGAGATTGCCCGCGAACTGGTGATGGGCACGGTGGATATCGGGGTCACCGGTTCAGACCTCGTGCACGAGGCGGCGGAACACGGCGGCGACAATGTCGTCTTCGTAAAGCCCCTCGGCTTCGGTCATGCGGACGTCATCGTCGCCGTGCCGGACGCCTGGATCGACGTCACTCATATGAGCGATCTCGCCGATGTGGCGTCCGATTTCCGCTCCCGGCACGGCCGCTGGCTGCGTATCGCCACCAAATACACGCATCTGACACGGCGCTTCTTTTCCGACTATGGGATCGCCGAATACCGGATCGTCGAAAGCGCCGGCGCCACCGAGGCGGCGCCCGCCGCCGGCGCGGCGGACCTGATCGTCGACATTACCTCGACCGGCGAAACGTTGACCGCCAATGCCATGCGCGTTCTTGCCGATGGTCTGGTGATGAAGAGTGAGGCGACGCTGGTGGTGTCCAAGACCGCGCCCTGGTCGCCGATGAAAAAGGCGCAGCTGGAGGCGCTGCTGTCGATCATGGGCGGAATCGCGCCGGGAACCAGCACGCTGCTATAAGGCCTAGCGCAAATCGGGCGATTCGCTTGGCCGACAATCTTGAGCTGACCATCCTCATGCCCTGCCTCAACGAGGCGGAAACGCTGGCCGTTTGCATCGGCAAGGCCAAAGCCTATCTCGCACGATCCGGCGTCTCCGGCGAAGTCTTGATCGCCGACAATGGTTCGACCGATGGCAGCCAACAGATTGCACGAGCCAATGGTGCGCGGCTGGTCGACGTTCCGGTCAAGGGTTACGGCGCCGCCCTCGCGGAGGGCATCGCCGCAGCGCGCGGCCGTTTCGTCATCATGGGCGATGCCGACGACTCTTATGATTTTTCCAATCTCGATGCCTTCGTTACGAGGCTCCGCGAGGGCCACGACATCGTCATGGGCAATCGTTTCGCCGGCGGCATCGGTCCGGGCGCCATGCCCTGGCACCACCGCTACATTGGCAACCCGGTGCTGAGCTTTCTCGGACGCCTGTTCTTTCGCACCAAGGCGTCGGACTTTCATTGCGGCCTGCGCGGATTCTCACAGCAGGCAGTGCTCGGCCTGAAGCTCCGCACGACTGGAATGGAGTTCGCCTCCGAGATGCTGGTGAAGGCGACGCTTTCCGGTTTGCGGATGGCGGAAGTCCCGACGACCCTTGCGAAAGACGGCCGCACCCGCGCCCCGCATCTGCGCTCTTTCCGCGACGGCTGGCGGCATTTGCGCTTCCTGCTGCTGTTTTCGCCGCGCTGGTTGTTCCTCTATCCAGGGTTGGTGCTGCTGACGGTCGGGCTGTTCCTCGGTACGCTGCTGCTTCGCGGCCCGGTTCATCTTTCGCCCACTGTGGTGCTCGACCTTCACACCTTCCTGATGGCGGCAATGTGCATCCTCGTCGGCCTACAGGCCGTGAGCTTTGCAATTATCGGCCGCCGCTTTGCCTCGCGCTACGGCTTCATTCCGCGCTCGGGCACGTTCGATGGCATGCTAGAGGCCCTGACGCTGGAGCGCGTGCTGCTCGCAGCTCTTGTGCTGACCCTGCTCGGTCTCGTCGCGTTGATCTGGGGGTTTGGGGAATGGGCCGCTCGCGGTTTCGGCCCGCTGCCCATGTCCTCGACGATGCGCGCCATGATCCTCGCGGTGACGACGCTCGTGGCCGGGCTGCAACTCGCGATGTCCGCTTTCATGGCGTCGATCATTGACATCCCGCTGAGCGAGGGACGGGTCGGTGTCCCGCGCGATGATCGCCCGGCCGCGCACCCGGATAGCCACGCCTGATGCTCGATCCGCTGGTCCTGCTGGCGCTCGCCTTTGTTGGGGCGCTGGCGGGTTTTGTCGACGCCATCGGCGGCGGTGGCGGCATGATCGCCCTGCCGGCCTTGCTTGCGGCGGGTGTGCCGCCAATTGCGGCGCTTGGCACCAACAAGCTGCAATCGGTGATCGGCACTGGGGCAGCTGCCATCACCTATTGGCGCGGCGGCTTTGTTTCGCTGCGCGCGCTTGCGGTCGCGATTGTCGCGACATTCCTGGCCGCCTTTGCGGGTGCCGTTCTGGTCAAGCGGGTCCATATCTCGTTGCTCCAGATCGCCGTGCCTGTGGGGCTCATCGTCATCGCGGCCTACTTCCTGTTCGCCCCTCGATTGACCGATCAGGATCGCCGCGCGCGTCTGCGCTTTGCGCTCTTTGTCCCCCTGATGGGCGCTGTGATGGGCTTTTACGACGGGGCCTTCGGTCCAGGAACGGGCACGTTTCTGACCTTCAGTTGCTTAGCGCTTTTCGGCCTGGGCGTGACGCGCGCCGCGGGCAACGCCAAGATTCTCAATCTGACCTCCAATCTTGGAGCGCTGGCGTTGTTCATCCCCTCGGAGATGTGGTCTGGCCAGCCGCGGTGTCCATGGCCATTGGCCAACTGATCGGCGGCACGCTCGGCGCCCATACCGGCATTCGCTTTGGCGCAAAAATAATCCGGCCACTTGTCGTAGCCGTATCGATCGGGCTTGCCGTGAAGCTGCTGCTCTTTCGCTAAAAGCGAACGTTGAGGCCGGCCTCGAAGACCAGCGGCCGGGGATTGTAGGTCGCAGCGAACGGGTCGGGATCGGGCCCGCCCTTGCCGAAGTCACCCATTCCGGTGTCGCCCGAGGCCGTAAGGGGCGACAGATTGTACTGCTTTACGCTCGCGCGGAGGGTCATTTTGTCGTTGAGCGCCACCTCGGTACCGACACCGACCACCGTACCTCTAACGATCCCCGAGGCAGAGGCTGGTACGCCTTTGCCAGCGTCGCCGACATCGGCACTAAAGCTTGCATCACCCGCCGCGATACCCGCCGTGCCGTAGAGCATGAAGCGGTCGAAGACGAGGCCGGCCCGGCCGCGCAGGGACAGCAGCGAGTGGAGACGCTCTTCAGCCGTATAGTCCGCCCCCGAGGATGTGCCGACAAAGCGCATGATGTTGGCATCCGCCTCGATGCCGAACAGCGCATTTCCCACCTGCCAGTTGTGACCGACATCGGCGCTGATCGTCCCGCTGCGGCCGACGAAATCGGCCTCGCTGGGCAGCAAAATTGCCGAACCGGAATAGTCGAAGCTGATGGTCGAGTTTGTGGTGACGCCCCCAATACCTAGGCCGGCGTAAAAGCCATTCCAGTCATAAACCGTCTCTCCGTCCAAGACGGTCTGCGCGAACGCATAACCGGGCACGAGGAAAGAGATGGTGGTGGAAAGCGCCGTTGCGGCGAGCAGATTCATCCGCATATGAGACCCCGAGAGCTTTAGCGTTTGGATTGGTTGACGCGGACCATCGCTCGGATTATCGCGCAATCCGTCAAGAAACTGCGTGACATTTCCGCAACTTCGCGTGAGTTTCCCCATCCTGGAGCGTTGCGTCGCGCCCCATTCTCAAACTGGGCAAGCGACCATGAAGCTCGTCAAATCCATCGTCTTTCTAGCCCGCAACCGCGAGAACGATCCGGCCATCGCCTATCCCGGCGGCGTTGCGACTTACGGCGCATTGATGAAATCGGTGGCCTCGGCCGTTGAGGCCTTGCGGACCTTCGAACTCGCGCCGGGCTCGGCGGTGATGCTCGACATCCGCAACCCAATTCATCATACGGCGATGATCTTTGCCTTGGCCCTTCTGGGCCTGCCGTCGGCGTCGATCGGCACGACCTTCGTGGCCGAGAAGGCGGGCTTTCTGCCCAAACTGTTTCTGACCGACCGCGATGGTGTGACGATGGCTGGCGTGCGGGTAATGCAAGTCGACGATCGCTGGTTCGTGTCCGATCCCGGGGCCCGTCCGGACTACCGAAAGCTCCTCGCTCTCCCCGGCTTCACCTCGCCCGACAGCATCGTGCGTTTTGTCTATTCGTCGGGCACTACGGGCCATCCCAAATGCGTAGCCCTGACGCAGGCGTGCATAGAGCTTCGCGCCGCCCATTCCAGTCTCAGTTCGGCCTGGTGGATGAGCGGTCCGGCCAGCCTCAGCATGATGGGTTTTTCGACCATCGTCGGCATTATGGCGCCCCTCAGCGCACACATGCGTGGATCGGTCCTTTGTTACGCTGGCAACTACACAGATGCACTGCAGATGCTGCAGATGTTCAGGGTCAGCGCCCTCGTCCTCGCCGTCGGTCAGTTCCAGGCATTATACAAAGTCTTCGGCGATCACAGCCCGCCGCTGTCATCGGTGAAGCTGCTGGCGATTGTCGGTGCAAAAATTCCAAAAGCGATGCTTACCGAGGCCCGGGCGCGCATCTGCAGCACCGTGATGTTCGGCTATGGCTCGACCGAAATGGGGGGCATTAGTTCGGGCATGGCAACAAGCCTCGATACACCCGAAGGATTTGCCGGCTATGTCCAGCCCTGGGCCGAGATCGAAGCGGTCGACGATGACCGTCGCGTCATACCCGCCGGAACGGAGGGCGTGTTGCGCATCCGCACGCCCGAGCTCGCCTTCTATGTCGATGCCGAGGGCAGGCCCGTCGATATGCTCGAGGACGGGTGGTTCTATCCCGGTGACATCGGCACCGTCACCGAGGACGGGCAATTGCTGATCACCGGGCGGTCGACGGAAATCATCAACAAAGGCGGCATCGTGGTGGCCCCCGACGCCATCGAAGAGGTCTTGCGGCTCGACAAGCGCGTCGCCGACGTTGCCGTCGTCGGCGTCGTCAACGCCAGTGGCCTCGAAGAGATTTGGGCTGCCGTGGTCGCCGACACGCTGATCGATCCCGGGGCGATCATCGAGGCCGCCCGGCCAAGGCTGAACGAGAAGGTCCCGGACCGCGTAATCCAGGTGAGCGAAATCCCCCGCGCCGAAAGCGCCAAGGTTCGCCGCAACGCGCTGCGCGAAACGTTGAAGGCAAAGCTCGGCGTTTAGGCCCGCCGCCCGAAGTTGGTGCGGCGCTGGCCAGGGCTCGCTGCCATGGGCGCGTTCTCCGCACGCAACGGCCGCGCCGAGGGGCTGGACTGATTGGTGATGCCGACGCGGCGCGATGGCGCAGCATGCATCGTCGGCGCCTTGGTGTGGGCGAGATGTTCTTGATGAGACCCCACATCCCGACCAGCGCGATTGCCAGCCGCGTCACCATGAAAAACACAAAGCTCGAATGCGAATAGTCGTTGGTGACCGCATGCTGGCTGGGATCGCTCTCCACATAGGTGACGGCGATGCCCCTCGAGAACAAATTCATCGACGGACGCTCCTTGACCGGCTCGGTCAGCATCGCATCGGTGATGATCTCGCCCGACTTGGTGGTGAACTGGTAGCGCATGTCCCAGATTTGCGGATCGCTGGTTGGCTCGTAGCTGAGCACCTTCGCCTGGACGGTGACGCCTTGCGCGACGAGCATCGCCATCTGTGTGCCGGGCCCGATGCTGACCGCGATCGAAAAGGCCCCAAAGCAGAAGCCTGCGCCATAGATCACAATATTGAGCAGCCGCGACAACGGCGTCGTGCCGACACCCTCTTCGTCGCTGGGAAGTCCGGCGCGGATACGGGCAATGGCGCCGCGGATCGCGACAACGATCATGAAGGTTCCGACCGCGGTCAGCCCGCCATAGAGGCCGTAATGCTGGAGCAGGAACGACAGCGGCGGTGTTGAGCCGCTTTCGGCGAGATCGTTCCAGGCCCGTATGAGGACAAAGGCGGAATCAACCACATGTACGCCGCCATAAGCGATCAGTGCGAGTCCCAGCAGGCCAAGCACGGCGCGCAAAGCGAGCGCCATGAAATAGCGTAACAACGGCATCAAGCATCTCCCGGCAGTGCCCCGGACCTTGCCTATCATTGGTAAAAACAGTCGTGGTTGCCGTCGGAAAATTTTACGCGCCGGCCAAGCGAAAGGGCGCGGTGTTGCCACCGCGCCCCGATCGAAGTCCGTGACTGGGAAGTCTGGACCTTGAACCTGTTGGCTGGATTAGAAGTCCATCCCGCCCATGCCGCCGCCCATGCCGCCACCACCGCCCATGGGGGGTGCCGCATCCTTGGGCAGTTCGGCAATCATGGCCTCGGTGGTGATCAATAGGCCCGCAACCGAAGCGGCGTCCTGCAGGGCAGTACGCACGACCTTGACGGGATCGATAATACCCATCTTGATCATGTCGCCGAACTCGCCGGTCTGCGCATCGTAGCCATAGGTCTCGGACGCATTCTCGAGCACTTTGCCGACCACAACCGAACCTTCGCCGCCCGAGTTCTGGACGATCTGCCGGATCGGCTCCTGCAGCGCGCGTTTGACGATACCGATGCCAGCCTGCTGGTCGGCATTCTCGCCCTTGGCCTGGAGCGCGTTCGAAGCGCGGAGCAATGCCACGCCGCCACCGGCGACGATGCCTTCTTCGACCGCGGCGCGGGTCGCGTTCAGCGCGTCCTCGACCCGATCCTTGCGCTCCTTGACCTCGATTTCGGTCGAACCGCCGACCTTGATCACCGCAACGCCGCCGGCGAGCTTGGCCAGGCGTTCCTGCAGCTTCTCCTTGTCGTAGTCCGACGTGGTCTCTTCGATCTGCGCGCGGATCTGGGCAACGCGGCCCTCGATGTCTTCCTTCTTGCCAGCGCCATCAACGATGGTGGTGGTTTCCTTGGCAATCTCGACGCGCTTGGCGGTGCCCAGCATATCGAGCCCGACATTTTCAAGCTTGATGCCGAGCTCTTCAGAGATCACCGAGCCGCCGGTCAGCGTCGCGATGTCCTCGAGCATCGCCTTGCGACGATCACCGAACCCCGGGGCCTTGACGGCGCAGACTTTGAGCCCGCCGCGCAGACGGTTGACCACGAGGGTCGGCAGCGCCTCGCCATCGACGTCTTCGGCGATGATCAGCAGCGGCCGCTGGCTCTGCACCACCGCTTCAAGAATCGGCAACAGCGCCTGGAGGTTTGAGAGCTTCTTCTCGTGCAAAAGGATCAGCGGGTCCTCAAGCACGGCGATCATCTTCTCGGCATTGGTGACGAAGTAGGGGCTGAGGTAGCCGCGGTCGAACTGCATGCCTTCGACGACATCGAGTTCGGTTTCGGCGGTCTTGGCTTCCTCGACGGTGATCACGCCCTCATTGCCGACCTTCTGCATCGCCTGCGAGATCATATCGCCGATCGACTTCTCGCCATTGGCCGAGATCGTGCCGACCTGCGCGACTTCGCTGGACGAGGTGATCTTGGCGGCCTTCTTAGCGAGGTTGGCGACGACCTCGGTCACGGCGAGATCGACGCCGCGCTTGAGATCCATCGGGTTCATGCCGGCGGCAACGAGCTTGACGCCTTCATTGACGATGGCCTGTGCCAACACTGTCGCGGTCGTGGTGCCATCGCCGGCAATGTCATTGGTCTTGGACGCCACGGCGCGCACCATCTGGGCGCCCATGTTTTCGAACTTGTCCTCGAGCTCGATTTCCTTGGCGACGGTGACGCCGTCCTTGGTGATGCGCGGGGCGCCGAACGACTTGTCGATCACGACATTGCGACCTTTGGGGCCGAGCGTGACCTTAACGGCATTGGCGAGGATGTTGACGCCGCGGACCATCTTGTCGCGAGCGTCGGTGGAGAACTTGACGTCTTTGGCTGCCATCTGAGGCGCTCCTTGAAAATGAAGGGAGGATCGAAAGGAGGCGGGGCGCCTTACTTCGTGATCACGCCCATGATGTCGGTCTCTTTCATGATCAGCAGGTCCTTGCCATCGAGCTTGACCTCGGTGCCGCTCCACTTGCCGAAGAGGATGCGGTCGCCGACCTTGAGATCGATGGGAACCAGCTTGCCGCTATCGTCCCGAGCGCCCGGGCCAACGGCCTCGATGATACCCTCGGACGGCTTTTCCTTAGCGGTGTCGGGGATGATGATGCCGCCAGCGCTCTTTTCTTCGCTGTCGACACGCCGGACGACCACGCGGTCGTGCAGGGGACGGAAAGCCATGTCTGCTCCTATGAAACTGAATGATTTCGGCCTGTTAGCACTCTAAACGAGGGAGTGCCAACGGCGTGGCGCCGATATAGGAGGCAGCCTTGAACGAGTCAAGCGGCGGAACCGTTTGATGCCTTGCAGATTGCAACGGGTCCGCGATATTTGCCCGCCTGTAAGCCCACCGGATGCACAATGACGATCGAGCGCGACCCGCAACCCGTGGCGATGCCGCAAATCTGGAACTCCCCACAGCTCGCGGTCATCGTCCCGACCTTCAATGAGCGCGACAATGTGGTCTCGCTCTATGACAAGGTGACCAAGGCGCTCGGCGACACCCCCTTCGAGTTCATCGTCGTCGACGACAATTCACCCGATGGCACGGCGCAGATGGTCAAGGAGTTGGCCCGCCGCCAGGCCAATGTCCGCTGCATCCACCGCATCGGCCGGCGCGGCCTGAGTTCGGCCGTGGTGGAAGGCATTTCGGCCAGCGCGGCACCCTATTTTGCAGTCATCGACGCCGATCACCAGCACGACGAAGCCATCCTGCCGCTGATGCTCGACAAGGCGCTGGGCGGCGACCACGTCGTTGTCGGCACCCGCTACGGCAGCGGCGGCAGCGCCGGCGAGGGGCTGAGCAAAGCGCGCGAGGCCGGCAGCCGCTTCGCAACGGGCCTGTCGCGCCTGGTGACCGGCCAAGATCTATCCGACCCGATGAGCGGCTATTTCCTGATGCGCCGTGATGTCTTCGACGAAATTGCGCCATCGCTCTCGAACGAAGGCTTCAAGATCCTGCTCGACATCATCGTCTCGGCGCGCCGCGCACGGGCGCGCCGCGGTAAGACGCTGCTTGTGGGCGAGGTGCCTTACACTTTCCGCCCGCGCAACGCCGGCGAGAGCAAGATGAGCTCGATCGTCGTCGTGCAGTTCCTTGGCCTCGTTCTCAATAAGCTGACCGGCGGTCTGTTGCCCACGACCTTCCTGCTGTTTGGCCTAGTGGGCGCTGCGGGTGTCGTCGTGCATATGACGACGCTGTGGCTCGCCCATGAACGATTTGGGCTCGATTTCGTCTGGGCCCAGACCGCGGCGACGATTGTCGCCATGACCTTCAATTTCATCCTCAACAACGAGCTGACTTACGCCAACAAGAAGCTGCGCGGCCGGCGCTATTTCACGGGCCTCTTGAGCTTTTATGCGGTCTGCTCGATCGGGGCACTGGCCAATGTGTCAGTCGCGAGCTGGATTTATGCCTTCGACGGCTCGTTCTATCTGGCGGGGCTTTTAGGCGTGCTGATGAGCGTCGTCTTCAACTATTCGGTGACACGCGTCTTCACCTGGCGCTGATCAGGCCGCGCCACGCCCTCTGCTCATCTCCGACCAGGCCTGGCGCTTGCGATAGATGGTCGAGGGGCTGAGCTCGAGCGCCGCCGCGGCCAGCGTGATGTTCCCGGCATAGATGCGGATCGCATCCTCGATGATCCGTTGCTCCTGCCGCCACAGCGGCAGGACGGGTGCCGCCGGCTCGGCCGCATGGACCACCTGGTCTTCCATCCAAGTCTGACCGATCATCTGACCGCTATCGACACCGAGCGCGCGTGGCCGGCCGAGGCGCAAGGCCAGGGCCCCGATTTTGAGCGCAAGCGCTTCCCCCGAAACCGGCTTTGTGACGCATTCATGGGCGCCCGCGCGCATGGTGCTGAGCGCGGCGGAAACCGAAGCGGCGTCGAGAAAGACGACGATCAATGCGTCGGGGGCAAGCCTTGCGATCCGCGATACCGCCTCGTCGGCCTTGGTCGAAAGGTCGCCCAGGCTCGATAGATCCGCCAGCACGACGTCGAATACGCCCACCTTGAGCAGTTCGGCTGCGTGCCTGCCGTTTCGCGCGACGATCAGCGGCTCGGCGGCCATCAGCTTGGCGGCGAGCGGAGCGGCGAGCGCCTCGGCGGTCGCGCCGTCGCGGTCGATCAGCAGCAGTCGTGCTGGTGTGGCTGGTCCGGCATGGATCGCCTCGGGCATGAAACCTCTTGGAGCGTAAGACCTCTGTGAGAACGATTGTTGATGCTTAGGGTAAATATTCCGTTTGGAGAGCCGCGCGACGCGCCGCTATGCTCTGATTTGGCGAGCGTCGAATCTGGAGTGGGCAAACGTGCAAGGCCTGGTCTATGTTTTTATCGCGCTTGCCGCTCTCGGCGTTGCAGCGGCAGCGTATTTCGGACTGACTTTCACCCCCATCGAAGCAGCGGTAACCGCCATCGCCTTTGGCGCCGCGGCCATCCTGCTGCTTGAGCGACAATTGCGGCGTCGGGCCGAGTCGCGACTCGAAAAGGCGATCGAGGATCTGTCCCGGCTGCTCTCGACCGACGCCCAGGCCGGCGCCGTGCTGAGCCAGCGAATCAATGCGCTGTCGGACCTCAATGCCGGCCCCCGGCTGCAGGCGCTCGAGGCGGATCTCTCCGTGCTCGGCACCGTCGTGCGGCAGGTGGCCGAGGCTGTGGCGGAACTCGAGGAGCAGCGGCGGCAATCGGGGGAGGGGACAGTCAAGGCGCCTCCGCCGCCCGATCCCGACCAGATGCCCGAGCCGGTGATCCCGCTCGAGATGCTGCGCCAGGCACTGGCCGATGGCCGGCTGGTCTTTCACATCGAACCCATTGTGACGCTGCCGCAGCGCAAGGGACACGGCTACGATTTGGTGCCGCGCCTCGTGCTCGAAGACGGCGATTTTGCCGACCGGCCCGATTTCATGCCGCGCCATGGCGGCGAGGACATCGTCAGCCGTGTCGAATTGCTCGGGCTCGAAGAAGCGACCGCCATTGCGCGCCGCTCGCGCACCGCCGGCACGCCGATCACCCTCTATGTGCCGCTGTCGCGTGCCTCGCTCGCCAGCCCCAAATCCGTCGAGCAGGTGCTCTCGGCGCTCGACGCCAACCGCGCCATTGCCGCCTCGCTGTTGTTTGCGTTGCCGCAGGCCGATTTGCGGGCGCTCAGCGCCAAGGAGCGCGCGTCGCTCGCCGCGATCGGCAAGATGGGCGTCGGCCTGTCGCTCGCCCTCGCCACCTCGCTGCGCTTCGACTATGCGGAACTGCAGGGGCTGGGGTTCAAATCAGTGCGCGTCGACGCGACCCGCTTCCTCCGACAGCCCGAAAACTTCACCGATTTCCACGCCGCCGATATCGCCGCCTATGGTCGCCGCTTCGGCATCGAACTGATCGCCACCGGCAT
>JBDSEK010000099.1:0-34812 GCA_039920085.1 Devosia sp. | reverse complement strand
CGGCGATCGGACCGGCGAGCCGCACGGCGAGCGTCGGATCTGGCGAGTAGACAAGCACCCGCTCCGGATCGACGGGACCCGGAAACTGCACCGCGCCCAGCGTCGTTGGCTGCCAGCCGAGCGGGCAATAGTAATCCCGATCCCCAACGAGCAGCACGAAACTCCCCTGCTTGCGTTCGAGCGCAATACGAGTGACTTCCCGGGCCAGCAATTTGCCCGCCCCGCGCTTGCGGAAATTCGGATGGGTCGCCAGTGGACCGAGTAGATAGCCGTCGATGCCGCCGACGCTGATCGGCGTCATCCACACCGAGCCGCAGGGCGTGCCGTCGACTTCGGCAATCAACGACAATGATTTGTCGATCGGGAAACGCTCGCGCACGCGAAAGGCGGTACGCGCAAAGCGCCCGGGCCCAAACGCAAGCGCCTGCAACTGATCGACGAATCCGTCGTCGGCAGCAGTCGCGAAACGAACACTGGGAGAACCCGGTTGCGGAGGGGCCGCCGCCGCGGCCGAAAATACGGAAGGAGCGATCATGTGACTGAGTCCCAGAATGGAATGAGACGATACGCGCCGGGCCTAAGAGTCCGGCTTCCGACCACTAGGGTCGTCGGGTCACCTGAAAGAATCTCTCCATCCTGGACGCCTCCTCGCGTCTGAATTGCGCATTAGCACCAAGGGGACAACGCGTAAACGAGAAATCATGTTCCGTGCTCGCCAATTCAAGTGGCGGAGCGGCGTCATGGCAGCCATTCCGCCGGCGCGGTCGTGCCTCCGAAAATTTCCGCCACGCGGGCGGCGGTCCCGGGCTCCGTGTCGGGCGGCAGATTGCCCCTCTCCACCCAGCGGCAATCGGCGATTTCAAAATTGGGCACAAAGGCCCGCCGATTGGCAAAATCCCGCCAGATATAGAGCGCGACATGGTCGCGATCGCTCGCCACCGACCGGTTGAGAAACAGGCCGTGCAGCGCGGGGCGCCCTGCAGCTTCATAGCCAGTCTCCTCCAGCACCTCTCGCGCCGCGGCATTCTCTGCCGTCTCGCCCGGCTCGACGCCACCGCCAGGAAAATGCCAACCCGGCAGATAGGTCGGCTTGACCAGCAACACCTTGTTGCCGTCGATAAGAACGGCCCGCGCGCCGACCACCATCCGGCGCGAGACGCCTACAGCGAAAAGGAACGTCCGCGTTCGAAAGCGCTGCCAGACGGTCAACTGCATTCAATTGTCTCCAAATGCCATGAGTCCTCTTTGTGCCCTGAAGGATGGGGGCAAAATAGGAGGCCCGGCAATTCGGCCATTTTCTTGCGGTCCGGCCCGTGCCATTACGCCCCTAATGACCAGTTTTGCCCATCTTTCCGATGTTCACCTGGCGCCCTTGCCGCCGCTGCGGCCGGGCCAACTGATCAACAAGCGGCTGACCGGCTACCTCAATTGGCGCCTGCGGCGGAAGGACTCGCTCTCGGGCGATGGGTTGCAGACTTTGGTCCGTCATCTGCGCGAACAGAACCCCGATTTCGTCGCAGTCACCGGCGATCTCGTCAATCTCGGTCTCGATGAAGAAATGGTGGCCGCCGCCGAGTGGCTGAAGACCATCGGCCCGCCGGGTCACGTCTGTGTATCGCCCGGCAATCATGACGCCTATGTACGCGGCGCCCTCGACCTCGCCCAGGAGCGCTGGGGCGACTATATGCGCGGCGAAACGCTCGACGACTCCAACGCCTTCCCCTTCGTGCGCCGCCTCGGCGAGGTGGTCGTGATCAGCTGCTCGAGCGCCGCACCAAGCGCGCCCTTCTTTGCGATTGGCCGTTTCGACGACGACCAAGCCGAGCGCCTCGGTCGTATCCTCAAAATGATGGGCGAGGCCAACTACTTCCGCATCGTCCTCATCCACCACGCGCCCAATCAGGAAGCGCGCCACTATCGCGTTGGCCTGCGTGGCGCCAAAGCCTTCCGCGCCGTCGTCGCCGAGCATGGGGCCGAGCTCATTCTTCACGGGCACTCCCACCAATCCTCGATCTTTGCCATCCCCGGCAATACCGGGGACGTCCCCGTTGTCGGTGTCGCGGCCGCCGGCGCCGCCCAGAGCCAGCGCAGCAGTGACGATCCGGCGCGCTATAATTTGTTCAAGATCGAGCGGCTTGGGAATGGCTGGAGCTGCACCATGCGGGAATTTGGCTTCCAGCGTCTGAGCCCCGATATTGTGCTGAGGCTGAGTCTGAGAATCTATTGAGCGAGACCTTCCGCATCGAAGCGCCGGAATACGATGCCGTGACAGCAATGGCGCGGTTTCGCTACGCTTTGGGCGAACTGCGCTTCGTCGAGACCTTGCAGTTCCCCGCCGGCGCGCGCGCCGACGCTGCCGCCAGCCAGGCTTTTGCCAAGCTTCTCGATCTCACCGCGCTCGTCCTTGGCGTCAGCTATTTCAAACTCAAGGCGCCCCTGCGCGTAACCACCAATCTGCCGCTGACGCTCGAGGAAAGTGCCTTCGTGCTCGACGTCTATTCCAACGGGCTCGGCGAGTTCTATGCTCGCAATGGTTTGCACCATTTCGGCCGGATCGACATCGCGGCACCCACCGACAAGCGCCGCGGCCGCTCCTCGCCCCTTCTCAAGGACCGAGCACTGCTCCCGATCGGCGGCGGCAAAGATTCCCTCGTCAGCGTTCAGTTGCTCGAAGCCGCTGGACTCGACTACACGCCCTTCGCCGTAAACCCCAGGGGCCCGATCCTGTCTTCCGTAAGCAAGATCGATAGAACACCGCTCTATGTCACCCGCACGCTCGACCCTGAAATGATCCGCCTCTCCACGGAACCGGGCTACTACAATGGCCACGTCCCCTCGACCGCCATCATATCGATGATCGCGGCTTTGACCGCGCAGCTCTTTTCCTATTCGCGCATCGTGCTCTCCAATGAGCGCTCTGCCTCGCAGGGGAACGCGATGCATGATGGGCGCGTGGTCAACCACCAGCATTCGAAGTCGCTCGCATTCGAGCGCATGATCGCCGGCGTCCTAGGCGGCGCGACCGGGGGCGCAGTAAGCTATTTCTCGCTGCTGCGCCCCTATTCCGAAGCCCGGATCGGCAAACTGTTCGCGCGGCAAACCAAGTTCGACCGCGTATTCTCGAGCTGCAATCGCAACTTCAAACTGTCGGGGCACGATGGCCCGCTCTGGTGCGGCGAATGTCCCAAATGCCATTTCACCTTCCTGATCCTTGCCCCGGTAATGGAGCAGCAGCGTCTGTTCGGCATTTTTGGACGCAATCTCCTCGACGATCCCGCCAATGATCGCTCGTTTCGCGAGCTGACCGGCCTAGCCGGCCAGAAGCCTTGGGAATGTGTCGGCGAAATCGAGGAGGCAGCGGCCTGCCTCTATGCTCTGATCGGCAAACCCGAATGGGATGATGCGGCCATCGTCCGTGCCCTTCGCGATGATCTACTGAAGCAATATGGTCGGCCGCGCCTGGTCGCGGCACTCAACGATCTGATGATCGACAGCAGCGATCATCTGGTTCCGCCCCCGATCGCCGAGAGGATCGCATCCCATGCCCTTTGACGGCCCGGTCCTGCTCTATGGCGCCGGTCGCGAGGCGCGCTCGACCCGTGCTTTTCTCAAGGCCCGCGCGCCCGAGCTCAAAGTTTTCGTCACCGTGGACAGCGGCGAAATCGACATCGAGGATGCCGAAATCATCGCGCCCACAGATTTGAACGCCGCCATCGAGGCCCGGCACTTCTCGACCATCGTCAAATCCCCCGGCGTCTCGCGCTACCGGCCAATCTTTCTTGTCGCCCGCGAGGCCGGCATCGCCGTCACCTCCAATCTCAATCTGTGGGCCGAGCATTATCGCGAGGGCCGCACCGTCATCGCCATCACCGGCACCAAGGGCAAGTCGACAACCGCCACGCTCGTGCATCTGATGCTGACGCAGTCCGGTCTCGATGCTGGTCTCGCCGGCAATGTTGGCCTCGCGCCGCTCGACATCGCCGGCCGCCACGCAATCGTCGTGTTCGAACTGTCGAGCTATCAGACCGCCGACATAGCCTTTTCCCCCGACATCGCCGCGCTTACCAATTTGACGCCGGAACACACCGATTGGCATCGCAACACCGAGCGCTACTACGCCGATAAGCTCAACCTCATTGATCGCGACACGCCCTTCCCGGTCGGGCTCGGCGCGGGAGCAGAGAACAACACGCTGGTGCTCGCGGCCTTGCGTGACCGCTCACGGCTCTTGCCGCCGCTGGCCCCTTTCATCGCCGACCGGATCGCCTCTGCCGTGGCCCGGTCGCGCCTTAAGGGCCAGCACAATCTCGACAATGCCCGGCTTGCCGCGCGGATTGCGCTTGCGGCAGGGGCGGGGCTCGAGGGCATCGTGCGCGGCATCAACGCCTTCATGCCACTTCCGCATCGGCTGGAAGAACACAGCATCGGCGGCCTCACTATCGTCGACGATTCCATCTCGACGACGCCGGAGGCGACCAAGGCGGCGCTCGCCGCCTATCCAGGCAAGCGCATTGCGCTGATCGCCGGCGGTCACGAACGCCAGCAGGACTATGCCGAACTGGCATCCCTCCTCGCGCCACGCGGCGTGAGCGTCCTTGTCGCCCTGCCAGTGACGGGCGATCGCCTCGCCACCGCGACCTTTGCGGCCGCGTCACAGATCGAAGTCGTCGAAGCCGGCACGCTTGAAGCAGGCATGCAAGCCCTCGCTGCGCGGCGGCAGCTTTTCGACACCATCATCCTCTCGCCCGCCGCGCCCAGCTACGGGCAGCTCGAACGGCCTGGGATCGTCTTCAAGGATTTCGAGGAACGCGGCCGGGCGTTTGTCCGGCTAGCGCATGCTTTGTTCGGTACCGAACGCTAGCGCTTGGAGCGGCCATCCACATCGGTCGCATTGCTCGGCTTCGCCGCAGACCAAACCGCGGTCAGCCTTTCTTCTTGTTCGGCAAACCTTTGCGCTTGGTCGAAGCGAACTCGTCGAGCTGCTTTTCGCTCATCGATTCATACATCGACTTCGAAGCGCCTTTGAGTTCGGACTTCTTGGTGTCTCCGCGCTTCGCCGAAAGTGCGGCACCTGCAGCCTTCTGCTGGGCCTTCGATGTTGCTGGCATGGTGTCCTCCATTGCTGTTGGTTCGCAACGAGCAGCCCGCGTTACAGTTCCCTCGCGGTCGGGGGCGTTGTCACACACGTCCCCATCCCGCGCCGCGCCTCAAACCGTTTTCAGCCATCCACCATCGACGAAATAGGTGCTGCCGGTCGAATAGCTGGCCTTGTCGGAACAAAGAAAGACGAAGAAATGCGCCAGTTCCTCGGGCGTGGCGAAACGCTTCATGCCACCGGCCTCGTCGGCGACGCCCTGAAGATGAGCCTCGTAGCCGGCCTCGCCTGCGATCTGCTTGGCGGTTTTGACCCAATCCGGCGTCAGGACCAATCCGGGGTTGATCGTGTTGACCCGGATGTTGTCGCCGACCACCTCATTGGCGAGGGTCTTGGAGAACATCATCAGCGCTGCTTTTGTAGTGTTGTAGATCGGCTCGTACCAAAGTGGCTGTACCGCGCAGATCGACGCATTGTGGACGACCACGCCGCCTCCGCCCGCTTTCATTTGCGGCACGATTCCACGCGCCAGTCGCACGGCCGCCATGACGTGCAAATTCCAATAATAGTGCCATTTGTCGTCAGCGGCGGCCTGGATTGTCTCGTTCGAACCAGTACCCGCATTGTTGATGAGGATATCTGCCCCACCCAGACTCTGTGCAGCGGCGATCACCGCGTCGCATCCCTCGGCGGTCGCCAGATCGGCCGCAATGCCAAGCGCCTCCACCCCATGCAGCTGGGCAATGCGCTGCGCCTCCTGCTCCACCCTCTCCCGCCCTCGAGCAGAAAGGATGAGATTTACGCCTTCCGCGGCCAATCCCTCTGCCACCGCCAGACCGATCCCGACGCTCCCTCCGGTGACGACAGCCAGTTTACCTTTGAGCCCTAGGTCCACGTCCAACCTCCCATCGTCATTGTCCACCCATCCCGGAAACTGCGACCGGGGCGGCCGGATGGCTTAGCGTTTCGGCCAGATTTTCACAACGCGAAGTCTTCCGGTAACCGATCGGCAAGCCCGGCGGGCTTATTCTGCGTCCTCGCGGAGACCCTTTGCATGCCCCCGAAACCCGGATCGTCCACGCGCTGGCAATACATCGCCAGCGTTGCCGTACCGGTGGTGACAAGCGTTCTCTTCGCTGCGGCCGCGGTGATCGGCTTCGGATTGTGGTCTGCTCAGAGCATCGACGCCCGCAACCTCGAACGTCAGACGGCTCTGGCGGGTCACGTTATTGCCACCCAGGTGGCCCGCCTGCCACACGAGCAGGAAAGCGTTACGATTTGGGACGACTCAATCGTCCACACCAAGCCGTCGCTCGATGCGCACTGGGTCGACGTCAACCTTGGCATCTGGATGGCCGACTTCTTCGGCCACGATCAGGTCGTTGTCTTGGATGATCACGACACCCCAATCTATGCGATGAAGCATGGCGAACAGGTCGAAACCACCAGCGTCGCGTCTGAGCTGCCCGAAATAATGCCGCTGATCTCAGCCCTGAGGCTGAAAATGGCGCAGGGTGAGCTCGATGCCTATTCCGAAGGGCGGGCCGATACGCCGCCGCGAGTTTCCGATCTTGTGGTCGTCGCTGGGGTACCCTCGATCGTCAGCGTCACCCCGATCATCAGCGATAGCGGCGAGATCGCCCAAGTTCCGGGCACTGAATATCTGCATGTCAGCATGGTCCATCTCGATGCCGAGTTTGCTGCCTGGTTGAGCCAGGAATACATGATCGCAACGCCGGCATTCACCACGCTGGCCGCAGCAGGCAGCGATCGCTCGCAACTACCGCTGACCAATGCCTCGGGCCGCTTCATCACGTTCTTTGAATGGGGTCTTAACAACCCGGGGCAAGCCCTTGTGCAGCAAACCGCCCCGGTCCTCGCCGTCGCGTTCCTGATTGCTGGCTTGATCGTCTTTATCCTGCTCGACAAGCTCTGGCGAAAATCCCTGGCCTTGGAAACCGGCCGCGAAGACGCCGAGCACCGCTCGCGTCACGACGCCTTGACAGGCCTGCCCAACCGCTCGAGTTTTGACACCGAACTGGCGCGGTCGCTGACGCTAGGCCGTCCCCGGGAAAAGCGTGTCAGCGCTCTCCTACTGGACCTCGATCGCTTCAAGCAAATCAACGACACGCTTGGCCATCAGGCCGGCGACGACTTGATCGAGGCTGTCGGCCAGCGCCTGCGCCAGCTCATTGGACCAAACGACACCCTGGCTCGTCTGGGTGGTGACGAATTCGCTATCGTCTACCATCATGGGCCCGGCCTGTCCGAACCCCTGACTCTGGGTCACCGCATTATCGAGGCTTTGGGCAAATCGTTTGAGCTTCTGGGCAGTGAGGCCTTCATTGGCGTGTCGATCGGCGTCGCCGTTGCGGAACCCGGTGACACTGAGGCACGCGAGCTGGTGCGCCGCGCCGACATCGCCCTGTTCGAGGCCAAAGCGACCGGGCGCAACCGGGTCGTTATTTTCGAGGAGCAGATGAGCGAGCTCCTGCAGAACCGGCACGTTATCGAAGCCGATTTGCGCGAGGCCCTGCGACGCGACGACCAGCTCTCGGTGGCGTTCCAGCCCCTCTATGCTGCCCACAGCCTCAAGGTCACCGGCGCCGAAGCGCTCGTCCGATGGAATCATCCCAAGCTTGGACACATCTCTCCCGCGCATTTTATTCCAGTCGCGGAAAGCAGCGGGCTTATTGAGGCGGTCGGCGAATTCGTGCTCGAACGGGCGTGCAAACTAGGGGCGAAATGGCCGGGTATGACCGTAGCGGTCAACATCTCGCCAACCCAACTGCGCAACCGGAACTTCACCGAGAAGGTCCTTGCGGTATTGCGCCAGACGGGTATGCGTCCGGAGGATTTGGAGCTTGAGATCACCGAAAACATCCTGCTCGAAGACGCCCATGCAGCGAGCGAGGCCATTCATGTGTTCCGCGCCGAAGGCGTGCAGATCGCCCTCGACGATTTTGGCACTGGCTATTCGTCGTTGAACTATTTGAAACGCTACCCCGTCGATCGCATCAAGATCGACCGCTCATTCGTCAGTCAATTGGCCCCCGGCGGCGTCTCGGTAGCGATCGTAGAAGCGATGGTCAAACTTGCCCATGCTCTCAAGATTGAAGTCACTGCCGAGGGCGTCGAAACCGAGGAGCAGCGTCTTCTGCTGGTGCAGCTCGGCTGCAATATCCTCCAGGGCTACCTTTTGTCGCCGCCGATCACCCAGACTTCGATCGAGGCGCTGCTGCGCGCGGCTCGCGACGTGCCCACCGCCCGCGTCGCTTAAGCGACGGCCTCAAGTACCGCGCCAAGCCGCGCCTCCCGTTGCCTGAGCCCATCATGTCGATCTCCCACTGCTGCCCACAGCTCCGGCAGCTTCGCTGTCTCGAACAGCTTGAACAGGCAGGGCGCAATGTAGCTCTTGCGCGTAATGGCGGGAGTGTTGCGCAGGAACGCCGCGACATTGCGCGTGACATCGGCGATCTGCCGATTGCGGGCCGACACTGACGGACCCGGATCGAGTTTGGCCAGAGCCTCGCCGGCGAGCGCACTTGCATGCAGCGTACGGAAGTCCTTAGCCGTCACCGGTGAGCCCGCAAGCGTGCGCAGATATTGATTGATTTCCTCAGTCCGGATCACCCGCGCCGCGCCATCTTCGCTGCGATACATCAGCAGCCTTTTGCCAGCGATCGTCTTGATCCGCGCGATGGCCTCGGCGAGCTTTGTATCACTCAGCGCGTAACTCGCGACCCTGCCACTCTTGGCCGGAAATTTGAGCGTCACGGCATCGCCCTTTATGGTGACGTCGCGTGAAAACAGCGTTCCCGCGCCGCGCGTCCCGTGCGCATCGAGGTAGCGCTCGCGCCCTACCCGCATCGCGGTTCGGTCGATCAACGCCACGCCGATTGCCAGAGCCAGTTCGCGACTGCCGGCCTCGGCACCCAGATCCTGGCTGACCTGCCGGCGGATGCGCGGCAAGCCATCCATCAACAGGGCCAGTTGGCGTTGCTTCTTGCGCGTGCGTCGTGCCTCCCAGTCCGCATGATAGATGTATTGCACTCGCCCGGCCGCATCGAGCCCGCAGGCCTGAATGTGCGCATTGGGCTGTGGTGCGATCCGCACCTCCGTCCAGGCCGGGGGAATGCCCAAATGCAGTGCCCGCGCCCGCAACTCGCCCGCTGGCCAGGGTTTGCCCTCGCCGTCAAAGAAGGCATGGCCGCGCCCTTTCCGGACGCGGCGCACAATGAGGTCGTCGCGGGAGACGGTCTTGAGGCGCATTGACCAGCGCTCAGGCCCCGGTGGCGCTGGGCGGCGTCCCGGCTAGGAACACGAAAAAGATTACAAGGAACGCGGCCACCACAATGGCCGTCGAAACCAGCAGCACCCAGAGATTGGCGTGGGCGTGGCTGGCCTGCCGGGCCTCGGTATCGGTCTTTTGGGCGTCGTAGGTTTCCATTGTCGGCCCCATGGGTTGCTGGCTAGCGCAACGCCCGGCCTGCAATGACGGTTCCCGCCGGGCCGGAGATGAGCCTCGCCCTGAGACGAAATTAACCGACGCGTGCGAGCCTTCGAACATGCGCCGGATAGTCATCGCTCTGCTCGCCGTTTCACTCATCGCGATAGTGGTGACGATCGTCGGCGGCGTCCGGCACGACTATATCGACTACCTCAAACAATGGGCCTTGGTGTTGTCAGGCGCCGACCCCTGGTCGACCAACAATGCCTATGGCCCGCTGCACAATGTGTTTGCCTGGCTCGTGCCGGTCCACCCGCTGGCGCCAAAGGTTGCGACCGCTACGGCTTTTCTCATCGCCAACGGTCTTCTCGTCCTGCGCCTGGCACAAAATGCAGGCATCTCGAGCACTTACTGGACCGCCATCGGCGCCAATGTCCTGGTGCTCGTGAGCGCGTTCTGGTTCGGCCTCAACGACGCCTTCGTTGCGGCGCTCATCCTCGGTGCCGTGCTGGCCCGCCTCGATGGCCGAATGGTCCTCGCTGGCCTGCTGCTCGGTCTTGCCGCACTGGACAAATACTACCCGGCCCTGCTCATCCCGTTCTTTGCGATGGACGCGCGGCGTTTCGAGGTGCGCCTGCTGCTCTCATCGCTCGGCACCATCGCCGCCGGCATGTGTGCCGCATTCCTCATCTGGGGTGGCGCGGCGCTCGAAGCAATCATCTTTGGCGTGAGCCGCGACGCCACCATCCTCTCGATTTTGAGGCCCATTGCGGTGGCCGGACGCGCGCTCGGCATCGGCGATGTCACCGATCTGCTGGTGCGACTCAACGGGCCGATGGTTGTCCTCGTCTGGGTCGGCGCAATCTGGCTCGCCTGGCGTCGCTCCGACCACTGGCTGGTTGCCGCCTGCTGGGGCTTATTCGCCGTGCTCCTCACCTACAAGGTCGGCAATCCGCAATTCTGGGTCGCGTGGCTGGCGCTTGTTGGGGCCTTGCCGCTGTTCGAACGTGACGATGCCGACCGGCTGGCGCGGCTCGCCTTGCCCTTTGCGATCTTTTTGACGATCTTCGAGATCGGCTACGTCGTGCTCGCGCCGCAATACTATCAGGGGCGTTGGCTCTGGGTGAACGACTGGATCGGCATTCCAGCTTTCGTTCTGGGCCTTGCGATCCTTGTCCCCTTCCTTAGGCGCGCCTCTCGCCCTCAGCCTTGACCCGTTCGCGCGCCGCATGCAGCAGCGGTTCGGTGTAGCCGGATGGCTGATCCGCGCCCTTAAGGGCGAGATCGAGTGCCGCTTGAAACGCGATGGACCCCGCATTCCCGGCCATCGGTACATAAAGCGGATCGCCGGCATTTTGCCTGTCCACCACCGCTGCCATCTGCTCGAATATTTCGACGACCTCGTCCTTGCCGACCAGCCCATGCCGCAGCCAATTGGCGATGGCCTGCGATGAAATGCGGCACGTCGCCCGATCTTCCATCAGCGCCACATTGTTGATGTCAGGCACCTTGGAGCAGCCCACCCCCTGATCGACCCAGCGCACTACATAGCCCAGAATGCCCTGCGCGTTGTTTTCGAGCTCGCTCCGGATCACGGCCGCGTCCAGCGTGCCGGGCACGAGGACCGGCATCGAGAACAATGCGTTCACCCCCGGCGTCGCCTCATTGTGGCGTCGCTTTTGCGCATCGAACACATCGATCCGGTGATAGTGAAGCGCATGGAGCGTCGCCGCCGTCGGCGACGGCACCCACGCCGTATTCGCCCCGGCATTGGGATGCGCCGCCTTGGTCCGCAGCATCTCTGCCATATCGTCCGGCCGGGCCCACATGCCTTTGCCGATCTGCGCTCTGCCGGAGAAGCCAGTGCTGAGCCCAATCAGGACATTGCGGTCTTCATAGGCCTGGATCCACTTTTCGGACTTCACATCGTCCTTGCGCAGCACGAGGCCTGCTTCCATCGACGTGTGGATCTCGTCGCCCGTCCGGTCGAGAAACCCAGTATTGATGAAGAAGACACGCTGCCGCGCCTCGTAGATCGCGGCCTTGAGGTTCGCTGAGGTCCGCCGCTCCTCGTCCATGATGCCGATCTTGACGCTGTTGCGCGCGAGCCCAAGCATCTCCTCGACCGCCCCGAAAATCGCGCAGGCGAACGCGATCTCCTCCGGCCCATGCATCTTGGGCTTGACGATATAGGTGGCGCCGGTTCGCGAATTGGCGCCTTGGTCGTGCATGGCGCAAAGCACCGTGACCGCCGCGTCGAGCAGGCCCTCCCCGATCGGCAGTCCATCAGGCCCGAGCACTGCACGACTCGTCATCAAATGCCCGACATTGCGCACCAGCTGCAGCGAGCGGCCCTTGAGCGTGAGCGGATTGCCATCTGCCCCTGTATAGGAGCGGTCAGTATTGAGTCGGCGCGTCATCGGCTTGCCGGCCTTTTCGAAGCTCTCGGTCAGCGTGCCCTTCATCAGGCCCAGCCAATTGCGATAGACCCCGATCTTGTCTTCGGCGTCTACCGCCGCGACTGAATCCTCGCAGTCCTGGATGGTCGTCAGCGCGCTTTCGATAACGATATCGGCGATACCCGCCGGATGCATTCGGCCGATCGGATGACCGCGATCGATGTGAAGTTCGACATGCAGGCCGTGACGCCGCAACAGGATGCAATTGTCGGTGTAACCCACAAGCTGCGATGGATGCGCCAGCGCCGTTCCGTCTTCCGCCAGATCGATCATCATCATGCCAAGCCGCATGCCGTAATTGACGACATCGGCATGGCTGCCATTGGTCAGCGGGAAGCTCTCATCGAGAAACGCCATGGCGCGCGCGACAACCGCCACGCCGCGCTTTTCGTTGAAGCGGTTGCCGGGCGCTAACTCTCCGGACCGTGCGATCGCGTCGGTGCCGTAAAGCGCATCGTAGAGCGAGCCCCAGCGAGCATTGGCAGCGTTGAGTGCATAGCGCGCATTGGACACTGGAACGACCAGTTGAGGCCCACAAAGGGTGGAAATCTCCGGATCGAGATCGGCAGTCTCGATCTTGAAATCCGCCGGCTCAGGAACAAGGTAGCCGATCTCGCGCAGAAACGCCTCATAGCCCGCAGGATCGCTCGCCACCGCCCCATGCTCGCGATGCCATTGATCGATCTGACCTTGCAGCCGGTCGCGCTTGGCCAGCAGTTCGCGATTGCGCGGCATAAAGTCGGCGACCAGACCCGCCAAGCCGGACCAGAAGCGTTGCGGCGCGACTTCCGTCCCCGGCAAGGCCTCGGTCTCAATGAACCCGACCAGCCTCGCATCAACCTGCAGACCGGATTTCTCAAGGTAGTTTGTCATCAAACCAGCATGCTCTTCATTGCCCTGCCCGCAACGTAGGTTTCGACCACCGCACGGTCGTCGCCGCACGTCTGCAAGAGGAACAGCTCATTGGCAAGGCTGTCGACCCGTTCCATGCGGAGCGCCATTTGTGGTGTCGCTCGTGCATCGAGCACCACCAAATCCGCATCGCGCCCCGCTTCGATCGTGCCGATCCGATCTTCGAGCGACAGCGCTCGGGCATTGCCCAGCGTCATCATGTAGAACGAATTGAGCGGCGGCAGCCGTTGCCCGCGCAGCTGCAGCACCTTGTAGCCCTCGTCGAGTGTCCGCAGCATCGAGTAGCTCGTCCCGCCACCGATATCTGTCGCCACTGCAAGCCGCACGCCATGCCGGTGCAGCCGGTCATGGTCGAACAGACCCGAGCCGATGAACAAATTCGAGGTCGGGCACCACACGGCCACAGACCGCGTCGTCGCCAGCACGTCGCATTCGCGATGCGTCAAATGAATGCAGTGCCCCAGCAGTGTTTTCGGCCCAAGCAAATTGTAGTGTTCATAGATCCCGAGATAGTCGGGCAAATTCGGATAGAGCTCCCGCGCGAGGGCGATCTCGGCGACATTTTCATCAACATGCGTCTGGATGTGGAGATCCGGATGCTCGCGCGCCAGCTGTCCGGCCATCTCCATCTGTTCGGACGACGACGTGATCGCGAAACGCGGCGTGATCGCGTAGTGCGCCCGCCCCTCGCCGTGCCATTTGGCGATCAAGCGCTGGCTGTCGTCATAGCTCGATTGCGGCGTGTCGCAGAGCGCCTCGGGCGCATTGCGATCCATCATCACCTTGCCGCCGATCATCAGCATGTCGCGCTTGGCCGCTTCGCTGAAAAATGCGTCCACCGATTGCGGATGCACCGAGCAATAGGCGGCGGCACTCGTCGTTCCATGCCTTATCAATTCGTCGAAAAACGCCGAAGCAATGCGCGTTGCATGCTCCGCCTCGCCGAACCGCTGCTCCTCGACGAAAGTGTAGGTATTGAGCCATTCGAGCAAATTGGCCGCGTAGGAGCCGATGACTTGCATCTGGGGGAAATGCAGATGCGGATCGATGAACCCGGGCAGGATCAGATGCGGCCTGTGGTCGATCACACGATGATGAGCCGCGGCTTGAGGCTTGAACTCGCCCACCATCAGCACTTTGCCGGCCCCGACGACCACCGCGCCATCCTCGAAGTAGCGATAGCTCTTCTGGTCGCCCGGCCCTTGCGGCTCGTCGATAAAGCTCAGTACCCGCCCGCGCAGCACGGTGACGGCACTGGCGTCGTGCGGGCTCACGATCCGGTCGCCTCGCGATACCAGGCGACGATCAGTGCCCGGTCCGCCGCGTTCAAATCATTGTAGATCCCTGGCGGCATGGCGCGCGCATATCCCGCCTGCACGACAATCTGCGACGCGTGCATCGCAATCTCCGCATCGCTGTCGAGCCGCACATCCTTGGGCGCCTCATGGATTCCTTCGATGCCCGCCACTGCCGAATGACACGAAGTGCAATGCGCGCCAATCAGCCGCTTCACCGCCGGGAAATGCGTGGCGCTGAGAAAAGGCGCAGCGCTCGCCGAGGCGACCACGTCGCGCGTGTCGGCGGGCTTGCCGGCCGATGAAAGCCAAGCGATCGCAATGAAAATGATGACCGCCGCTGCCCAGGTCCAATGCGGATTGCCTTTGCGCGCGTGCCGCGTGTTGAACCAGTGCCGGATGATCGCGCCTTCGAGAAAGATCAGCGAGGCGATGATCCAGTTCCACTGTGTCGCGAACGCCAATGGGTAATGACTGGTGAGCATGAAGAAGATCACCGGCAGCGTCAGATAATTGTTGTGAAGCGAGCGCTGCTTGGCGATCTTTCCGTATTTGGCGTCCGGCACCCGGCCCGCCTTGAGGTCGGCAACCACGATCGTTTGGTTGGGAATAATGATCGCCGCGACATTGGCGGTCATGATCGTCGCGGTGAAAATGCCCATATGGAGCATCGCGGCGCGACCGGTGAACAAGAGCGTATAGATCCACGCCATTGCAGTGAGGATCACGAACAGCATCAGCATCAGCCCGAAGGTCGAGTTGCCGATCGGCGATTTGCAGAGCGCGTCGTAGACGAACCAGCCCACAACGATCGAGCCCGCCGAAATCGCGATCGCGCCCCATTGCGGCACGTCGAAGACACTACGGTCGATGAGAAAGAGATCGGCGCCGACGTAGTAGACGATGACGAGCAGGCAAAAGCCGCTCAGCCAAGTCGCATAGCTCTCCCATTTGAACCAGGTCAGATGCTCGGGCAGGAAGTCCGGCGCCACCAGGTATTTCTGGATGTGGTAGAAGCCGCCGCCATGCACCTGCCATTCCTCGCCATGCGCCAGGGGCGGCAGGCTCGGGGTTTTGCGGAGGCCGAGATCGAGCGCGATGAAATAGAACGACGACCCGATCCAGGCGATGGCAGTGATGACATGCGTCCACCGTGCGGCGAACGACAGCCATTCCCACAGGATCGCGCTATCGGGCATCTCAAAGTCCTGATGTGAAGGAGGCGGACCGCAGCCCGCCTCGATCCCCTTGCTTAGCGGAGCTTACTCCGACACGCCCTCGGCGTACCAGTCGACGCCCCAGAACTCGCCATCGTCGATGATGTCGCCGGCCGCGACGCGCTCGGTGCCGGTATTGTCTTTGATTGGTCCGGCGAACGGGTGGAGCGAGCCGTCGACGATGCCCGCTTTGACCTTCTCGGCCGCGGCGACGACATCCGGCGGCACTTTCTTGTTGTAGGGCCCGATGACGACTTCGCCATCCTTGATCCCCTTCCAGACGGCATTCTCAGCCCAGCTGCCATCGAGAGCCGCTTGTACGCGTTCGGTGTAATAGGGTCCCCAATTGTCGATGATCGAGCTCAACTGCGTGTCGGGCGCGAATTCGGACATGTCGGCGCCCTGGCCAAAGCCGCCCACAATGCCGCGCTCGGCACCAATCTGCAGTGCTGTCGGCCCGTCCGTGTGCTGCGTAATGACATCGACGCCGGAGTCGATCAGCGCCTTGGCGGCGATCGCTTCGTTCGGCGGATCGTTCCAGGCGCCGATATAGTACACTTTGACAGTCGCGTTTGGATTGACCTTGCGCGCCGCAATGCCGAAAGCATTGGCGCCCATGCGCACCTCAGGGATTGGAACCGAGCCGATATAGGCAAGCTTATTGGTCTTGGTCATCAGCCCCGCAATGGTGCCGATCACCGCACGACCCTCGTGAAACTTGGCATTGTAGATCGCGACGTTCGGCGCAGTGGAATTGCCAGTCGCCCATTCGAACTTCACATCGGGAAACTGCTTGGCGACCTTGTGCACATAGTCGCCATAGCCAAAGCTCGTCGCGAAGATGAGGTCCTGACCCTGCTGCGCCAGTTCGCGGAGCACCCGCTCGCAATCGGGACCCTCGGGTACGTTGGTAACCACGGTGGTTTCGACTTTGTCCTCCCCGATCGCCTCGAGCATGGCGAGCCGGCCAACATCGTGGCCATAGTTCCAGCCATGGTCGTCCGGCTGGCCAACCATGATGTAGGCAACTTTCAATTTGTCCTGAGCAAAGGCGTGCGACCCGAAAAGCGGCAGCGCAGCCGCCGCGCCCCCGATCTTCAACGCCGTACGTCTTGTAATGATCGTCATTTGGTTTCTCCTTGTGTGACGTTCCCGTGGTAGGCCACCGGGTTCAGCCCGATGCTATGAATGGTTTGCCGAGACATGCGGGCGCGGCTCCGCCCCTTTGCCGAAGCGAGATCAGCACCAGCGCGACAATGGCGGCGAGGTAGGGAAGCGCGGTGATGAACTCGGTCGGAAATGCTTTGAAGACGCTGTCGCCGGCCTTGGTATAGGCCTGAATGGCCATTAGCAGCCCGAACAGATAGGCCCCGCCCAACAGACGGGCCGGCCGCCACGACGCGAACACTACCAACGACAGCGCAATCCACCCCTGTCCGGCCGTCATCCGTTCCGACCACAACGGGATCAGCATAAGCGGATAGCAGGCGCCCGCAATGCCGGCCATCAGGCCGCCGAAGCTGACCGCTAGATAGCGCACGCCCGCCACCGAATAGCCAATGGAATGGGCCGATAGATCATTCTCACCCACCGCGCGTACCACGAGACCCGCTCGCGTCCTGCTCAAGAACCACCAGACCGCGACGATCATCAGCACCGAGAAATAGGCGAGCGACGAATGCCCAAAGACCAATCGCCAAACGGGATGACCGGCAAGCTCGGCCGGAAAGGGCGAATAAAGCAGCGGCACAGCCTGCCCAGTATAAGGACGGCCAAACATCGCCGAAAAGCCGGTACCGAAAATGGTCAGCGCTAACCCTGTCGCGACCTGGCTCGCTGAGAGAGTGATCGTCAGCACCGCAAAGATCAGCGCCACTGCGCAGCCGCCAAGTGCCGCACAGCACAAGGCGAGAAGATGGCTGCCCGTCGTCAGAGTCACCGCCGCTGCGATCACCGCCCCCGTCAGCATCATCCCCTCGACGCCGAGATTCAGTACCCCACTCTTTTCGACCACCAGCTCGCCCGTCGAAGCGAGCAGCAGGGGCGTTGCGGCACTGATTACCGTCACCAGTACGGCGATGATGAAATCGAGGCTCAAATCCTTGCCTCCACCAAAAGCCGCGGCGTCACCCGCACCAGCCGGTATCGCACCAGAATATCGCCCGCCAGCAACAGGAACAGCATCATCGCCTGAAAGATGCCAACCGCAGCGCTCGGCAGGCCGATCGTCGTCTGCGCCACCTCGCCACCGACAAAGCTGATGGCAAGCACGATCGCCGCCAGTACAACGCCCAGCGGATGCAGCCGGCCCAGAAATGCCACGATGATCGCTGTGAACCCGTAATTGGCTGGAAACTGCGGCACCAGCCGGCCCACCGGCCCCGCCGCCTCGAGAATGCCGGCAAGCCCCGCCAGTCCACCCGAAACCAGCAGCGCCAGCCAGATCGTACCGGAGGCCGAGAATCCGCCATGCCGCGCCGCCTGCGGGGCCGAACCCACCACCTTGACCTGATAGCCGAACACCGAGCGCGACATCAGAAACCAGGCGACCAGTGCAACGACCAGCGCGATCGGCGTCCCCAGCTGGACGATCGTTCCAGGAATCAGATAGGGCAGCGATTGGTCGGCCGAGAACATCACTGTTTGCGGCTGCCCCATCGAGGTCGGGCTCTTCCACGGCCCGAACACGAGATAGAACAGGAGCTGCACCGACACATAGGCCAGCATCAGCGTCGTCAGGATTTCATTGACGCCCCAGCGTACGCGAAGGAAGGCCGGGATCGCCGCATAGCCCGCGCCGCCCGCCACACCCCCCAGTAGCATCAACGGCAATATCCACGGCCCCGACATGTTCTGCGTCAGTAGCGCAATTCCCGTCCCCGCCAGCGCGCCGACAATGTATTGCCCTTCGGCCCCGATGTTCCAGACATTGGCGCGGTAGCTGATCGCAAGCCCCACCCCGATGATGATGAGCGGCGTGCCTTTGACCGCAAGGTCCTGCCATTTGTACGAATTGGTCAGCGGCGTGAGAAAGATTTCGCGCACCGCGCCAGCGCCGTTAAACCCGAGCAGGTAAAAGATGGCAGCGCCGAGGAGCATCGTCAGCGCCACCGCCGCGATCGGCGCGATCACCACCATCATGCGGCTCGGCTGGGTGCGTTTTTCAAGCCGGAACTGCATGATGCAACTCCTCCTTGTGCGCGTGCTCGCCGTGAATGCCGCCCATTAGCAGGCCAATCGCTTCGACATCAGCACCACTGACCTTCATCGGTTTGGAAAGCCGCCCCTCATTGATCACGGCCAGCGTGTCGCAGAGCGACAGCAATTCATCGAGATCCTGGCTGATGACGATGATCGCCGAGCCACTTGCCGCCAGATCGACGATCGCCTGATGGATTGCCGCCGCCGCACCCGCATCGACGCCCCAGGTCGGCTGGCTCACCACCAGCACCGCAGGCTTCTGCAGAATCTCGCGGCCCATTATGTATTTCTGCAGATTGCCGCCGGAAAGCGATGCCGCCATCGCCTCCGCTCCGCTGGTCTTGACCGCAAAGGCCTCGATCACATCGGCGGTGTACTTTCTTGCTGCCCTCGGCCGGATCAGCCCGGACACCGCAAGGCCCAGCCGGTCGCGACCGGTGAGCACGGAATTGTCCGAGAGCGTGAAATCAGGCACCGCCGCGTGGCCGTTGCGCTCTTCGGGAACGCTCGCCAGCCCCTTGAGCCGTCGAGCCTTCGCGTTGAGCGCTCCGATCGCTTCACCGCCAAGACTAATCGCGTCAGACGCGGCATTGGGCTCCTCGCCCGAGAGCGCCAGCAGCAGCGCCGTCTGGCCATTGCCAGCAACCCCGGCGATACCGAAGATTTCGCCGGCGCGTACCGAAAAGCTGATGTCGCGCAGTGCAATGTCGAAATGACCGAGTGCGGGCATGCTCAGTCGGTTGACGATGAAACGCTCCTCGCCGAAATCGCGCATTGCGGGTTTCTTAATTGTCTTGAGGCTGCCGCCGATCATCTTTTCGGCCATCGAGCGCGAGGTCTCGATCTTGGGCACACAGGTGTCGACGAGCTTGCCGCCGCGCAGGATTGTCGCCGTGTCGCACAGCGCTTTGATCTCTTGCAGCTTGTGCGAGATATAGAGTATCGAGCAGCCCTTCTTGGCGAGTTGGCGCAGGACGACAAAAAGCTGCTCCACTTCCTGCGGCGTCAGGACCGATGTCGGCTCGTCCATGATCAGCAGCGTCGGGTTGAGCAAAAGCGCACGCACGATCTCGATGCGCTGTCGCTCCCCTACCGACAGCGTCGAGACGGTGCGATGCGGCTCGAGTTCCAGCCCATACTGCGCCATCACCGCACGGACGCGCCGTTCGAGTTCGCGCTGCGGAATATTGGCATCCATGCCGAGTGCGATGTTTTCGAGCACCGTCAGCGCTTCGAACAGCGAGAAATGCTGGAACACCATGCCGATGCCCAGTCGGCGCGCCGCCTTGGGATTAGCGATCTGCACCCTCTCGCCATTCCACAGCATCTCGCCGGCATCGGGATGCATGATGCCGTAAATCATTTTGACCAGGGTCGATTTGCCGGCGCCATTTTCGCCGAGCAAGGCGTGTATTTCGCCGGGCTTCACATCGAAGGAGATGTCATCATTGGCGAGCACGCCGGGGAAGCGCTTGGTGATGCCGCGAAGGCTAAGGCGCGGCGCTGAATCAGCCAATATCGGCCCCCGAAGTCACGGTCTCCGGCACGCGCAAAATTGAAGCTTCCCGCCGGCCAATCTGGACCATAATTTCCGCTGCCGCCAGCGCCGCGATCACCTCGGGCCGCTTATCCACCAGCCCAAACGCCCCGATGGGCAGGACAAGTCGTCGCAGGTTTGCTGCATCGCCGCCGGCTTCGCTGAGATACCAGCTCTTGAATCTCGCCCGCTTGGTATGGCTGCCAACCATGCCAACGTAGGGCGCATCGGCGCGTTTCAGCGCCTCGGCCGCGATCAGGAAATCGAGCGCATGATCATGCGTGAGGATAACGAAGGCGCTCCCCGCCGGCGCCGCGCGCACCACCGCCTCCGGCATCGGGACCGCCCGCGCTTCGACACTGGCGGGGAGGTCATGCAATTCATCGGGTCGTGTGTCGATCACGTGCACGCTGACCGGCAGCACCGCCAGCGCGCGCGCCAACGCCTTGCCGACGTGACCCGAACCGAAAATGTAGATGTTGGGCTCAAGAGCTTCGGCGTCCCGCAGACTCGCAAAGAGCCGCTCCCGGTCGGCCCGTACGATGACGCGCAACATCACAAACGCCCGCCCGCCGCAGCACTGCCCGATCTCGGGTCCGAGCGGTACATCCATCATCCCGCGCATGGCCTTGCGCGCCCGGGCAATGACCATGTGTTCAAGCGCCCCGCCGCCAATCGTGCCGATCAGCGCGTCCGGCGCGATGATCATGAACGCCCCCTGCTCACGCGGCGAGGAGCCACGGACGGAGGCAAGCTCGGCAACGATCGCCCGGGGGTGATCCATCAGGAATGAGCCGAGTTCGGCGCTCCGCATCAGCCCGCCCTCTCCCGCTTCATCCGCTCGACGCCCATCAGCACCCGCTCGGGCGTGACAGGCATGTCGAGCCGTGGCGCAATCTTGTAGTCCGCGACGGAAGCGACCGCCATTCCCAGCGCTTCCACCACCGACGCGGCCAGACAAAGCGGCGGCTCGCCCACCGCCTTGCTGCGCCCGATCGCCGGCTCCTTGTTGACGCTCCACTCCGCCAGCTTCACATTGAAGATCGGCGGCACATCGGAGGCGAGCGGAATCTTGTAGGTCGACGGCGCGTGAGTACGCAGCTGGCCCTTCTCGTCCCACACCAGCTCCTCGCTCGTCAGCCAGCCTATGCCCTGGATGAAGCCGCCTTCGACCTGCCCCAGATCGATCGCCGGATTGAGCGAGTGTCCGACATCCTCGAGCACATCGGCCCGATCCATCTGATACTCGCCGGTCAGCGTATCGATCGTGACTTCCGTGCAAGCCGCGCCGTAAGCGAAATAATAGAAGGGGTGCCCACGCCCGCTGGCCCGATCCCAGTGTATCTTCGGCGTTGCATAAAATCCCGCCGCCGACAGCTGCACCCGGTTCATCCAGCACGACGTCGCAAGCTCGTCGAATGGCACGAACTGCTTTCCGGCGCGGATGCCGCCAAACTCCCACACGACATCCTTCGGCTCGACCTCGTAGATCCGCGCCGCATGAGCATGCATGCGCGCCTTGATTTGCTCGGCGGCGTTGAGTGCAGCCATGCCGTTGAGGTCGGTGCCGGACGAGGCGGCCGTGGCGGAGGTGTTGGGCACCTTGCCGGTGTTGCTGGCCGTAATCTTCACGCGTTCGAGCGGAACGCCGAAGGCTTCCGCTACAACTTGCGCGACCTTGACGTGAAGCCCCTGCCCCATCTCAGTGCCGCCGTGGCTCAAATGCACCGAGCCGTCGCGATAGACATGCACCAGCGCACCGGCCTGGTTATGCCAGGTCGCCGTGAACGAGATGCCGAATTTTACCGGCGTCAGTCCGATACCCCTTTTGAGGGTGCGGCTGGTCCGGTTGAACGCAAGCACCGCCGACCGCCGCTTCTGATAATCGGAACTCCGCTCCAGCTCATCGACGATGCGGTGAATGATATTGTCTTCGATGGTCTGGTGATAGGGCGTGATGTTGTTGCGATCGGTGCCATAGAAATTGACTCTGCGAATCTCGAGTGGATCCTTACCCAGCGCATAGGCGACGTCCTCGATCCAGCGTTCGCATCCCAGAATGCCCTGCGGCCCACCGAAGCCACGGAACGCCGTATTGCTCTGCGTGTTGGTTTTGAGCGGCAGCGAGTTCACCCGCACCGCCGGAAACCAATAGGCATTGTCAGCATGGAACAGCGCCCGATCGGTCACCGGGCCGCTGAGATCGGCAGAGTAGCCCGCCCGCGCCGCATAGGTCGCATCGACCGCTTGAATGCGGCCGTCCTGGTTGAAGCCGACTTCATAATCCACCACAAAGTCATGGCGCTTGCCGGTGATCTGAAAATCGTCGTCCCGGTCGGGCCGGATCTTGACCGCCCGGTTGAAGCGCTTGGCCGCGAGCGCAGCGACCACCGCGAACAGATTGCCCTGCGTCTCCTTGCCACCGAAGCCGCCACCCATGCGGCGCATGTTCACCGTGACCGCGGCATGCGGAACGCCCAGCACCTGCGCCACCATCACCTGGATCTCGGTCGGATGCTGGCTCGAGACGTGAATGAGCACCTCGTCATCTTCGCCGGGAATGGCCAGGGCCACCTGACCCTCAAGGTAGAAGTGCTCCTGCCCGCCGATCGTCACCTGCGCCTTGATGCGATGCGCCGAGGCAGCCAGTCCCGCGGCGACATCGCCGCGCTCCAGCGTCATGGGTTCCGTCACCAGCGTGCCGCCCGCTGCCCGCGCCGCGGCCACGTCACCAACATGGGGCAGATCGCGATATTCGACCTTCGCCAACCGGCTCGCGCGCCGCGCCGCCTCGCGTGTTGTCCCGATCACCGCGAAAAGCGGTTGACCCCAATATTCGACATGAATTTGTGCAAAGACCGGCTCATCGTGCTTGTGCACCGAGCTGATGTCGTTCTCGGCGGGGATATCGTCGGCGGTGAGCACACCGACCACGTCGGGCGCGGCGCGCACCGCATCGAGATCAAGAGCTGCGATCTCGGCGTGCGCCCGGCCAGACACCCCCAGATAGGCATGCAGCGTGCCCTCTGGCTCCGTCAGATCGTCGACATAGTCCGCCCGCCCGGCCACATGCTTGGCCGCAGAGTCATGCGGCGTCGCTTCGTGGAGGCGTCCAGTCTTGCCGGTAACGACCTCCATCTTGTTCATGCCACCGCCCTTGCCAGCCGCTCGCCCTCGCCGATGCTTTCGAGATAAAACCGCCGCAACAAATTCTGCGCCGTGAGCAGCCGATACTGAGCGCTCGCCCGCATATCGCTGATCGGCTGATAGTCCTCACCGAACGCCCCCATGGCCGCATCTACCGTCGCGCTATTCCAGGGCCTGCCAAGCAGCGCCGCCTCCACCGCTTTGGCTCGCTTGGGCGTCGCCGCCATTCCGCCGAAGGCGATCCGGACCATGCCGACGTCGCCATCGTCATTGACGAATATCCGGAAGGCCCCGCAAAGCGCCGAGATGTCCTCGTCCCTGCGCTTGGTGATCTTGTAACAGGCGAGGCGCTCGCCCACCGGCAGGTAAGGCACGATGATCTTTTCGACGAACTCGCCGGGCTGCCGGTCCTGCTTTCCATAGGCGACAAAGAAATCCCTGAGGCGCACCTCGCGCCGTTCAAGGCCCTTACGCAGCACCACATGCGCCCCGAGCACGATCAGCGGCGGTGGCGTGTCGCCGATGGGCGAGCCATTAGCGACGTTGGCGCCGATCGTCCCCGCATTGCGCACCTGTGCGCCGCCAATGCGGTCCCACAATTCGCTGAGCTGCGGAAAGTGCCGTGCGATGGCGCCGGTCGCCTCGGTGTAGGTAACTCCTGCGCCCAGCGTCAGCGCGCCCTGTCCCTCCTCTATCCGGTGCAGTTCCTCCAAATGGCCGATATGGATCATCGGCCCGATATCACGCATGAACTTGGTGACCCACAGGCCGACGTCGGTTGCGCCACTCACCAGTGTCGCTTCCGGGTTGGCGGCATAAATCTCGGCCAGATCGTCCACATTCGCCGGCACGATCAGACGATCCTTGCCCTCGCCGATGTCGACAGTTGGTCCGTTCAGCGCCCGCAATTGCGCTCGCATCGCCTGACGCTCCGCCACCAGCGGATCGGCCTCGACCTGGCTGTAGGACGAGATGGCCCTAGCGGCGCACAGGATCGGCGCATAGCCCGTGCAGCGGCAGAGATTGCCCTGCAGTGCTCTCTCAATGGCGGCGGTGCCCGGCTGCGGCTCCTCCATCCACAGACCGTAAAGCGACATCACAATGCCCGGCGTGCAGAATCCACACTGGCTGCCGTGATAGTCGACCATCGCCTGTTGCACCGGATGCAGCGGACCATTGACCGGCGACAGATGTTCGACGGTCACGACATGCGTGCCATGCAGCGAGCCGACAAACGCGATGCAGGCATTGATGGTCTCATAGACCAGTCGGTCCCCGCGCAGCCGACCGACCAGCACCGTACAGGCTCCGCAATCGCCTTCTGCGCAGCCTTCCTTGCTACCGCGCAGTCCCTTGTTCAGCCGGAGGAAATCAAGCAGCGTCTCGGTTGCTCGTAGGTGGGTGAGAACCACATCCTCGTCATTGAGGATAAACCGGAGTGCCGTCGACACCTCGGAGGCCATCAGCTCCCCCGATACGTCGAATAGGCAAACGGCGAAACGAGGAGCGGCACGTGGTAGTGCGCGTCTTCGGTGATGGTGAACCGGATCGGCACCACATCGAGGAAGCGGTTCTTGGAGTCGACGCCCATCCGGTCGAAATAGGCCCCCACATGGAAGTTCAGTTCGTAACCGCCGGGCTGGAAGTGATCGCCTTCGAGCAGCGCGCCTGCCGAGCGCCCGTCGCCGTCGGTCACCGCCGTCAACAGATGATGGCTATGGTCGCCATGCAACATCAGTAAGTCGAACCGCATGCCCGAAGCGGGCTTGCCGTGCATCGTATCGAGGACATGGGTGGTGAGGCGTCCGGACCCCGCCATGGGTGTGGCTTCCTACTGTTCCCCCGGACTATCAGCAATATCCCCGGCCATTCCAAGGGGTGGAAGGCCAGATTTTTACCGTTTGGTCCATTTTCGCTCGGCCTGCCCCATTTGCGCGCAACCTCTGCCTTGTTAACAAGCGCAGAACTCGCGACGGTGGCCACATGAGATACCCCCGCAACATGCTCGGCTATGGCCGGACTCCCCCGGACGCCAACTGGCCCGGCGGCGCCTATGTCGCGGTGCAGATCGTCCTCAACTACGAGGAAGGCGGCGAGAACAATATCCTCCACGGCGACAATGCGTCCGAGGCCTTCCTCTCTGACGTGATCGGCGCCCAGCCCTGGCCGAACCAGCGCCATGCCAATATGGAGTCGATGTACGAATATGGCGCCCGCGCCGGCTTCTGGCGGCTTCATCGCTACTTCACCGAACACAGGCTGCCGATCACCGTCTTTGGCGTCGCGACGGCCCTCTTGCGGGCCCCGCAACAATTGCTTGCGATGCAGGAGGCCGGCTGGGAGATCGCCAGCCACGGACTCAAATGGGTCCAGCACAAGGACATGCCCGAGGCGGAGGAGCGCGCATCGATCGCCGAGGCCATCCACCTCCACACCATCGCGACCGGCGCGCGCCCCACCGGGTGGTACACCGGCCGCTCTTCCCTGCAGACGCTCGACTTGGTGTCCGAAGCGGGCGGCTTCGCCTGGATTTCAGACACCTATGACGACGATCTGCCCTATTGGCGCGTCCATCAGGGTGAGCCGACGCTGGTGGTCCCCTACACCCTCGCGCTCAACGATATGCGCTTCGTCACCGCGCCCGGCTTCAACAATGGCGAGGAATACTATCAGGTCCTCAAGGACAGCTTCGACATCCTCTATGAGGAAGGCCGTCGCGGCATGCCCAAGATGATGTCGCTTGGCCTTCATTGCCGCCTGGTCGGCATGCCCGGCCGCTTCGCCGGGCTGAGGCGATTCCTCGACTACATTCAAGCCAAAGACAAAGTCTGGATCGCGCGCCGCATCGACATCGCGAGGCATTGGGCCGAGCATCACCGCTATGAGACGCCCGCCATGATCCCGTCGGAAATGGACCGCGTCGGCTTTCTAGCCGCCTTCGGCGGCATCTTCGAGCATTCGCCCTGGATCGCCGAGCGCGCCTTCGATGGCGAACTCGCCCCGGCTAACGACACCGCCAGCGGCCTCCACTTCGCGCTCCGCAACCAGTTACGCATGGCGAGCGAGAGCGAGCGTCTCGGCGTCCTCGCCGCCCACCCCGACCTCGCCGGCAAGCTCGCCGCCGCCAAGCGTCTCACCGAGGCCTCCACCGCCGAGCAGGCGAGCGCCGGCCTCGATGCGTTGACCGATGACGAGCGGGCGGAATTCACAACGCTGAATCGGGCCTACGTTGAAAAGTTCGGCTTCCCTTTCATCATCGCCGTGCGCGACAATACTAAGGCGATGATCTTAGAAGCCTTCCGCACGCGCCTCGGCAATGACCGCCACACCGAACTTGCCACTGCGTCCGCCCAGGTCGAACGCATCGCCTTGCTGAGACTGCGCGCCCTCTTGCCGGAGCTGTAGCGATCGGTCGAACAAGCGCCTGTGGGATCGTTGAAACCCGGGCAATTCCAGGAGACTTTTGTGTACGCCCTTCACATTGGCAACAAGAACTACTCGAGCTGGTCGCTGCGCGCCTGGGTGCTAATGAAAACCCTCGGCATTCCGTTCGAGGAGAAGTTCCATCAATTCCCGGATGATCGGCCCTCCTACAACGATTTCCGCAAATTCTCGCCCACCGGACTCGTTCCGGTGCTCGATCACGGCGGCAACAAGGTCTGGGATACCCTTGGCATCACCGAATATCTCGCCGAGCGCCACGCGGGCGTCTGGCCCTCCAATCAACACGCGCGCGATTGGGCTCGCTCGGCCGCGGCCGAAATGCACGGTGGCTTTTCGAGCCTGCGCAATCTGTGCGGCATGAACTGCGGCATCCGCGTCAAGCTCCCTGCCACCACACCCCCTCTGCAGCGCGACTTCGACCGGCTCGATGAGCTGTGGACCGAAGGCCTCAAGCGTTTCGGCGGGCCATTTCTGGCCGGCGCGCACTTCACCGCCGTCGACGCCTTCTTCTGCCCGGTCGCCTTCCGCGTCCAGACCTACGGCATCAAGCTCAGCGAAGCCGCGATGGCCTACGCGCATCGCCTGCTCGATTTGCCGGCGATGATGGAATGGTATGAGGCAGCGCTCAGGGAAGATTTCCGCGAGCCGATGCACGAGAACGAGCATATCGCGGCCGGCACCTGGACGGCCGACTACAGGGTTCAGCCCAGGGGCTAGGCGCTAGTCGGCGACCGCCTCGTCCTCGTGCTCTTCGCCGTCTTCCCATTCGATCGAGGTGTCGGGCTGCTGCTTTTCGGCCAGCAGATCATGCACCCAGCCTAGGACCGCGCGCAGCGTGTCATTGTGCTGAACCAGGTTCAGCACCGGCCGGGCTTGTTCCTCATCGAGACGCGGCGCGTGCATGAAGCAAATCTTGCGCCGCAATCCTTAGCGAATGGTGACTTCCGGCCCCCGGCTCAATCATCAATATGGCGCTTACCGCGATCGGCCCTCGCCCTATCCTCCGACCCTGCGATGCGTTATCTCACGCTGACCGACGAGACCGATTATGAGCGAAGCGCCCACCAGCAAATCCGCCGCGATGCCCGATTTCGCGCGCAACGCTGTCAATCTGGCGTCGGGCGGGCTCGGGGCGAAAGCGCTTTACGCCACCGACGATTTCTTCGCCGATGTGAGCCGCATGCTCGCCGACGCCCCGGCGATCTTTGTCGCCGACAAATATGACGACAACGGCAAATGGATGGATGGCTGGGAAAGCCGCCGCAAGCGGACTGCCGGCAATGACTACGCCATCGTCAGACTTGCCGCTCCTGGCGTGATCCGCGGCTTTGACGTCGATACCTCGCATTTCACCGGAAACTATCCGCCCGCCTGCCGGATCGAGGCTTGCGTCGTCAAAGGCGACCCCGGCGAGGGCACCGCTTGGACCGAGATCCTGCCGCTGACCCCGCTTGGCCCATCGGCCCACCACTATTTGCCAAGCGCCTCCCAAAGCGTGTGGAGTCACGTTCGCCTCCACATCTATCCCGATGGCGGAGTGGCGCGGTTGCGCGTCTATGGCGAGCCGCATATCGACGACATTGCGCTGCGCGGCCAGAGCATAGACCTCGCCTCCGGCCTCAATGGCGGACGCGTCATCGCCTTTTCCGACGCCCACTACGGCGCCTTTCACCGCCTCCTCGCGCCCGGCCGTGGCCTCGATATGGGCGATGGTTGGGAAACACGTCGCCGCCGCGTGCCCGGGAACGACTGGATTATCATTGCTCTGGGTGCGCGTGGCGTCATCGAGCAGATCGAAATCGATACCGCCCACTATAAGGGCAACTATCCCGACAGCTTCTCGATCCTGGCGACCGACCTCGGCCAGGGCGTCGGCAATCTCGACGATGCGGTCACCGCCTCCTCGATGTTCTGGCCCGAATTGATCGGGCCGCAAAAGCTGAAGCCCGACGCCATTCACCGCTTCGACAAGGTCAACGCCCTGGGCGCTGTGACACATGTGCGGCTCAACATCTTTCCCGATGGCGGCGTCTCGCGGCTGCGCCTGTTTGGAAGACTGGCAGCGTGAATCGAACGCTGCACGCCGAGCCGCTGACCTGCGAGGGCTTTTTGCCTTTCGGGCAAATCATCGAGACGGCGGGAGCGGAACATTTCCCAATCAACGGCGGCAACACCACACGCTTCCACGACCTCGCCAGGATCGAACTTGCCGGCGCGAATCCCCGGCCGCTGATCTCGATCTTTCGCGGCCGTGCTTTCGCGCTTCCCTACACGCTGACGATGGTCGAACGTCATCCCCTCGGCACCCAGGCCTTCTATCCGCTTTCGCCCCGGCCCTTCCTCGTCATCGTCACGCCCGATGAGGGCGGGCGGCCCGGCACCCCACGTGCCTTCGTCACCGCGCCGGGACAGGGCGTCAACATCGCGATGAATTGCTGGCATGGTGTGCTGACTCCGCTCGAGGCCGAAAGCGATTTTCTGGTCCTCGATCGCGGCGGTCCGGGCAACAATCTCGAAGAATATCGTTTCGACATACCCTGGACGATAACGGCGCAAGGCTGACCGCCGCCTCCGGATTTCCTCCACAATCCTCCTCTAGACGTGTCGGGCAATGCGGATCACTCTTCGACTCTTGTCGGTGGTTTTCGCCGTGGCACTCTTCGCCCCGTCCCCTCTCTTCGCGCAACCAGCACCGGACAAACCCATGCCAATGGCCCCCGCCATCATCGGCTCGACCTGGACCGCCATCGAGATCAACGGCGAGCCGACCCCGACCCGGCTCTCGACCTTCAAGATCACTGAGGAGATGAAGGCGATCGGTATTGGCGGCTGCAACAACTGGTCGGCGCCCATCCTGCTCGAGGGCAGCGAGATCCGCATCGGCAGTATCCGCTCGACCAACAAGGCTTGTCTCGGACCCGGGATGCAGCAGGAGGTCGACTATTTCGCCGCGCTTGCCGCCACCAAATCCTTCGCCGCCGCCGAAGGCGAACTGCACTTTCTCGACGCGACCGGCACAATCATCATTCACTTCGCTGTGGCTTGACTTATCCGCCCTGCTCCGCGGTCATCGGGACGGGATGGACACGCCAATTCTGCTCGGCCGCCTGCTCGATGTGATCGAGCACGACATCGCCCCTTTGACCCGCAAGGGCGTCGAAGCGGGCAATAAGCTGTTTGGCGCCGCGATCCTCCGCAAAGCCGATTTGTCGCTCGTCGTGGCGGAAACCAACAACGAGATGGAAAATCCGCTCTGGCATGGCGAGATGCACGCCATCAAGCGTTTCTATGAACTCCCACGCTCGAGGCGACCTGATCCGAAGGACTGCCTGTTTCTTGCGACGCACGAACCATGCTCGCTCTGCCTGAGCGGCATCACCTGGTCCGGCTTCGACAATTTTTACTTCCTGTTCAGCCATCAGGATTCGGCAGAGAACTTCGCCATCCCCTACGACATTCAGATCCTCAGGGCGGTCTACGCCGTGCCTGACCCCGACCGCGACGTCGTTCCGCCCGGCCGCGACCTCTACAACCGCGCCAATCCCTATTTTGTTAGCCACGATATGAGCAAGATGATCGCCGGCCTCGATCGCGGCTCCAAGGAACGGCTCGTCGCCCGGGTCGATGACCTTACCGCGCTCTACGCCGATCTTTCGGCGGTGTATCAGAACGGCAAGGGCAATGCCGGCATTCCGCTGAGCTGATCCGTGGGTCGGTGAAAGCACCAAACCTTGGCACAGCCTACAATCTCGACGTCCCAAGATTGACCATTTTGGCAAGCTCTGTATCCCCTCCTATCCAAACCCGGTATAAAAGTGCCGGTGGGTAGCGATGAGTGAGGGAGGTTAAGTTCGATGCTGTACCAAAAGCTGGTCGAGGTATCCAACACGGGACGCCCGCAGTCTGGTCTCAAGAAAGATGGTGTTTTCACCTCCTATCCGGACGTAGCTGAACGCGCCGGGCGCATCGCCACCGGACTGATCGATCGAGGAATCGAAAAGGGCACCCCCGTCGGCATCCTGATGGTCAACGGCCCAGAGCTCCTCATCCTGGCCTATGCGGTTTTCGCCGCCGGCGGGATCGCGGTGCCGCTTAACGCCCTCGCGCCCCGCGCCGAGCTGGCGATGACGGCGCGGAAAGCCCACGTTCGCGCCTTGATCGCCTCAGCTTCCTATGCCGAAACCGGCGCCAACTTGCTCGCCGATCTCGGCGGCGCTGGACGCTACCCGCTCTTCGTCGCCGGCGGGACCGGACGCGACGCGGTGGCCGAACTGGAGCGCTACCCGATGGGCCAGTTGCCTGTCATCGGACCGGATGACGAAGCCCTCTACATGTTTTCCTCGGGCTCGACCGGCATCCCCAAGGTCGTGCCTCATACGCATGGCGAACTCATCACAGGGATGATCGGGGACACCCTGCCCACCGACATCCAGATCAACATGATGCCGGGCAGCCACGCCATGGGGTTCCTCAGCGCCGTGTTTATGGCGACCGCCAACGCGACGACGTTCTACTGGAGCGATCCACAGCCCTTCGCTTTGTCTCGCGGCCGCTTTGCCAAGGCGATCGAGGAAAACGGCGTGACCCTGTTGATGGGCGTTCCCTTCATGTTCGATGCAATCTCGTCTGTGCAGGATGACCTCGACTTCAGCAAGCTGCGCAAGGTGCAGTCGGGGGCCATCGCCATGCGCGAGGAGACATATCGAAACTTCAAGTCGCGCTTCGGCAAGGACATTATCCAGAGCTACGGTTCGACCGAGTGCCTCGCCATATCGATCAACGCTCAAGTGACGCCGGAGTGGACCTGGGATTCGTGCGGCCGGCCCGTCGAAGGGCTGGAGCTGTGGATCGAGCCGGCGGAAAATCCCTTCGGCCCCGGCTTCGGTGAAGTCGTCGTCAGTGCACCGTGGGTGACCAAGGGTTATCTCGACGCAGCGGAAAGCAACGCCGCGACCATCCGCAATGGCAAGTTCCATACGGGCGACATCGGCGGCCTCGGCGACAATGGCCACCTCTACATCAAGGGTCGCCTCAAGCTCCTGATTGAAGTCGCAGGGCACAAAGTCGACCCATACGAGGTCGAAGAAGTCCTTCTGCACCATCCGGGGGTAGCCGAAGTCTGCGTCGTCGGTATTCCCGATCCTCGCACCAAGGAACAGCGTCTTAAGGCGGTCGTGGTCCGCAAGGACGATGTGGGGGCGGACGTTCTTGTCCGCTATTGCCGCGAGCGCCTGTCCTCGGAAAAAGTGCCCGGTCTGGTCGAATTCCGCGACGAATTGCCCAAGAGCGCCGCAGGCAAAGTGCTGCGCGGCAAGCTGATGGAAACGGCTTAGACCGGTGACAGGGCTGCGGGCTGGGCATCGGCAACGCCCAGGCGCCGCTCGACATAGGCGATGACCGAAGCCGGAGACGCGAACAGGTCGGCGCTGATGTCGCTGTCGGGTATCTTGATTGAGAACTGCTCTTCGAGGAATTGAATGAGACCGACCAGATTGATGGAATCGAGCAGGCCCGAATCGAGCAACCCGACATCGCGGGTGACTGTCACGTTCGATCCTGCCGCCACTTCGCGGATATGGTTCATGATTGACTGTTCAACCTGGCTCATCGCACGACCTCTACTAACGAACTGAGGAACATACTAACCATTCCCGCGGCGGCCTCAAAGGGCTCTGTCGCGATGTGATCGGAAGCAGGCAAGTGGCGTTAATCCCTCAGATCGTCGAGACCCGCCCCCTGGGTGAGCAGGAGCGGATCTTTCACTATTTCCACATGCTTGGCGGCCTTGTCCCCACCGGCTGCTCGCACATCAACGGTCCACTGACCCCCGATTTGCTGCGGCGGGCCTTCCGCTGGCTGCAAAGCCAGCATCCGGTCCTCAACGCGCATATCCGCTATGAGGGCCGCACCTTCAACGCCGTCCCGCCCTTTGTCTATCCGATCCCTTGGTTCGACACGCGCGGTACCAGCGAGGTCCCCATTCGTGTCGTGACCGACCCCGACCCCGAAGCCTGGCGGAGGATCCAGGCCGAAGAGGCCAAAATCCCGATTGCGCTCGAGAAAAACCCGCGCATCAGACTGGTCCTCGTCCGGACCCATGAAGGGGCCGACCTCAATCACATGGTGCTGACCATGGATCATGCCATCGCCGATGCGCAGGCCGGCAGCATGCTCTTCGACCAGCTTTTCAAATATTTCGCCGATCCCGAAACGATGGAAAAGCAGCCCCCCGTGCGGATCGGTCTGCCACCCTCGCTGGAAGAGGGATTGCCGAAAAAACCTGATAGCGGCCGCAAGCCCTATCAACGTGCCATTCGCTTCCCCAAAACCGAAGTCCCTAACCCGGTCAAGGCGAGCCTCTCGATCGAGCGGCAGATCGGCGCGAATTTGGCCGAACCGCTACGAGCGGCTCTCAAGCAACACAAGGCGACGATGCATGGCGCGATCGGCGCCGCCTTTCTTGTCGCCACCAGAGACAAGTTCGGCCTCGACGAGATGACAATCCTCTCGACCGTCGAACTACGGCGGATGATGAAGCCACCGCTCCCGGTTACCGCGTTCGGCTGCTACATCGACATTTTGCGCACCCGGCACGACATCACCGCTGATTTCTGGTTTATGGCGGCCGATCTTTCTTTCAAGCTGATCTCCACCATTGCTCGCGATCAGGCATCGGCTTCGATCATGAAGCTCGCCTCGTGGGAAATACTTCGCAAGGAAGCCATCCCCACCATGATGCATCGCGGTCGCCTCGACGGCATCGCGATCACCACCGCCGGCCAGTCCTATGGTGTTCGCAGTTACGGGCCGTTCCGCATCGACAGCGGCAGCGGTGGCGTCACCATCGATATGTTCGGCCCTTCTCTCTTTATCGTCACGATGGAAACGGAAGGGGCCATCGACCTCAAGGTCGGTTACCCCGGTCACGTGCTATCAGCGGCCGACGCGGAAGATCTGACCGATCGGGCCATGGCTGCGCTGACCGGGGCTGCGATGGCGGCCTAGCCTCAGATCACCACGGTGCCGGCAGCGACCGCGAAGACGGCCACTACGAGACCCACCACAATCAGCAATTGCCAAAGAGTCACGGCGCGAACGGCTTAGAAGCCAGCGGTGGCAATCGCGACTGCCTTGGGCCCGAACGCTTCGGACTCGGCCGGAATGGTTGATGCCGCGGCCGCCAAGGCCCCGAGGGAGAGAGCAAACAAAGCAACAAGCGCCAATTTCAACATTTTTTGGGTCTCGCGAGAAAGCCATGGGGCCGATATTGACCGCGAGAATGCCGTCTGGGGCCTGAACGTTCCCAGAAACCGCCGATCGGCTGGCGTTCATCAATGTGGCGGCGGCGGATTTGCCGGTCCGAGGCGGGGCGCGCCGCCCGAATGCGGCAATGGCAGCCGCCGCCCGGCACCAACGCGACAATTGGAGCGGCGCTGGATAGGGCCAGGCTCGCCTGGTGGGGCGAGCCAAACTAAAAAGGCGACCCAAGGGCCGCCTTTTAGCTTTCGGCTTATGCCGAGACTTGTTGGCGCGGACGCGGCCGCTGGGCGCTTCGCGTGGTCTTTGCGACATCCTTCTGGCCCTTGCTCCAGCGCGCCTTTGGCGGCGTTGGATTGCCCGATCCGGTGGGCTTTTCCCACCATGTGCTCTTGGCGGCCGCTGGAACCGGCGCGTCGCTGCGCGGCGCTGCCTTCTGCTGCTGACGCGGCTTGTGCTCGGCGCGCTCGCCGACAATGGCCGCCTTCTTGGCGCCGGAGAAATGCCGGCCCGCATTGCGCTGCGGGCGCTGCTCGTTGGGGCGACGCGCCTGCTGCGGGCGGGCCTCCCCGCGATGGCCCTTGGGCGCATCGGCCAGCTTGGCCTCGGCGCCCTTGAGTTCACCGCTGACCGGCAGCGTGCGGCGGATCAGCCGCTCGACGTCGCGCAGCTTGCCGCGCTCGGTGCCGTCGCAGAGCGTGATGGCAAACCCCGAAGCACCGTTGCGCGCCGTGCGGCCGATACGGTGGACGTAGTTCTCGGCATCGTCCGGCAGCTCGTAATTGATCACATGCGTGA
>JBDSEK010000098.1:0-2708 GCA_039920085.1 Devosia sp. | reverse complement strand
TGAATATCGGCAGCTGGACGGGTCCGGTGCTGCCGACGTTGCATCCAGCCTTCCTGCTGCGCACGCCCGGCGCCAAGGCGCAGGCGTGGAAGGACATGCTGAGCCTGAGGGCGGCGATGGCCCGCGGGATCCTCCGCTAAGCGACGGCGTTACTAGGGATGGCGCTGACATCACCTAACGCTCAGAGCCCGACGCAAGGGCTCGTTAAGCAAGGAATCGGAATGGGCTGAGCCCGCGCCGCGAATTTTTCCGGTGTTGACGGTCACGCGGCAAACTTCCGGTGCTATTGGAAGCGGCAAATGTCCTCCGTCGTCAAAATCTATGCTCTGTTTCTCGGCTCGGCCCTGCTGCTGTTTGGCGGCGGGCTGCAGGGGCTGTTGCTCAGTGTCCGCGGCGCCGAGGAGGGGTTCTCGCTGCTGGCGCTGGGCCTCATCGGTACGGGCTGGTCGGTGGGGTTCATCGCCGGTTCGATCGCGGTGCCGATGCTGGTGCAGCGGGTCGGGCATATCAGGGCGTTCTCGATCATGGCGACGATCGGCACGGTGACGATCCTGCTCAATCTCATGTGGATCAACGATGTCGGCTGGATCGTGATGCGGGCCTTTTCCGGCTTCTGCTTTGCCGGTGCCGCGATGATCGTCGAAAGCTGGCTCAACGAGGTCGCCGACAACAAGAGCCGCGGCACGATCTTTTCGATCTACACCACGATCAACATGACCGCCTCGACCCTGGGCCAGCTAGCGATGTCGGTGACGGGCGTCACTGGCGCCCTGCCCTTCGTCATCGGCGCGATCAGTCTCATCCTCGCCATCCTGCCGAGCGCGCTCACCTCGACGCCGCAGCCGCGGCCGCTGGCTTCGGCGCGGCTCGATGTACGGCTGCTCTACAAAACATCGCCGCTGGCGGTGATCGCGGCCTTCTCGGTCGGCATGGCGAATGGCACGTTCGGCACGCTGGCGCCCGTCTACGGCCATGATCAGGGGCTCGATGCGGCGGGTATCGCCTATCTCTTCGCCGCGACCGCGGTGCTCGGCGCCATCGCGCAGATCCCGGCCGGACGGCTGAGCGACACGATGGATCGCCGCATGGTCATCGTGTGGCTCGGCGGCATCGCCGCGCTGGTCGGCTTTTTGATGCTGATCACCAATCCGCGCGGCGGCTGGTGGATGTATGTCCTGTTCGGCGCCTATGGGTTCTCGGCCTATCCGATTTATGCAATCGCGGTGGCGCACGCCAACGACTTCGCCAAGGAGGGCGAGTTCGGACGCGTCGCGGGCGGCATGCTGCTGGTGCTGGGAAGTGGCCTCGCCATTGGCCCGGCGCTCGCCGCCTTTGTCATGAGCATTTACGCGCCGGTTGGGCTGTTCCTGGTCACGGCGACGTTCCATGGGGCACTGGCGCTGACGGCGTTCCTTCGCATGAAGATCCGGCCCGTCCGCGTCGGCGGCCGCATCCGTTTCCGGGCGATGAATGCCGAAAAGGGCGTGTCGCCGGGCACCGTCGCGCTTGACCCGCGGTCGGAGGAGACGCAAGAGGATTTGCCGCGCGGCACGAGCGCGGGCCTCAAGCCTGAACCGCTGGTCGCGGCGACGGTCGAGCCGGCGGCGGTGACGCCGCTGATCGAGCCCGAGGCGGACGAAGACGACCCCAACAAGGACAAAGATGTTCAAGTCGGAGCTTGACCTCAGCAAGGCGTTCACGCCGCTTTCGATCGCGGTGCTGGCCGTAAGCGATACGCGCAGGCTCGATACCGACACCGCTGGCGCCCTGCTCAAATCGCTGCTCGAGGAGGACGGCCATCGCTGCGCCGAACGCGCACTGTGCAAGGACGACATTCACGCGATCCGCAATGTGGTGATGCGCTGGGTGAACGACCCAACGATCGATGCGGTGATCACCACCGGTGGAACGGGGTTCTCCGGGCGTGACGTGACCCCCGAAGCGCTGGAGCCGCTGTTCCAGAAAAAGATGGATGGGTTCTCGGTGCTCTTCCATCAATATTCGGCAACGACCATCGGCACCTCGTCGCTGCAATCGCGTGCAACTGGCGGACTGATCGGCGAAACCTTCGTCTTCGTGTTGCCCGGCTCGCGCGGCGCATGCCGCGACGCCTGGGAAGGGATCCTCGGGGCTCAGCTCGACAACCGCCACCTGCCCTGCAATTTCGTCGAGTTGATGCCGCGGCTGGCGGAACGCTAGGCCTATCGCCGACGACTGAGCAACGGGAACACTGGCGCTGCCCCGGCGTTCTCTTCGCAAGGAGTGCGCAGCATGATCCGCAAGCTCAAATCCGGCGAGTATCGCCTCTATTCCCGCAAGGCCGAGCCCAAAACAGGCAAGCGGCGAAATCTCGGTACCTTTCCGACGCGAGCGGGTGCCGAAAAGCACGAGCGCGAGGTGCAATACTTCAAGCGGCACTAGCTTGTTTGCGCTCTGGACTGATCGATCCGGAAACGGCTCGCTCAGCCACCCGCCAGATGTTCTTGTTATGTTCACGTTTGCGTGCTAGCCATCAAGACCCGTTAACACTGGGCGATTCGTTAGTGCTCTGGACCAAGCGATCCGAAGACGGCTCGCTTGGCTAACCGCGGATCGTCACCATCTATCGGTCGAGAGGCGTCAATGAGCATCCAGACCGCACCGAAATTCGAGCAGCTCGAAGCGCTCAAGGAGACGCGCGATGCCGATCTCATCGCGCGCAAGATGCT